>JBDTXN010000151.1:0-7246 GCA_040006175.1 Gemmatimonadota bacterium | reverse complement strand
ACATCAAGCATGGCGGCCAGATGTATGATGGTACGCGTGGCGCGCTGTACGTGTATGGCACGCACAAGGACACGGAGATTCGCGGTCAGACGTTCGTCTTCGGTCCGGCGGCAAACGGGGTTCGCGGCTTCCATGGCGATCCGGCGGTTGCCGGTCCTGGCGCGGGCACACCGGTGGTCATCGACCAGAACTGGTTCGAAGGCGACGGTGGTGCTTTCAGCGACAACGTCACGGATTTCATCGAAGATGCAGGCTACACCAAGCTTCGCGAAGTGTCGCTCGCCTACACGTTCACGCAGCCGTGGGTTTCGCACTCGCTGGGACTCAGCAGCATCGAGCTCCGCATGGCGGGCAGAAACCTCGTGACCTGGACTCACTATGCGGGACTTGATCCCGAGACGCAGCTCGGCGGTGCGACGCTGGTCGGTGGCTTCGACTGGTTCAACAACCCGCAGACGCGCTCGTTCGTAGTCACCGTTGGACTCAACCGCTAACTCGCGAGGAGGAGAGCACATGAAGATGAAGTCACGCGCGCTCACGCTCGTCGCGATGCTTGCTGCAGTCACGACGTACGGCTGCAACAGCTTCCTGACGTGCGACAAGTGTAAGAACAACCCCAATCTGCCTACGACCGCCTCGGCCGATCAGCTGTTCATCGGTGCGCAGGTCGCGCTCATGGCACAATGGGAGACGTACCCACTCAACCTGCTGCCCACATGGGTGGATCAGATTGCGGGCGTGAACCGCCAGTGGGCGAACTATGCGAACTACGCCTCGGGCACCGACAACTTGACGTCGGATGCGACCTGGATCTCGATCTACGGTCCAGGCGGTCTAGCCGACCTGCGCCGTGGCGAGGCCAACGCAACGGAGAATGGCAACCTGAAGGCGGTGGGACAGTTCCAGATTATCGAAGGGCTGTTGATGGGTACGGCCGCCGATCTCTTCGGGGACGTGCCGTATGACTCGGCCGGAAGGACGTCGGCTGTGTTCGACACGCAGGCCGCCGTGTATGCGCACGTGCAGGCAACGCTCGATCAGGCCATCAGCAACCTGGACGGCGAGGGCACGGGCAATACGGTCGACTTCTTCTACGGAAACGATTTCGACAAGTGGACTGCCCTGGCCCACACGCTCAAGGCACGCTACTACATGCACACGGCGGAGAACGCCGACCTGTCGTACGACAATACGAAGTTGAACAGTGTATTGACGGAGACGGCTCAGGGCATTTCCGATCCGAGTGCTGATTTCCAGACGCAGCACACCTCGAACAACCTCGAGCAGAATCTCTTTTACGAGTTCCTGATCGGATCACGTAAAGGTGACGTGGAGCCTTCGCAGCTTCACATCAATCTGCTCCAGGCGCTCAACGACAACGTGCTGCTCTCGCAGCTCTACACGTCGCCATACGTCGGCTCGTCGCCGGCATTGTCGGGTGGCAGCAACGTGTCGCTGTTCAAGGTCTCGGGAACGACCCCGATGATCATCGTCGGCAACTACGAAAACCTGCTGCTCAGCGCCGAGGCACATTATCGGCTCGGAAACGCGGGATTGGCCGCAACCGAGCTGCAGACGGAGCATTCCAACTACGGGGAGCCGGGTTCGGTACCGATCCTCGGAGGCGCCAACGGGTTACTCGTCACGATCCTGGATGAGAAGTACGCTCGCGGATTCCTGAATCCGGAAGTGTATTTCGACTATCTCCGGACGTGCGTACCGAACGTTCAGCTGCCTGCAGGTATCGCGAACGCGTTCAATGCGGTACCCGGTCGCTTCAATTACGGATTCACGGAAGAGACCACGAACACGAATGCTCCAACCGATCCGCTCGCGAATGCAAACTGGCCGAAGCATCCCACCAGCCCGTCTGGTGCGCCCTGCTTTGGACAGCGGAATCGCGTGGGTACCTGATCACGTCCCGCCGAGCGCCTGATCGAATCCGGTCAGGCGCGAGGCATCCCACGAATTCACATTCGATCAGCGATCGATTCATTCCAGTCTTGAGGAGCATGACATTATGAATAAGACGAAGTTGATGCTCGCTATGGTTGCAGCGTGCGTGGCTCTCGCCGGGTGCGAAAAGAAGAATTTCGACGCCGTTACCGGCAACACGGAGTTCACGTCCGTCTCGCTTTCGAACGACTCGACGGCGTATCACATCACGGCGGGTGCCGACGGTGCCGTTGCACTGGCGCCAACCGCGACGCTCGAGCCGCAGGGTGTAGTGGTGGCGAACGGAGGGGACAACATGACCTTCTCGTTCGCAAATGAGGATGTCGCCCATCTCAACGACGACGGCAATCTCCAGGGCTATTCGCCTGGCACGACGACGGTGACGGTGACGTACGTGGACGTCGATCACGACTTTGCGACGACTACGCTCGACATACCGATCACGGTGACAGCGGCGCCATAACGCACCACGCAGTCGCTCCACGATGCAGGACGCGCCCGATCGGAATCCCGATCGGGCGCGTTTTCGTAGTGCGACGCGATTTGCTCGCGGACTAGTCCGGAATCACGCCGTCCGGGAGGACGAAGGTGAGCGGATCGACCACCTTTCCGTTCACATGGATCTCGTAGTGCACGTGCGGGCCCGTCGAGAGTCCCGTGCTGCCCACGTTGGCGATGATCTGGCCGCGCTTCACCTTCTGCCCCGGCCGCACCACGATCTTCGAGCAGTGCGCGTACTTGGTCACGATGCCGTCGCCGTGATCGAGCTCGAGGACGTTTCCATAGCCCGTCTCCCACATGACACGCTGGACGACGCCGCCGGCCGGCGCGACGATCGGCGCACCCATCGGGGCGCTCACGTCGATCCCCTCGTGCGGACGCGCGTAGTGCAGAATCGGGTGAAAGCGGGAGAGGCTGAAGTTGCTCGACAGCCATCCTGCCGTGGGCATGATGGATGGAATTCGCGCCATCCGCTCGCTGTTGTGCGCGAGCGTTCCCGTCACTTCGGCGAAGCTCGCCGCAAGCGAGTTCGCGCGCTTGATCATGCCGTCGATGTCGCTCGAGCTCCCGACGGTCATCTCGCTCACGTGGCCGATCGCGAGCGTGGGGCCGGTGCTGTCGGCGTTCTGTGCGGCCGAATCCGCGGAGAGCCCGGCCAGCAACCGGATCTGCTGATCGCGGCGCGTGATCGCGCGCAGCGTGTCATCCAGACTGTCCATGCGCGCCTGCATCAGCGAGAGCTCGCCGGATGCGCCGCGCGTGTCAGTGCGGCCCAGATTCAGCGCGACGTGGCTGAAGGCAACGCCGACGCCCATTGCCGCCACGAGCCCGATGGCGCTCGCGCAGATCGCGAGGCGTTTGACGAATGTTTCGGAGAGCGAAAAGCTGCGTGGAGAGTCCGATCCGTGCGGTACGACGAGAAATGTCCAGCGGCGCTGAGGGGGCATGCGGCTCTCCGGGAGGTCCTGGCGACTCTACACGGAAAAGACTTTCACGCGAGGGGTTCGGTCACGCGTGTAAGAGCTCTTTCCGCGGGGATTTTCTGCCGCCCCAGACAACGACCAAGCCACTCTGTCGTACTGACTTATGGTGAAACGAATTATTCCGCCGGGGCTGCTTCGCGCGGGAAGAGCGGCGAGCCCTTGGTCACCTTCCAACCGGTGGGATCGAGCGTCTGGAGCGACGCCAGGCGCTGCTTCGCTACCGCTCCAGGACCGCCCAGCTGCTCCCATACCTCCTGCGCCTTCACGGGCATGAACGGGGCGAGCAGCACGGTCTGAATCGCGAGCTTTCGGGCAAGCGTCGCGAGCGTTTCGTCGAGCGCAGCGGAGGACGCAGGATCGCGCGCGAGCTTCCACGGCGCCTGCAGCGTCACGTACTCGTTCGCTGTACCGACATTGCGAAAGACCGCAGCGAGACCCTCGTGCAGCATGTGACCGCTCATCGCCACGCGGTACCGGTCGATGTCGCGGACATCTTCCTCGTACGCGTCGTTTCGCACGAGTAACGGCACCACGCCCTCGCGGTATTTCTCAATCATTGCGATCGTGCGGCTGGCGAGATTCCCGTAGCCGTTCGCGAGGTCCGACGTGTACCGCTCCTCGAAGCGCTCCCAGGAGAAGTTCCCGTCGGCGTCGAAGGGGATCTCGCGCATCAGGAAATATCGGAACGCGTCCGGACCGAAGCGGTCGATCGCCTCGCCGAGCTCGAGCTTCACACCCGCGCTCTTGCTGAAGCGCTCACCGCCGAGGTTCACGAAGCCGTGCGCCCAGATCTGTTCGGGGAGTGGAAGCCCCGCAGCCTGCAGCATCGCGGGCCAGATCACCGAGTGAAAGCGCGTGATGTCCTTGCCGATGACGTGCAGTTGCACGGGCCAGTGCTGTCGTGGCTCCGCGCCAGGAAAGCCAGTGGCCGTGAGATAGTTCGGCAGCGCGTCGAACCACACGTACGTGGTCTGCGTCTCGCCATCTCTCGTCGGGCGTGGGAAGGGGACGCCCCACTCCAGTCGCGCGCGGCTGGCCGAGACGTCGTCGAGCCCCTGCTGCAGGAGGCTGACAATCTCGTTTCGTCGCGACGTGGGCTCGAGGAATCGCTCGTGCTTCGCGAAGTGCTCCAGCAGAAAATCGCGATAGGCGCTCAGCCGAAAAAACCAGTTCCGCTCCTCGACCCATTCGAGCACGCGCGTGGGATGGAGCACGCAGCGGCCATCGACGATCTCGTTGTCCTGCTTGAATGATTCACACCCGACGCAATAGTAGCCCTCGTACGACTTCTCGTAGAAGTCGGTCGGGCTCTTCTCGAAGATGCGCTCGATGAGCGCCTGCACGCCCGACGTGTGCGCGGGCGCGGTCGTGCGGATGAACTGGTCATTCGAGATTCCGAGCTTTCGCCACATCGCCTGAAACGTCTCCGCGACTTCGTCGACGAGCGTCTGTGGCGTGAGCCCGCGGTCCGCGGCGGTTTGCGCGACCTTCTGCCCGTGCTCGTCCATTCCGATCAGGAACCAGACCTGCTCGCCGAGCATGCGGTGATAGCGGGCGATGACGTCCGCGCCGATCTTCTCGAATGCGTGGCCCAGATGCGGATCGCCGTTGGCATAGTCGATCGCGGTCGTGAGGTAGTACTCGGCCACGCTATTCGCCTTCCGGTGTCGCGGGCGGGCTCTCGCCGCCCGCAGGCGGCCGTCCGCGCCGTCCGCCGCGCCGTCCGCGTCGCCTGTGCGGGCGCCGGTCCGTCGCCTCGCCCGCCGGTGTCTCACCGGGCAGCGGCGCGAGCGCGCGCTGCGTGCCCCCGTTCGCGCGCTCCGGCGGCTCGTCATCCAGCACCGCTTCGGTGAGCGGCTCGGTGGCTGCGGTTTCGTCCTCGTGCTCCTCGACGGCGCTCGCGCGCTGCTCGAGCTCCGCCTTGAGCTCCGCGAGCGGTACCACACGCATGTCGCCCTCGGGGCCGCGGAGCGTCACGCGATCGCCGAAGATGTCGTTGGCGAGCACCTTCTCCTCGCCCACGGACGTCACGAGGATGCGTCCTTCTTTGGGGAAGCGCTTCCTGCTCTGCACGTAGTAGTCGTGTTCGTAGCGCAGGCAGCACATGAGCCGCCCGCACGCACCCGAGATTTGGCTCGGGTTGAGCGAGAGATGCTGATCCTTCGCGACCTGCAGATTCACCGGTCGCAGCTCGGGGAGCCATGACGCGGAACAGTACTCGCGTCCGCAGCGGCCGATGCCACCCAGGCGTTTGGCCTCGTCGCGTACGCCGATCTGCTTCAGCTCGATGCGCGTGCGGAACGCGGCGGCGAGATCGCGCACGAGGGCACGAAAGTCGACCCGTTTCTCGGCGGTGAAGTACAACGTGAGCTTCTTTCGGTCCCACTGCCACTCGGCGTCCGACACCTTCATCACGAGCGAGTGCGCCTTCACGCGCTCGGCCGCCTTGCGCCGCGCGTTCTCTTCCTCATCCGGGAGCTCGTTGGCACGGCGTACATCCTCGGGTGTCGCGGCGCGCAGCATCTTGCGCTCGGGCGCCGCGGTGCCGCAGCCGTGCGCGCACCCGCCGCAGCGTGCGGCCGCGCGCTCGCCGATCGAGTGGACGCGGCCGAAATCCTCGCCGCGATCCACCTCGACGATCACGGGCGACTCCACGCGCGGAAGCTCCTCGCCTTCCCAGAGGAAGAACTCCCTGCGCTTGCCCTTGAATGCGACCTCGATGAGATGCGGAGCCACGATCACTCCGTGAACTCGCCCATCGAGAGGAATTTCTCCCTGCGACGGCGCACGAGCTTTTCGGGCCGGAATCGGCGCAGCTCCTCGAGGTTGCGCACGAGCGCCTCCTGCAGCGAGCGTGCGGATGCCTCGTGGTTCACGTGTGCGCCGCCGATCGGCTCGGGCACGATCTCGTCGATGACGCCGAGCTCCATCAGTTCGGGCGCTGTTATACGCAGCGCCTTGGCGGCGCGCTCCTTCATCTCGTTGCTCTTGCCATCCTTCCAGAGAATCGCCGCGCACCCTTCGACCGTGATCACCGAGTAGACCGCGTTCTCGAGCATCAGTACGCGATCGGCGACGCCGAGCGCGAGCGCGCCGCCGGAGCCACCCTCGCCGATCACCGTGGCAATGACGGGAACCTCGAGGCGGCTCATCTCGAAGAGATTGCGCGCGATCGCCTCGGACTGTCCGCGCTCCTCCGCGCCGAGTCCCGCCCACGCGCCCGGGGTGTCGATGAGCGTGATGATCGGGATGTGGTACTTCTCCGCGAGCTTCATGAGACGCAGCGCCTTCCGGTAGCCCTCGGGATGCGGCATGCCGAAGTTGCGCTTGAGATTCTCCTTCGTGTCGCGTCCGCGCTGGTGGCCGATCACCATCACCGTCTCGCCATCGAGGCGCGCCCATCCGCCGACGATGGCTGCGTCGTCGCGATAGAGACGATCGCCGTGGAGCTCGATGAAGTCGGTGAAGGCGAGCTGCAGGTAGTCGAGCGTGAACGGGCGACGCGCATTGCGCGCCACCTGCACGCGCTGCAGCGGGGTGAGGCTCGTGTACACCGTGCGCCGGAGCTCGTCGAGCTTGCGCTCGAGGGGCACGATCTCGTCTTCCATGCTGAGCTGGCGCTTTTCAGCAGTCCGTCTCAGCTCATCGATCTGCCTCTCCAGCTCGACGATCGGTTTCTCGAACTCCATAATCGACGTGCTCATGCTTCAGCTCCCGCGGACGAGTCTAACGCGCTCGGTGCCGAGCAGGGCGCGCAAATCCTGGAGCGCGGCGTTCGTCACCGCGATCTTGAGCGAGCGCGATCG
>JBDTXN010000150.1:0-7260 GCA_040006175.1 Gemmatimonadota bacterium | reverse complement strand
CCGCAGCGCTTCGAGCCGAAGTTCATGCGCTTCGCCGTCGACAAGTGTCTCGAGCGTCTCGACACCGACTATATCGATGTGCTCCAGCTCCACAACATCAAGATGGACCACGTGCGCACGCCCGAGATCTGGGAGACCATGCGCGAGCTCGTGCGCGAAGGAAAAATTCGCGCGTGGGGCGCAGCCTTCGGCCCCGCAATTGGATGGCTGTACGAGGCGGTGGAGCTCGTCGAGCGCGAGCCGGACATCAACACGATCCAGATGATCTGGAACATCCTCGAGCAGCATCCCGGCACCGCGATGATCGACGCCGCGCGCGCGCACGCGCCCGACTGCGTCTTTAACGTGCGCGTGACGCACGCCTCCGGAATGCTCGAGGGCAAGTACACCGAAGACACCGTGTTCGCCGAGAACGACCATCGGCGCCACCGCCCGCGCGCCTGGCTCATCAACGGAATTCAGAAGGTGCGCACCCTCGACTTCCTGACGAAGCGCATGACGCTGGGCCAGGCCGCGCTCAAGTGGCTGCTCGCCGAGCCGCGCATCGTCTCGACGTTACCGAACATCTACGACGGCGAGCAGCTCGATGAGTTCGCGGCAGCCAGCGACCTCGATGATCTCTCGGCCGATGAGACGGCGCGCATCGCAGCGCTCAACGAGTCCAACTTCGGAGTCGACGAAGCGCCGATGAGCTACAAGGGGACGATGCAGCGTGAGAACGTGCACCAGCCCGCAGAGGCTGCGCGTTGATCCATCCCTGGCACGGCCTCCCGGCCGGATCTCATCCTCCCGAGAAGGTCACCGCAGTCGTCGAAATCCCGAGTGGCAGCCGAAACAAGTACGAGCTGGACAAGGAGTCGGGACTCTTCAAGCTGGATCGCGTGCTCTACTCGGCCGTCCATTACCCGGCCGATTACGGCTTCATCCCGCGCACGCTCGCCGAGGACAACGATCCGGCCGACATTCTCGTACTTCTGAATGAGCCGACGTTTCCCGGATGCCAGATCGATGCACGGCCGATCGGCGTGCTGCGGATGAGTGACCGCGGCGAAGCCGACGACAAGATTCTCGCGGTGCCGAGCAACGACCCCTTCTACGAGGAGTACTTCGACATCGCGGACATTCCTCAGCACTACCTGCGCGAGGTCGAGCACTTCTTCCACATTTACAAGGATCTGGAAGGGAAGCGCGTGCAGACCATCGGCTGGGAGCAGGCGCCGTACGCGATCAAGGTCATTCGCGACTCCATGGACCGCTACGACGAACGATATGTTGTTCGAAGCGGACCCTGATCGCTGCGCGCCACGCGCTCCGTTGAACGCCTGACATGACGCCAGGACGTCAGCGCGGTCACTTCATCCACAGCAGACTCGCCGGGCTCGTAAGCGCGGACCCTGCCGCGCGAAAGCGACTGCGCGCGCTTCGGCGCGCGCTCGCGGGCGCAACGCGATGCACGTTTCTCGTGCAGAACGATCCGGATCCCGACGCGATCGCCTCCGCACTCGCGCTGCGACGCACGCTCGGATTCTCCGCGGCGCGATCGCCGATAGTCACGGCCGGACAGATCACGCGCCCCGAGAACCAGCGGCTGATCGCCGAGCTGCGTGAGCGGGTGCGCCACGTCTCGAAGGCGCGACTGCCGTTGCTCGCGCCGCTCGTGCTCGTGGACGTGCAGCCGCCGTACTTTGGCGATGGCCTGCCGAACGTCGCGGCGGTGATCGACCATCATCCCACCACGGGCTCGTATCGCGCGCGCTTCCGCGATGTGCGCACGAACTACGGTGCGAGCGCGACGATGGCCGCTGAATATCTGCTGGCCGCCAATGCGGATGGCGTGACAACGAAGCTCGCGACGGCGCTGCTCTACGGCATTATCACAGACACCAAGTCGCTGTCGCGCGCCGCCAGCGACGAGGACCTGCAGATGTTCGCGCTCCTCTTTGCGCGCGCCGACCATGTCGCCCTGCGGCGCATTCAGCATCCGTCGTACCGGCCGCTCGCGCTGCGCCGCTTCGGCGTCGCGCTCGAGCACGCGCGTGTGCGGCAGGGACTTGCCTACCTCCATCTGGGTACGCTCCCCGCGGATCAGGAGCACATCGTCGCGCAGCTCGCGGAGTTCTGCCTCGGTATGGCAGGCGCCGAGATCTCCGCCGTGTCCGGCGTGTTCGCCGGGAAGTTCGCCATGAGCCTGCGCTCGCTGTCACCGAACGCGAAGCTCGGCGAACGAATCCGAAAGCGCTTCGGTGCCTTCGGCAGCGCGGGCGGTCACCCGATGATGGCGAAAACCGTCGTGCCGCTCCCCGTATGGCGGAAGGCGCACCCGTTCACGAGTCAGGAGGGGCTCGGCAAGACGATCCGCCGTGAGCTCGTGAAGGCGCTCACCGAAGGCAGATGACCGGCGGCGATCGCGGCGTCCCGACGCTGCAGATCACGCCGCCGGCTCGCGGCGGGCTCACGGCGCCGTCACAGCTACATCAAAACCTCTCGTCAAGCGCCGTTCGCCAGAAACACAAACGCATCATCATCTGTGCGGACGGCACCTGGAACAGCACGAAGGAAACGGACACGGTGGGCAGCTCGGCTGCGACCAACGTGTGGCTCACGTATCAGCTCGTGAAGCCGCGCGCGAACGACGGCACGCCGCAGCTCGCCTACTATCACCCGGGCGTGGGCACGGGCGGCTTCATCGACCGCGTGATCGGCGGCGCCACCGGCTTTGGACTCGATCGCAACATCCAGGAGTGCTATCGATTCCTCATCGATCACTACCACCCGGGCGATTACGTGTACCTCTTCGGCTTCAGCCGCGGCGCGTACACGGTACGGAGTCTTGCGGGGCTCGTGCGCAACTGCGGCATCATCAATCCCGAAAAGCTGCCACTCGGCAAGAGCCTTGGTTCGGCCGTCGATGAAGCCTTCAGGCTGTACCGCAGGCGCGGCGATGCGACGGCGCCCAGCGCACAGCTCTCGGTGGATTTCCGCGTGCAGCATTCGCATCCGGACTTTCGCATCACGTGCATCGGCGTGTGGGACACCGTCGGCTCGCTCGGAATTCCCGTCGGACTCCTCGGGCATCTCACGTCGCACCTCGTCGGGTTTCACGACGTGACGCTCAGCAGCTGGGTCGACTGCGCGTTTCACGCGGTTGCGGTGGACGAGCGGCGGCGCCCATTCGTGCCGACACTCTGGCTGCAGCAGCCGAGCGCGCGCGAGCACGGGCAGCGCATCGAGCAGCGATGGTTCACGGGCGTGCACGCCGACGTGGGCGGCGGCTATCCCTGGGTGGAGCGCGGACTCGCGACGCTTACACTGCGCTGGATGGTCGATCGCGTGACGACTGCGTGCCGCCTCGAGCTGGATGCATCGCCGCTCGATGGGGCGCCGCCGAGCGAGAGTGCGCTGCACGACTCGCTGACGCTGTGGTACCGCATCTGGAAGCCGGCGAATCGCGCGATCGACGGAGGTCTCGGCCACCACGGCGCTCGCGACGACACGCGGATCACCGACGAGTGCATCGACGAGTCGATCGGCCGCTGGCGTGCGAAGTACACGTCGGCGCCGATGCCGGTGGTCGACACGCCGTACACGCCGGACAACGTGCTCGAGTACGAGGAGCGGATCGCGGAGCAGGCAAGCACGCCGCCGGTGCAACCGCCGGACTATCCGTCGGATTTGCGGGAGACAGGGCTGCCGCGCCAGCGGGAGTGATATCCGACATCTTGACTAATCAACATTTGTTGATATGTTACGGCCCATGACAACCGCAGTGGAGTCCAAGCTCGCGCGCGCCGCAGCGTTGTTTCATGCACTCTCCGACGAGACGCGTCTCGAGATCATGGAGATGCTACGTGGTGGTGAGCGCTGCGTGTGCGAGTTGACGGATGAGCTGGAAGCCGCGCAGTCGCGGCTGTCGTTTCACTTGCGAGTGCTCAAAGAGGCAGGCTTGGTGACCGACCGCAAGGAAGGCCGGTGGTCGTATTACGCAATCGTGCCGGAAGCGCTGGCCGGGCTGCACGACGTCAGCGTCTCGCTGCAACCCACCACGCAGAGACGCGAGCTCCGGAAGATGGGGCGCTGCTGCTGATCGTTTCGAGGTAATCGCTTACGCTCGTGCACTACCCATCAACGAAATTTGATCATAGGTGATGCGATGTCGGATACGCCGGAGCTGACCCAGGTCGTGCGCGCGAAGTACGGAGACGCCGCGAGGCGCGTGCTCGCGACCGCCGAGCTTCCGCAGTCCGCGGGTGGCGCGTGCTGCGCGCCGCAGCCTGGTACGATCAACTCGTGCTGCGGGGGTGCCGCGTTCGACGGTCAGACCGATCCGATCACGTCCAACCTCTACGTCAATGGCGAGATAGACGAGCTCCCCGAGGCTGCCGTGCTCGCATCGCTCGGCTGCGGAAACCCGACCGCACTCGCGGAGCTCGCACCGGGTGAGATCGTGCTCGATCTGGGCTCGGGTGGCGGAATCGATGTGCTGCTCTCCGCACGCCGGGTCGGCCCGACGGGCAAAGCCTACGGACTCGACATGACGGACTCGATGCTCGAGTTGGCGCGTCGCAATCAGGCGGAGGCCGGCGTCGAAAACGTCGAGTTCCTTAAAGGGCAGATAGAGTCCATCCCTCTTCCGGATGCATCGGTGGATGTGATCATCTCCAACTGCGTGATCAATCTTTCGGGAGACAAGCGGGAGGTGCTCGCGGAGGCGTTTCGCGTGCTCAAGCCCGGTGGGCGGTTCGCCGTGAGCGACGTCGTCGTGCGTGGCGAGGTTCCGGCCGCTGTGCGACAGAGCATGGAGCTGTGGGTCGGCTGCATCGCTGGAGCGCTCGAGGAATCGGAGTTCGCACGGCTTCTCGAGGAGGTCGGATTCGAGAATCCCACCTTCGAGCCGACACGCTTCTATGAGGCGAAGGATGCCGCCGCATTTCTTGCGAATTCCGGACTCGACGTGGACGCAGTTGCGCAGGAAGTCGACGGAAAGTTCCTGAGTGCGTTCGTGCGCGCGAAGAAGCCCGCGCTGAGCACTGCGCCGTGCTGCGGAAGCGACTGCTGTACATAGTTCGATAATTCGGTCTCCTATTCGTCGGTTGGTGGAACATGACACATGCAATCGATACCCCCAGCGCCACACTGCGCCCGGCACGCGACGAGGACCTCCAAGCCATCGAAGCGCTGCTCGTCGCCAGCGATCTTCCGGTAGTTGGCGTTGCGGACTCACTCTGCAGCTTCATCGTCGCGGAGAGTGATGGCCGGATAGTTGGTGTAGTCGGCCTCGAGCTCTGCCGCGAGCATGCGCTTCTCCGCTCGACAGCGGTCGCTCCCGATTGGCGCGACCGTGGATTGGGACGTCAGCTCGTCGAGCGGATCATCGCCGAGGCGGAGTCGCGCAACATTCACGCACTGTACCTGCTGACGACGACGGCCGAGCGCTACTTTCCGAGCTTCGGCTTCGTGAAGACGACGCGCGAGTCCGTGCCAGAGGCAGTGCGCGGAACGGAGGAATTCGTGAGTGCGTGCCCCGCGTCGGCGACGGTCATGTGTCTCACGCTCGGCGAGACGACCTGATGCGCTACGCGCTGATCTCCGACGTGCACGCGAATCTGCCGGCACTGGAGGCGGTGCTCGAGAACATCGCGTCGCGGGCAGATGTCGACGCTACGTATCACCTTGGCGATCTCGTTGGCTACGCGCCGTGGCCGAACGAGACGGTGCGGCGACTTCTTGCGGCGGGCGTGCCCGGTATCGCAGGGAACTACGACTCGACCGTTGGCCTCGACTACGAGCATTGCGGCTGTACGTACGAGGACCCCAGACAGGCCGAGCTGGCCCACGCGTCGTTCGAGTGGACAAAGGAGCACGTCACTGCGGACGTGAAGCGCGTGCTTGCATCACTTCCCCTTCGCATCGATCTTCGCCCTCTGGGCGGCCACACCTCGGGTCCAACGGTGATCCTGGTGCACGGCGCACCGACGATCAACACACTCTATCTCACTGAAGACCGTCCTGACGGCTTCATGGCGACAATGGGGGAGCTTGCCGGAGCGAAGGGGGGCGATGTACTCTGTTTCGGGCACACGCACCTGGCGTGGCATCGCGTCATCGACGGTGTCCACTTCGTGAACACTGGCAGCGTCGGGCGGCCAAAGGATGGTGACTATCGCGCAGGCTACGTCATTCTAGGCGTAGATGAGAAGGGGGTGAACGTGGAGACCATACGCGTCGAGTACGATCTCGATGCGGCGGTGCAGGCGATTCGCGCGAGCGATCTGCCCAACGAGTTCGCGGACTATCTCACGGCCGGTGGCAAGCTTCCCTCAGCACTCGAGGTCCGATGACCGATCTGCTTCCGATCGCCTGCTCGCTCTCCGACGAGGAGCGGGCGACTCGCACGGGCTGGATCTCCGAGCTGAATCGCGGCTTTCTGCGCCACCACCAGCTCGAGCATGGCACCCTGCGGCTGGAGTACGACGTCGCCGCAGCAGAAAACGTACTGACTCTCGTCGAGCGCGAGCAGGAGTGCTGCGCATTCCTGCACTTCGCGATTCTCGCATCCGATGACCGGATCGAGCTCCGCATCGATGCACCCGTCAGCGATGGGATGAACGTCGAGCCGCTCTTCGCTCCCTTCCTCGGCGGCGTGTCCTAGTCCACGAGGGGGAGCGCTGACTACTGCGGCGCGACGTCGTGGAAGGTGAGCGACGTCTCGTGCTGCTGCGTGCTTCTGAGCGTCCATAGCTCATCGAACACGAGCAACGAAGCTCCCTTCGCGTCGTACAGCCGCATGCGTCCACTCCCACGCGACGCGCGCTCGATCGCCGCCTCCGGTCCCTCGACCCAGCGCGGGTAGCGGTACGGCAGCCGCTCGATTCGGCACGGTGCGCCGTACTCGTTTTCGAGGCGAAAGAGCATCACGTCGAACTGCAGCATGCCCACTGCGCCGATCACCGGATTGGGTCCGCCGTCGATCTCCGTGAAGAACACCTGCGCGGCGCCTTCTTCCGTGAGCTGACGCAGCCCGGCATCGAGCTGCTTCCGTCTCATCGGATCCGTGCCGATGATCCGCGCGAAGTGCTCCGGTGCGAACCGCGGAATGCCGCGATACTCGACGTCACCGTTGGGCGAGAGCGTGTCGCCGATGCGGAGCGTCCCCTTGTCGACCACGCCGATCACATCGCCCGGCCACGCCTCCTCCACCGCGCTGCGCTCGCGCGCGAGGAACTGCTGCGGCGCCGGCAGTCGCACGATCTTTCCGGTGCG
>JBDTXN010000149.1:0-7293 GCA_040006175.1 Gemmatimonadota bacterium | reverse complement strand
CAGTGACTTCCTTCGTGACCGGATCGATGAGGTCGTACGACTCGCCGGCGCGCAGCTTTTCGATGAACTGCGCGGTGACCGCGACGGAGATGTTGAAGTTCACGATCTGCGTGAGGTCTTCCTTGCACGCGATGAACTCCATGATGTCCGGATGATCGATGCGCAGAATTCCCATGTTCGCGCCCCGTCGCGTGCCGCCCTGCTTCACCGCATCCGTCGATGCGTCGTAGAGCTTCATGAAGGAGATCGGCCCGGATGCGACGCCGGTTGTCGAACGCACCATCGATCCGTTCGGACGCAAACGCGAAAAGGAGAACCCCGTGCCCCCGCCGGACTGATGAATGAGCGCCATCGACCGGAGCGTGTCGTAAATGCCGGTCTGCCCATTGGAGAGCGAATCATCCACCGGCAGAACGAAGCACGCCGAGAGCTGCCCGAGCGGGCGCCCCGCGTTCATCAACGTGGGCGAGTTCGGCTCGAACCGGCGCTCCGTCATGAGCCGGTAAAACTCGTCCGCCGCCGCGCCGGTTGCACCCTCGCTCGCGCCATATCGCCGATCCGCCTCCGCCACCACCGTTGCGACGCGCCAGAAGAGATCCTCCGGCTGCTCGGTGGGTGCGCCTGTCTTGTCCTTGACCAGATAGCGCTTCTCGAGGACAATCCGTGCGTTCTTGCTGAGGGCTGCCGGTGCGGCGGGGCGAGCGGGCTGGGGCATGATGAAAAAACTCCTTGTCAAACGGGACGCTTAAATCTAGCGGAAACGAGGCGGCGGCCGGTGCGGCGAAGCGACGTGGTGCGAGGTCCTGAAGTGGCGCACGGCGATCAGAAAAAAACGGCGTGATGGCGTGGGGGCGGACAATACTGGGGATCGTGATTCCGCGCAAGTCATTTCATAAACCCCTGTTGTACAATGACTTGCGCTATCCACATCACAAACCGGCAACTGGCGAAAGTCATCAACAATCCCTCCACAATTCGCCGCTCCAGCGCAAGTGTCTAACCGGTTACGCGCTGCACCTCGCGCGGCACCAGCCCTCCAAACAGCGACGCCGCATACACTTCCGACGTAACACCCGCCTTTCCACATCCTCTTGCCGCTTCACGCCAGCTCTCCTCCCCGCCCGCGCTCGTTCGCCGCCCTTGCCCGCTTTCACGTGCGGTTGAGCATTGGATATTTTCCCTTCCGGTACTCCTCCAGAAGCTCCAGATAGCTCTCCATGGTGCGCCGGATTCGCTCGGTGATCTCGGACGTCGCGTCGCGCGCCACCCGCGCCGGAACCCCCAGCACCACCGACCGCGGTGGGATCCGCATCCCCTCCCTGCACACCGCGCCCGCTCCCACCAGTGAGCCCGCGCCCACGACCACACCATTCAGCAGAATCGCCCCCATCGCGATCAGGCAATCATCCTCTACCGTCGCTCCGTGCAGCACCGCGCGATGCCCGATCGACACGCGCGCACCGATCCTGAGCGGCAGCCCCACGTCCACGTGGAGCACTGCCCCGTCCTGCACGTTGCTATCTGCCCCAACAATGATTGCCGCGCTGTCGGCGCGAATGACCGCAGTAGGCCACACGGACACGCGCGCTCCGAGGGTGACGTCGCCCATGACGGCGGCGAGCGGATGGATGTACGCGCTGCTATCGATGGTCACGAAACGCTCTCTCGGTAAAGGGGAATCTCAGAACGCGAAGCCGAGCCGGACGTACACGCTCGGCGAGCGGACGCCGAGCCCGGAATGATTGACCACCGGCGCGGCGACGCCGATGCGCAGAAGGTATGGCACGTCGTAGGGCACCGCGAGATTGATCCCGAGCTCCGCACCCGCGGACGCGATCCAGTGATCCGCGAGCGATCCCGTGGTACCCAGTCCGCCGCTCGTGCTTCCCGCGTCGCCGAACACCGACAGGGATGTGCGATCGAGAAACACGGGCCACAGCCCGAACGCGTGCTGGTGACGAGTGAATGGCAGACGATACTCGACGGATCCTGCGACGATGCGCGTCCCGCTTTCGATCCCGACTGGAAAGCCTCGCACCGCAAACGTGCGCCGCGAGCCGAGTGAAAGTCCGGGGAGCGCCGAGATGTTCGCACCGCTCGCGCCGCCCAGGTCGAACTCGTTCCGCTCGGCGCCACCTGCCACTCCCGCAGCCGCGCGCAGCGCGATCACGTGCCGCGCGAATCCGCCCGCGTCGATCGATTTGTACACTGTTGCCGCCGCCGAAACGTTCTTCGACGCGATCGGCCCGCCGGCGTCGAGCCACTTGAGCCGCCCACTCACGCCGAGGGACACTCCATCTTCAGGCGAGATCGAGAGTGCGGATGCCTGCGCGTTCGACCACCCTGCCGACGACGAGACAATCCAGTAGCGGCGGGTCGGATCCTCGAGGCCGACGATCTGCGACACGAGCGGCGCCGGATCGGACGTGTAGTCGCGCATCTCGTACGTGCCGAAGACGCTGACGTACGCATTCGTGCGCACGCGCGGCCGGCTGAACGTGACACCCACATCGAGATCTCGCGTGCGCCGAAAGAGATTGCCGACGAAGGCGCCCACGCTATCCACGGCGCGATACGAGTCCCAGTACTGCTCCACGTCCGCCTGCAGCACGGGCTGCCCCAATCCGGCGTAGCGGTAGCTCGCCTGTGCCGTGTGCTGCGAGCGAGTAAAGTCGAGCAGCAGCTGTGCCGAGTACGTGTGGCGATTCACCACGTCGTTGCCGCTCGTGAACGCGCCCACCGTGTAGTCGCCGAAATTGTTCTGACCAACCAAGGGCAGCCAATAGCGTGGAAGAAGCGATCGCCACGGAGAGTATCCGTGCGCCGTCGCCGTGCTCGCGAGCGCCGGCGGAGTCGGCGCGGCGGTATCCGCCTTGGCGATTCGCACTGGCCCGCCGGTGCGACCCTGTAGCACCGGTTTTAGCGGCGCGACGCCAATGTGGTATCCGTCGCTCTCCCACCGCACGGCCGCTATCGACTTGCCATCCGGCGAGATCGCCGGCGAGAAGATCCCGGTCGTCACGTTCGTGAGCCGCACACTCGGCGGGCCTTCCTTTCCGGCGGACGGCTCCGCGTAGAGCTGCGACACGCCGGTGCGATCGGATGCGTAGACGATGGCCGTGTCACCCGGCGCCCACTCCGCCTGCGAGTTCGAGGCGTGATCACGCGTGAGCTCGCGCAGCACGTGACCGAGCGTGTCGAGCACGACGATCTGCGTGTAGCCACCCCGAGTCCATCGCGTGGCGGCAATGCGGTCGCCGCGTCGCGACCACTTGGGCTCCGCCCACTGCGTGTCGGGCGACACGCTCGTGAGCATCCCGATCGCCGACCCGTCGAGGCGCACGCGCACCAGCGACGTCGTTCCGGGATCGAATCGCACCGCGACCATCTCGCCATCGGCGCGAGCGTCGACCGAGGTGAGTCGCGCGGCGTGCGTCAGCCTCGTCGAGTGTCCGTCCTTCTCGCGATAGAGATCGGACCGATCTTCGTACGGATTGACGAGGTCGAGCTGCGAGTACACCACGGAGCCATCGGGGAGCGGGACGTTGGGCGCGTTTCCATTGCGCCGCGAGAGCCGCTCGATCGATCCGTTCGCGCGCACACGCTGGAGCGCCGGCGACTGACGACCGTTCGAGGAGATGTAGAGCAGCGATCCGTCTTGCTCCCATCGCGGAAAGCCGACGTAGTAGCCGCCAGTGGTCACGTCGCGCCACTCCGCCATTGGCGCGCGCTCGGCGGGCGTGCTCGCCGTGATGCTGTCCGTCCACCTCCGCCACGCATCGCTGAACGAGACGCCAAGCCCCTGGTGCGCCATGTGATTGAGGCGAAACGGAATCGTCGTGCCGCTCGACGTCTCGACGAACTTCCCGATCGACTGTGCGCCTCGCGTGCGCGCCAGATAATCCATGAACAGCGCACCGTCGCCATACGCGATGTCGCCGTACGGATAGCGCGTCGTCGAGAGACTCCACTTGTCGATGCCAAGCATCGGCCGCGTGCGCGCGGTGGAGTTGATGATCATCTGCTCGTACGTCCCTTCCACGCGCCCGAAGCCGGTGAGATCGCTCTCGAAGTAGACGGCGATCCCCTCCGTTATCCAACCCGGCAGATACAGATTCGGGAAAAGCGCCGGTGAGCGGCCGAAGACGTGCTGTCCCACACGCCACCATCCGCGCGTGCGGTCCAGATGAAAGACGTGCGTGAGCTCGTGTGTGATGACCAGCGCAAGCCAGTCATCGTAAAAGCGGAGCGACAGGTCGTCCAGCGGTGGATGTGCGTAGACGATGACGCGGTTGGAGGGGAACGGCGTCGTCGAGCCGTTCGCGAAGTCGACGTTGTCCGCGACGACGAGATCGATTGGCCCCCGCGGCGGGTGCAGCGTCTGCCCCAGCCTCGCGTACGCGCTCTCGGCGCTCACCGCCGCGCGGCGCGCCGACTGTTCAAGCGCAGGCGTGAAGTGCACGTGAAAATGCTTCGTGTCGATCGTACGCCAGTGCGCGTTCGGCACCACCTGCGCAGAAGCGCTCGTGAGGGGGCACAGTGCGAACGCGAGCGCGGCCAGCGCGCGCCCGCACATCATCGCGTGGGCAACGACCGAAAGTAGCTCTCGAGCCCGTCCACGATTGCAGCAGCGTACAGGCGCTGGAAACCGGGCGTCCTCAGCGCGTTCTCCTGCTCGGGAATCATGAGAAAGGCGCCCTCGCACAGCACCGCGGGCATCCAGGTGGGGCGTGCGAGACGAAGATTGTCGTAGTTGATGCCGAGGTTGCGCAGCCCCATGCGTGCAACCATCGCACTCTGCAGGTCGCGCGCGAGCGCAATGGAGTGCGAGCGGAAGTAATACGCGCCCGTACCGTTCGAGGTGAACGGATTTATTCCATCCGGCAGCGCGTTCAGGTGAATCGACACGAGCGCGTTCGCATTCGCCTTGCGCGCGATGATGGGGCGATCGCCGAGCGCCACGGGATTCGGCGTGGAGCGCGTCATCACGACGGTCGCGCCGCGCTGCTCGAGCAGCTGCTGGACCACGAGCCCCACCGCGAGCGTCGGCACGGGCTCGTACAGCCCCGTGGGACCCGTCGCGCCGATCGGCGGATGGCCCGGATCCACCGCGATCGTCAGTCCCTTGAGCGGAGCGCTGGCGTCGATGCGAGGCGGGCGGCGCACGCGCAGCACGAACGCGCCGTTCTGCCAGAACGCGACATATCCGTACGCCGGTTGCGAGAGGTGCAGCGTGAAGTGCCCGCGGTCACTCGTCTCCTGCGTCCACTTCGTCTCGCTCACCAGCGAGTCGTTTGCACCGTAATTCACGAGATCCGTGTTGATCGACGTTCCGTACAGCGTGACGGTGAGCTCGCGCGGTCCTTCCTCGACGTAGTACGGCGGCCGCCCCGGCATCGGGACGATCAGGTCCACCCACTCGGGCTTCGACTCGAGGCGCGCGTTGCCCGCGACGCGGCGAATCGGAAGCCATGCGGGCGGGAGCGGATGGAGATCGGCGGTCGTCACCCAGATCTCGAGATCCGAGTCGAGCCGCACGCGCGAGAAATCGCCAGTGCGCCCCGTGACCTCGAGGGCGGTGCCCGGGAGCAGGAACCACTTGTACGTGCCGCCCGGAATGGGGCGGCCGATGAGCTCCTGATCCGTTGCGTCGACCCCGGTGCTGTCGGTGCCGAGCATGGCCCACTGATTCGCGAGCGCGACGCCGACCGGCGGTACCGCGAGGTGAATCGTGTCCGCGCCGCGCGTGAGCAGCAGCTCCGTACGCGCGCGCAGCATTCGCGCAGGCATGTCCGCGGCGAACGATGTGCCCGCGGCGGTGAGCGCTATCGCCGCGCCGGACTCGCCGCGCCATAGCACCGATGCATTCGGCGCTGTGCGGACGCTCACGCGCACGGTGTCATCGTCGCGCAGGACAAGTCGGGCGCCTGGCGTCACCGAGGTCGTGTCGTAGGCGAGCGCACCATCGGTCGCGAGCCGAGTCGGGGGCGGCTTGAGACGCACCGGATGCTCCACGCGCACTGTATCCGCGCCCTCGACAGCCACGAGCTCGTAGCGCGGCGTCTCGGGTGGTGGCACGGGAAGCCATCCGAGGAAGGCGCCGTTCGGCGCGACCGCTACCGGCGTCCCATTGATCCAGAGCTTGGCGTGGCCGCTGCCTATCGAGCCGAAGATGAAGTTCGAGTCGCGAGCTTCGACCAGCGAGTTCGCGACTGGATAGACGACCAGTGGCCTGAGCGCACCGGTGACCAGCGGGATCGGCGGCAACGCCGCGGCCCCCTCGGCGCGGGCCTCGGGTGTGGGAGTAGTTGGCTTGGTAGTGGTGGTGGTGGCGGTCGCGCAGGCAGTGAGGAGCACCGACACGCCAACGAGAGATGAACGCATTGAGTCCAACCTAATCACGCACCCGGAAAGGAGGGAGACTGCGGATGCGGTAAGTCGTTCTCGGCGTTTGATTTCATTGCTCTTCGCAATGACCTGACCGTATATTCACGCGTCTTACGGGGGTGCTCCCTGGAGGCCCAAGCTTGACCGTCTGCGCATTCTGTGGCCGTTCGAATACGCCCGAGTCTCTGTACTGCATCGACTGCGGGAAGCCCGTCGGCGCCGCGGCCGAGACTGCGAGTGCGCCCGCCAGCGCTCCGGCCGTGGCCGCGATGCCGTCCGTCGGCCCGCGGCCGCCGCACCTGCACCGTCCGTCCCCGAGCGTCGGCAGACGCGCGTCCAACGCTGCGCGCGCCCTCGATCTTTCCCTCACGCCTCACTCGCCCGAAGGAGACACGGTGAGCTGCGGATGGTGCGGCAGCGTCATTGAAGCTGGACTTCCGTTCTGCGCGCACTGCGGCCGGCGCACGGACGCGAAGCTCGCAACCGCGCAGTCCTGCGTCACGTGCGGCTCGGCGATCCGTCCCGAGCTCGACACCTTCTGCGCCACCTGCGGTACGTCACTCGAGCAGGAAGCCGGGGCGGTGACGAAGGCCGTCTCCAAGACGCTCCCCTTCACCGCCACGCACCCCGCATCGACGACGCACATCTCCGTGCTCGATGAGCAGGGTGCGGTCAAGCGCACGATCGCGATCGAGAAGTCGGAGCTCACCGTCGGACGCGGCGCCTGCGATCTCTCGTTCGAGGACGATCAGTATCTCTCGCCGATCCATGCACGATTCGTCGTGCGCGAGGGAACGCTCTTCGTGCGCGACCTCGGCTCGAGCAATCGCACGTGGGTATTTATCGACGGGCCGTACTCGCTCGCCGACACCGACGTCCTCCTCATTGGCTCGCAGATTCTCGAGT
>JBDTXN010000148.1:0-7371 GCA_040006175.1 Gemmatimonadota bacterium | reverse complement strand
CACCGCGTGCTCCGCTCGATGTTCGTGTCGTGCAGATAGCCGACCGCGTCCCGGAGCTCGCCCCCTGGATCCGCGCCGACCTCGTTGAGCGAGAGAAGCGGCGAGTAGCGATAGAGTGCCGTATCCTCGATCCCCTTTGCCGTTGCCGGTCCGCTCACCTGCTGAAATCTCAGCACGAACGCGTCGCGCCGTGCCCTCCACTCGTCGCTCGCCGAGCGCATGTCGCCGAGGAAGAGCTGTTCGAGGAGCGAGAGCAATGGTGCGCGAATGAGGGCGGCGAAGCTCGCCTCTCGGAACGCGTGCTCGAGCGCGGCGCGCGATTCCCTCCGCGAGCTGCGCACGTGTGAGTGACTGCGTGCGCTCGTCGGCCCGCGCGATCGGCGCAAGGAATCGCGCGAGCCGCTGCACGTCGGATGCAAGCGAGCCGCGGAGCATGAACGCCTTGCCGCGCACCGCGACTTCGTGGAAGCCGAGCTCCGGGCGGCGGATGCCGAGGAATGCGCGGTAGCTGTGCTCGATGTCGGCGCGGCCCTCGGGACTCACAAAGATTGCGTCGACCTTCGCGAGGAACTCGTAGCCCGTGGTGCCCGCCACCGGCCATTCGGGTCGCAGCCGCTCGCGCCAGGACAGGATCTTCTCGACGAAGATCGGCATGTCGACACCCGGGAGCACCTGATGGATGGCTGCGTTGAGACGCTCGAGATACGCGCGCGGGTTGCGCAGCCCATCCACGTGATCGATTCGCAAGCCGTCGAGCTGCCCGTTTTTCACCCACTGGATGATGCGTCGGTGCGTGGCGCCGAACACCGCGGGATCTTCCATTCGCAGCGCGACGAGCTCGTTAATGTCGAAGAAGCGGCGATAGTTGATCTCGTGCGCGGCGCGGCGCCAGAAGACCAGCGCGTAGACCTGAGCATCGAGCAGCGCGGTGAGTCGCGCGTGGCCATCGCGACCCGTGGAGGAATATTCCGCTGCGCACTCATGGCAATGCGGCCAGCGTCGCGCAAATGGTCGCGAGCTCCTCCGCATCGCTCGCATCACCCTCATGCTCGAGGGCAGCGATCGCGTGATCGAGGACGAGCGGGAGTGTCGCGGGGTCGAGCGGGAAGCTCTGCTCGAAGTACTTCATGCGGAAGCGCCCGTCTTCGAGTACGAGAGTGATCTCGTTCGCTTCGATGGACGCCGCGAGCTCCTTGCCGAGAATCGGGATGAGCACGCGGCCCGCGAGACCGCGCGTGGTCGCATTCCAGTCGATGTCGAACCAGGTCGCGTAGCGGGACGCCGGGCCGTTCGCGAAGAGGTCATCCCAAAAGGGATTGTCCGCCCCAACGCCCATGTGGTTGGGCACGATGTCGAGGACGAGCCCCATACCGTGAGCGCGCAGATCGGCGATCAGCGCGTCCCAGCTCGCGTCGCTGCCGAGCTCGGGGTCGAGGCGCGTGGGGTCCACGACGTCGTAGCCGTGCGTGCTTCCTGGGCGAGAGCGCAGCACCGGGGACGCGTAGATGTGCGAGATCCCGAGCCTCGCGAGATACGGCACGATGGCCCGCGCGCGCTCCAGCGTGAACGTGGAGTTGAGCTGGAGGCGATACGTCGCGCGAATCGGAATTGTCATCTTGCCCGGAGCTCGATACTACCGGCCAGCGCGAACGGGATCCGGGAACGCCGTCGCAACCTCGGGATCGGTGGTGATGGCGGCGAGCGGTTGCGAGAGCCTGCGCGTCCAGCTGCGGAAGATGTCCGGCCCGACGCCGGGGAGATTCACGGGCTCGCGCTCACCGACAAGGTCTTCGAGATAAATGCCGACGAGCGCGGCCGGCGTCGAGCACAAAAAGCGGTGGACCGCGCCGCGCAGCTCCGCGTTGCTCGGTGCCGCGGCATCGCTTTCCTTCAGCGCGCCCTCGGCCACGAGCCGCTCCACGAGGAAGCGGCGCTCGTTGTCGCGATGCGCGCGTGCAGCGGCCGCGCTCTCATCGGACTCGATGAGTCCCGCCATGCGCTGCAGCTCGATGTCGCGCGCGGTCCAGAAGCCGGTAATCGTGGCCATGTCGTGCGTGTCCGCGGTCGTGAGCGAGAGCTTCGGATACGACGATGCGGGGCGAAAGCGACCGTCGCTCTCGCGCTCGAAGTACATCACGCGGGATGAGAGAATCCCCCAACGCTCGAGCACTCCGGGCACCTCTTCGGGAACGGTGCCGAGATCCTCGCCGACGATGGGCGCGCGGTGCCGCACGCTCTCGAGCGCGAGGATGCCGAGCATCTCCTCGGTGGGGAAGCGCACGTAGGCGCCCTGCTTTCCCGACATTCCCTGCGGAATCCAGAATTGGCGGAAGAGCCCGAGCACATGATCGATGCGGAGCGCACCGGCGTGGCGGAGCGTCGCCCGGATGAGCGCGATCCAGAATGCATAGCGATCCTCGACGAGTCGTCGCGGATCGATCGGCGGCAGCCCCCAATTCTGACCCTGGGGCGCGTAGCCGTCGGGCGGCGCGCCGACTGAGACGCCGCGCAGAAAGAGGTGGCCGAATGCCCAGACGTCGGCGCTGTCGGGCGCGGCGCCGATCGCGAGATCCTGATAGATGCCGATGCCGAGCCGGGACTCGCGCGCGAGCTTTGCGGCGGAGCCGAGCTGGCGATCGAGCTCGAACTGGAGCCAGCGATAGAAGTCGACGGCGCTCTCGTTTGCGGCGCGGAAGGCGACGACGTCGGGCGAAGCCGGGTGGCGAAACTCTTCGGGCCACTGCGGCCACCCGGCGGTTGCCTGATCGGCGCCGAAGTGATCCTCGAGCGCGCAGAAGGTGGCGAAGTTCACGAGCGTCGTGCCTTCCTGCTCGATGTACGCACGATAGTCGCGTCCGCGTCCGGAGCGTGCGTCGCGGTGCCGGATGACGAAGGTGCGATGAAGCATCTCGAGCGCGCGTCGCTTGAGCGACCATGCGGTTTCGTAATCGACGAAGGTGCTCGCGCGCAGCGTCGTGAGCGTGTGCTGCGTGTCGGGATCATCGAGCAGTGCACGCGCGTCCGTGCATTCGTTGAGCTCGGGAACGGCGGCGACGTCGATATAGATGGGATTGCGGTAGAGCCGGCTGATGGGGCTGTACGGCGAGATGTCGTTGCCGCGATTGCGCAGTGCGTGCAGCGGGTTCACGCCGACGAACGCTGCGCCTTTCTCCCCGCCCCACTCGGCGATGGTGCCAAGGTCCGTGATGTCCCCGACCCCCCAATTCTCATCGCTCCGAACGGCGTAGAGGTTGACGATGATGCCCATGGCGCGGCGCACGGGCTGCATGCACCTGGGGGGCACCACGATGAGCGTCTGCGTGTCGTCGCCGATCGTGAGGGTGTGGTAGCCGAGTGGGAGCTCGGTGCCGGGGCGCCATTCGCCGCCGCGCTCGAGGGTGAGCACCGCGCGTGGTGAAGGCAGCGAGAACGACGAGTCGTGCACGAGCACGCGCACCGGCCGGAGTGCGCGCGAGAGCTCGCGTGCATCGAGGAGATCGAGTGCCGAGACGGCGCGCGCGTCGGTGGACGCATCGAAGCCCATCGCGGCGAGAATCGCGACTCGCGATTCGTCCGACGTCGTCCGCGTCTCGCGCCCTGTCTGGTCCAGGTATTCAGGTAAAATGCCGAGACGATCGGCGAGCGTGCGCAGTGCGGAATCGGACATCGATGTAAGGTAGCGTGTTGAGTGTACGGGCGACGCCGAGCTAGCTTTGGGGCCAGGGACATCGCCGGCGCACCGGTGTATGCACGGGGCGCGCCGTCATCTATCGGAGGATCGAATGCATCTCAGGAGCTCTCGTTTGCTGGGCAGTGTCACGCTCGCGCTGGCGCTGGTAGCAGCGCGTCGCGCGCCGGGTCTGGCAGTGACGCAAGGATCGGACGGATGCACGTTGCAGGAAAAGCCCGAGCGCGTTGCGCAGCGAAAGAGCCCGCACGATTCGGCGGCGGTCGCGCTCGAGGGCGGAACGGTGAAAGTGTGCTACGGCCGACCGCACCAGAACGGGCGCGCGATCATGGGGAAGCTGCTGCCATATGGGGAACCGTGGCGCATCGGTGCCGACGAGGCGACGGTAATTCACGTGCCGTTCGCGGCGAGCATCGCGGGCGTGAAGGTGGAGCCGGGGTGGTATTCGCTCTACGCAGTGCCTGGGGCGAAGGAGTGGAAGATCGTGGTCAATTCGGAACCGGTGCGCTGGGGTGTGCCGATCGATGCGGCAGTGCAGACGAAGGACATCGGTAGCGGGATGGTCGCGAGCGAGCATCTTGCAACGCCTGCTGAGCAGTTGACGATCACGCTGTCGAAAGCTTCAGCGGCGAAAGCAACGATGGACATCGCGTGGTCCGACACGCACGTGCGAGTGCCGATCGAAAAGCGGTGATGGTACAGTACTGAGATATCAACGACGCGCGCCCGTGCGGCGCGCGGTCACGTAGAAGTTCTCGTCCACACGGAAGCTCGCCGGATCATGCAGGGCGAGCTTCACCGTTTGCGGCTTCGTCGTCGGCCGGATGAGGGACCAGCTCGAATCCGCCAGCGTCACGCGCACTGGCATGTCGAATCCGGGAACGACGTTGGTCCAGCGATAGGTGAGCGTGTTGTTCCGGGTGCTGTACTCGAGCACGGGGATCTGCGTGGTCGTGAGGTACTGCGCAAACACCTTGCTCAGGTCGATGCCCGCCTGCGCGCTGATGTAGCTCTCGATCTGCGCGCCGGTGACCGTCTGGTGCCAGAACGTCTTGTTGAGCCCACGCAGGATCGAGCGCCACTTCTCATCATCGCCCACGAGCTGGCGAATGGTGTGAAGCATGTTGCCGCCCTTGTTGTACATGTCGCCCGAGCCTTCGCGATTGAGACCGTACTCCGAAACGATGGGCGCATCGTTCTTGACCGTCGCGCGCAGGCCAATGGCGTAACGCGCGCCCGCTTCCTTTCCGTCCTTGCACTCTTCATAGAGCGATTCCGCGTAGTTCGCGAATCCCTCGTGCACCCACGAGTCGGCGATGTCCTTCGTCGTGATGCTGTTGCCGAACCATTCGTGCGCGCTCTCGTGGACGATGATGAAATCCCAGCCGAGTCCGAGACCGGTCTGCGAGAGATCACGTCCGAGATAGCCGTTGTGGAAATGATTGCCGTATGCGACGGCGGACTGATGCTCCATTCCGAGGTGCGGTGCCTCGACCAGCTTGTAGCCGTCGGCATACCATGGGTACGGACCGAACCAGTGCTCGAAGCACTTCAGCATCGGATGCACCTGCGCCCATTGGCGCTTCGCGGCCTCGAGATGATACGCGAGCGGCCAGAAGTCGAGCGTGAGCGTTCCGCCCTCGCCGTCGTATGTCTCGCTGTAGTGCGCGTAGCGGCCCGCATTCACTGCAACATCGTAGTTGTTGATCGGCGACGTGACGAACCACTCGTACGTGGTGGTCCCGTCGGCGTTGTGCATCGTGTTTCGAAGGCGGCCGTTCGAAACATCGATCATCGAATCGGGCACCGTGATCGCGACGCGCTGACTATCCGGCTCATCCACCTGCGTGTCCTTGTTCGGCCACCAGACACTGGCGCCGAGTCCCTGGTTGGAGGTGGCGACCCAGCGATTGCCGAGTGAATCACGCGTCCATGTGAATCCGCCGTCCCATGGCGGACGAAGCGCGACACGCGGCCTGCCGTGATAGAAGACCGTGACTCCCTTGTGCTCGCCGACTTTCTGCGGATCGAGAAGTGATGCGAAGAACGCGTTGCCATCGCGACGGAAGTTGAGCACGCGATGACTCTGCAGGATGCTGTCGATGACGAGTGGCTGCTGGAGATCGATCTGCAGCTCGCGCGCGCGCGCGAGCACCGCGTAGGTGATGCCGACGTAGCCGGAGATGCTGCTATCCGCCGGCGATACGCGCACGTGCAAGTCGTAGAAGGTCGCGTCCCACCATGCGCGCTCGGGAGTGATCGAGCCGCGAATCGAGTCGGCGTGCGTAGGTGGTTCCACTGTTTGGCGGGGACGCGCGTGCTTCTCGATTTGCGCGCGTGCAGGACCGGCGGCCGTTGAGAGGAGAAAAAGTAAAAGGGGTGCAGGGCGCATCCCACAGATGGTTTGTATGTACAAAGGCGAGCGTCTCACGAGGTATGCTTGAGGCAGGTCGTTGGAATTGAGAGTTGCCCCTTTCACGAGAGGCAGGCTGGCAGTGTGCACGTCGATGCAGGCATTCAATCCTCCACATCTGCTGAACCAACCGGGCCGTACCCCCGCAGACATGGGTGCGACCCTTCTCGAGCGCGCCGTGCGCGCTCCCGCCGCGACACTAACGCGGCGCGATCACTAATGCGCCGAGCGGTGGGAGATCAAGCGACACAGATTGCGGATAGCCATGGAAGGGTGAGGCATCTGCGCTCACGGTACCCTCCCGCGCGTACCCGCTTCCTCCAAAGCGAACCGAGTCGGACGAGAGCAGAACCTCGTAGCTCCCGAGCGCCGGCACACCTACTCGATAGTTCGCGCGCGGCTCGGGCGTCATGTTGAGCACGATGACCGCATGGGCGTCACCCGCGCGGCGCACGTAGCTCAGCACCGAATTCATCCTGTCCGCGACGTCGATCCACGAAAAGCCGTGCGGATCGAAGTCGTCGCGCCAAAGTTCCGGACGACCCTCGTACAGGGCGCCGAGCTCCTGCACGAAACGAAGGAATGCGCCGTGCGCCTGCTCGTCCGCGAGATGCCAGTCTAGGCTCACATCGTGATTCCACTCGGTGTATGGCGCAATTTCGCTGCCCATGAAGAGCAGCTTCTTCCCCGGGCGCGTGTACATGTACGCGAGCATCAGCCTGAGATTCGCAAGCTTGCGCCACCCATCGCCAGGCATCTTCTCGAGCAGCGACCGCTTGAGATGCACCACCTCGTCGTGCGACAGCGGCATGATGAAGCGCTCGCTGTACTCGTAGATCATCGCGAAAGTGAGCTGGTCCTGATGATACGAGCGGTAGAGCGGATCCTGGCTGAAGTACGCCAGCGTGTCGTGCATCCACCCCATGTTCCACTTGTACGTGAAGCCCAGCCCGCCCTCGCGCGGCGGCTTCGTCACCCCCGGCCACGACGTCGACTCCTCGGCGATCGTGTAACAACCGGGCGCGTCGGCTTGCACGGCCTCGTTCATCGCCCGGAGAAAATCGATCGCCTCGAGATTCTCGCGTCCGCCGAAGCGATTGCGCAGCCACTCGCCGGGCTTGCGGCTATAGTCGAGGTAGAGCATCGACGCGACCGCGTCAACGCGCAGCCCATCGCAGTGATACTCGCGTAGCCAGAAAAGCGCATTCGCGATGAGGAAATTGCGCACCTCGGTGCGGGAGTAGTTGAAGATCAGCGTGCCCCAATCGGG
>JBDTXN010000147.1:0-7402 GCA_040006175.1 Gemmatimonadota bacterium | reverse complement strand
GGTGGAGTCGCACGCATCCTTCATCGACACGAGGTGGTTCGTCGCGTGCGCATCGCTCGCCGCATTGAGCGTGCGTGCCGACGCGGCGGGAGCCGTAGAGCGACTCGCATCGCCGCATGCTACGAGGATCGTCGCCGTGGCGGCGGTGAGGACGAGCTGGATTCGATGGTGCATGTGAATTCTCCGTGCAAGAGGCAGTACAAACGGCAATCGCGTCGCGCGTGGCGAGCGAGAGGTGATGATCGAGCGCACAGAGTAATTCTCTTTGCTCAGACACAAAGCATTCCAGGGCGAATGACTGCTTCTATCCTGCGAGGGTAGGCCTTGGCGGAGCGGGCGCGTAGGAACGCCCTCCGTGTGTCTGTTAGTCCGAGGCGCCGCGCAGCACGTTCAAAACAAGAGTGCGCATCCATGTGTGCGCGGGGTCTGCATCCATTCTTGGATGCCATAGTAGCGAGATCGTCATACGCGGAGCGGGGAAGGGGAGCGTGAAGGTATGCATGCCCTCGCGCAGCTCCCCGGTCTGCTGCTCTGGAACGGTCGCGACCAGCTCGGATGCTCGGGCGAGCGCGAGCGCGGCCGAGAAGCCTTCCACGATCGTCGCGATCTCCCGCGTGAATCCCAAGGCCTGCAGCGCGTCGTCTATCTGTCCCCTGGCAGAGCCGCGACGGGACACGAAGATGTGGCGCTCGCCCGCGTATCGGGCGGGCGTCATGGCGCGCCGGCTCAGCGCATGCCCGGCTCGCACGACTCCGACGAATTGATCGCGGATAATGGCGTGCGCTCGGATCTCCGGACCGGTGGTTGCTCCCACCACGCCAATCTCGAGATCGACGCTCCCGTCCCGGAGCGAGGTACTCTCCTTGTTCGACTTGTGCGCAAAAAAGAGTCGCACGCCCGGAGCCTCTTCGTGCGAGCGCGCGATGATCTCCGCTCCGAAATTCTCCGCAAAGCCTTCGCGAGCGCGAAGAGTGAATGTCCGCGTGAGACGCTTGAGGTTGGGTCTCCGCGGAGAGCGAAACACGGCTTCTGCCTCTTGCACAAGCCGACTCACGCTGTCGCGAAGCTCAAGCGCCCGAGGTGTGGGAACGAGCCCCCGTCCGGCCCTCACCAGGAGCGGATCACCGGTTGCCGCGCGCAGCCGTGAGAGCGCGCGACTCATCGCGGATGGGCTGAGCCGGAGGCGCTTGGCGGCGCGCGCCACGCTGCCCTCGGCGAGCAGCACGTCCAGAGTGACGAGCAGGTTGAGGTCGGGTATGGACATGCACCCAAGAGTAGCACAAATCACCCAGACATGGCGTGAAACGCACGAATACAGTGCAACTGGTGCGTCTGGCGTCATCTCGACGACTGACCTAGCGTTGGTGAGGCACCACTGTGGAGCCGCAGCCCCGAGGAGCTCATGCCTGCATCAACGCCTTCATCGCAATCCTCTCTGATCGCTCACAGCGCTACGCACACACGCGCGGAGCGTTGGGCCCTCGTAACGCTGTCGCTGTCGATACTGATGTCATCGCTCGACACCAGCATCGCCAATGCGGGACTTCCGGCTTTGGCGCACGCGTTCGCTGCCTCATTTCAGGCAGTGCAGTGGATCGTGCTTGCATACCTCCTCGCCATAACGACGTTGATTGTAAGCGTTGGGCGGCTCGGCGACAGTATAGGACGACGGCGCCTCCTGCTCGCCGGCGTCGTTCTTTTCACCGCCGCCTCACTTCTGTGTGGAGTCGCACCCTCTCTCGCGCTCCTGATCGCTGCACGCGCCGCGCAGGGAATCGGCGCGGCCGTCATGCTCGCCCTCAGTGTGTCCTTCGTCAGTGAAATCGTTCCGAAAGTGAGCATCGGTAGCGCAATGGGGCTGCTCGGCACGATGTCCGCCGTCGGCACTACGCTCGGCCCCTCGCTCGGCGGAGCACTGATCGCGGGACTCGGATGGAGAATGATTTTTCTCGTCAACGTGCCGCTCGGCATCGTCAATTTTTTCCTGGTTCGCAGATGTTTGCCCGTCGACGTTCCGGCACGAGCGGCCGACGGACTCCGATTCGATGCGACCGGCACGCTCCTGCTCGGATCGACGCTGGCAGCGTACGCGCTAGCCATGACTCTGGGCCGCGGATCGTTCGGGCTGCTCAACATCACCCTCCTGTTTGCAGTGGCGTTCGGGATCACACTGTTCGTGCGCACTGAAACGAGAGCCGTATCTCCGTTGATTCGATTGACGATGTTTGCCGATCCAGTTTTCAGGGCCAGCCTCACCATGAGCGCGCTCGTCTCGAGCGTGATGATGGCAACGCTGGTGGTCGGACCCTTCTATCTCTCGCGCGCCCTCGCGCTGCAGCCTGCGCGCGTGGGGCTCATTTTGTCCGCGGGGCCACTCGTTGCCGCGCTCACTGGCGTGCCCGCTGGAAGATTCGTAGACCGGCTTGGCCCAACGCGCACGACGATCATTGGGCTTGCCGGGCTGGTCGCTGGGTGCCTGATGCTGTCGATGATATCCCCGGCACTTGGAGTGCCCGGCTACCTTGCGCCCATCATCCTCATGACCGCGGGCTACGCCGTGTTCCAGACAGCAAACAATACCGCCATCATGAGAGATGTCGGCGCAGCGCAGCGTGGAGTCGTGTCGGGCATGCTCAGCCTCTCCCGCAACCTTGGTCTCATCACCGGCGCGTCCGTTATGGGCGCGGTATTCGCTCTCTCATTGGCAACGACGGAAATTGAGATGGCGAAAGCCGATGCTGTCACCTTGGGTCTGCGGATCACATTTGGAGTGGGCGCGAGTCTCGGCGCCGGTGCGCTGGCGATCGCACTCGGGATTGATCGTCACGCGCGAAAGCTCATCACTGCATCCGTCGCAATTGCGCATCCGACCGCACCTTGACATCAGCGCCATGCGACGAGACGCCCGTCTTGCGAACGTGTCGATCGCTCTGACCCGTTGGATCGATCTGCGCCGACGCCGCGAGAACTCACGGTGAGCGCGCACGACGCCAACCCAACCACCTCGGACGTGGCTAGCGATACGGGCCCAGAGATCACTGCGGCGCTCTTCGCCGAGTGGAGGGCGCCGCGATTCGGCACGTCGAATCCGGATTGCCTGACCAACCCGGTCTGGAATTGGCTGGTTCGCTCCGAACGAAGCGCGTACGCCGCGAGCCAGCACTTCGGCTTTGCTGCTGGCGAGAATCGCGAGCCGGGCTGGAGCTTCGCTCGCTTCGGGATGAGCACGACAGCGCTCACAGACGGTCGCACGATCCACATTGCGGGCGAGCACGAGGACGCGTACGACCCCGATTTCCATATCTACAATGATGTGATCGTCCGCAACGCCGACGGGTCCATCGAGATCCTGGGCTATCCTCGTGAAGTGTTTCCTCCGACCGACTTTCACAGCGCGACGGTGCTGCGGGACCGCATCATCATCGTCGGCAGCCTCGGCTATCCGGCCGACCGGGCCGCGGAAACGACGCAGGTGGCGGAGCTCGATCTCGGCACATTCTCGATCGCGCTCAGGCCGACGAGCGGCGCGCCGCCAGGATGGATTCACCGTCACTCAGCTGTGCTCGACCGGAACAGCATCGTGGTCAGTGGTGGTCTCGTCGCCACCGGCGATCGCGCGAGGGCATTGCGCGACAATGGCGACGATTGGCGTCTCGATCTCGCGAGCTGGCGCTGGAAACGATTGACGGATCGACGATGGCGGCAGTGGCAGTTGACGCGCGCCGATGGACACATGAATCAACTCTTCAGACTCCGCTCGCTCTCACGTTTCCACGGAAGGCGATGGGCGCCGGAGCATCGCGAAAGCATGGAAGCGATGATCGAAGGAGAACGGGCGGCGGTGAGGGCAGCATACGGGGGAGATCCGGATCTCGCCTCCTACGGCACGTTGTACGTCCCGCCGGTCGCACACGATGTGCTGCCTGCGCGGGACGACGAGCTCGGGGTGCATCGAATACGCGTGTCCGGAATCGTCGTGCGGTACGTCGAGAGCCCGATGTCGCTCAAGCTCGTCATCGAGGGAGCGTTGCCGGAAGCGACAACAGCAACGCTCGTCGAAGATCTGCGCCACAAGCTTTCACTGGTCGAACGCACTGAGTACGACGTGCGAGAGATCGGAGGCAATTGACCGCAGTCGCATCGCCCTGTCAGAAACCCGCGACGTCCGGCCACCGCTCGTCGCCTGAGAGGCGTGGCGATCACGCACGTCGCGCACGGCACGGCAGGAGCCCCCAGAGCGAGATGTAGCGCCGTCGGGGTGCCGCCGGAGGGCACCGGCCGGCCGTATGCCATTGCGAGAGAGGGCAGCTGAAACTATCGTTGCCCTAACCTCGTTATGGGAAGCGCCATGCCACGCGACGCTAGCGATCTTCTCCACGGCACGCTCGACGTGCTCGTTCTCAAGACTCTGTCCTGGGACGCGATGCACGGCTACGCGATAGCCGAGTGGATCGAGAAGCGCGGCGGAGGGGAGCTCGTGATCGTCGACGCGGCGCTCTACAAAGCGCTCCACCGACTCGAGAACGCGGGCTCGATCACCTCGGAGTGGGGAGTCTCCGACAACAATCGTCGCGCGAAGTACTACTCACTCACGGCGCGAGGGCGCGCGCAGCTGCGCGCCGAAGCCGCGACGTGGAAGCGCTACGCCCACGCGGTGCACCGCATTCTCGAGACCACGTAGCGTGCGAGTCCCGCTCGGCGTGCGTCGCGTGTTTCGCTTTCCGGTGTCGCGCGAGCGGATCACTCGCGACCTCGATGACGAGGTGCGCTTCCACGTCGAAATGCGAACGAAGCGTCTGCACGATGCAGGATATCCGGAAGAGCAGGCGCACACCGAGGCGCTCCGCCAATTCGGCGACGTCGATGAACTGCGGGATTACTGCGTAGCCATGGAGATCGCACACATGAAGCGCGCTCACCTTCGCGAGTGGCTGGAATCAGTGGGGCAGGATCTGCGCTTCGCCGCGCGACAGTTCCGAAAGTCGCCGGGATTCGCGTTCATTGCGACCCTGACACTGGCGCTCGGCGTCGGATCCACGACCGCAATTTTCAGCGTGGTGAACGGAGTGGTGCTGCGGCCCCTGCCGTTCGCGCAGTCGGAGCAGATGGTGCAGCTCTGGGGCCTCGACGCGAAGGGCCACGAGCTCCAATTCGCAGATCCCACCTTCGACGCCATCGTCTCCGGTACACGCACCTTCTCCGCCGTTGCCGAGTATGCGGGAAACGGGATGTCGTTAGTGGATGATGGCGAGGTCGAACGAGTGCGTGCGGCGGGAGTGTCGAGCGGCTTCTTCAACGTGCTTGGGGCGAAGCCGCAGTTGGGGCGCTCGTTCGTGCCGGAGGAGCAGCAGCTCGGCGCGCCCATGGCCGTCGTCATCAGTCACGCGCTCTGGCTGCGCCGATTCGGCGGCTCGCCAAGCGCGATCGGCAAGACGCTCATCTCCGATCGGAAGCCACTCACGGTGGTGGGCGTTCTGCGCGATGGACAGGAATTTCCCGCCGGTACCGACGTCTGGTACCCGCGCGAGATCTACGAGAAGAACACGAGCTACACGGCGCACAACTGGCGTGTGATCGCGCGCGTGAAGAACGCGATTCCTCCTGCGCAAGCGACGCAGGATCTCTCGATGACGCTCCGGAGACTGCGCGCTTCGGTTGGTGAGGGCACCTGGACGATCGACGGCAAAGCAGTCGGGCTTCGCGAGCAGATCATCGGTGACATCAAGCCGCTGCTCCTCTTGCTCCTCAGCGCATCGGGCGTGCTGCTGCTCATCGCATGTGCGAATGTCGCGAATCTCCTGATCGCGCGGATGGCAGTGCGCGAGAACGAGTTCGCGGTGCGCCTCGCAATAGGTGCTGGACGCGCGCGCCTGGCCCAGCAGCTTCTCATCGAGGCATCGCTGCTCTCGGCCGCGGGCTGCATCGGCGGACTGCTGCTCGCGCTCGCCGGAATGAAAGTGCTTCTCGCGTTGCGCCCCGAAAGCATTCCACGCGTTGGTGAGCTGCGAATCGACTGGACGGTTCTCGCCTTCGCGGTACTCATCTCCGCCGGCACTGCTCTCGTGCTCGGTCTCGTAGCTGCGTGGCGCAGCGCGCGAGGCGATCTTCGCGCCGCGCTGGCGCAGTCGCAGCGTACCCAGGGCGGTGGCGGGGCGAGCTATCGCATCCGCGGATCACTCGTGGTCGTGCAGCTCGCGATGACGGTCGTACTTCTCGTGGGGGCGGGGCTGCTCGCGCGCAGCTTCGTCCGGTTGATGGCCGTCGATACCGGGTTCCGTACACGAGGGATCGTCGTCGCGAGTCTCGCGTTCGATGCCGGCGAGGGATCGGATCGCATTGCGCGCCGCACGCAGTACATCGACCAAGTCGTGGAACGCGCTAGGGCTCTTCCCGGCGTGACTTCGGTTGGGGTCTCCGATGCGCCGCCATTCTCGGGTGGCAGCAGCAACGGCACCTTTCTCGTGCTCGCCGGCACGAACGTCAAGCTCGAGCCGCAGAATCTCGAGGCCATGTTCAGCGACAAGACGCGCACGGGGTACGCGACATACAGACTTGCAAGCGGCGACTATTTCCGCGCCATGAACATTCCGCTCGTGAGCGGGCGTCTCTTCGAAGACGCCGATCGCGCCGGCGCACCCGAGGTCGCAATCGTCAGTACGTCACTCGCAAAGAAGCAGTGGCCGGGCGAGAGCCCGCTTGGCAAGGTGCTCGAGTTCGGAAACATCGATGGCGATCTCACGCCGATGACGGTTGTAGGCGTGGTCGGAGACGTGCGCGAGGAGGATCTCGCGGCGGACCCTCAGCCCGCCGTCTATGTCTCCGATCGTCAGCGGCCTGGTACCGCCAACGAGATGAACGTCATCATCGCGACGAACGGGCATGCGCCCGTGCGATCGTCCGTTCGCCAAGCCTTCCGGGACATTCGTACCGATGTGCCCATGCGCTTCTCGACGATCGAGGAGATCATCGCCCGCTCGGTCGCAAGCCAGCGCTTCATGCTCCTCCTCGTCGGCGTCTTTGGCGGTGTCGCGCTGCTGCTCGCCACGCTCGGTGTGTACAGCGTGATCTCCTATCTCGTCGCCCAGCGCGGGCGCGAGATCAGCATCCGCGTGGCGCTCGGCGCGCACGCATCGGATATCGTGCGACTGGTCATCAGGCAGGGAGTGATGCTGGCGCTGATCGGCGCGGCGGTGGGTGCCGTCGCCGCCTTCGCTTCGACGCGAGTGCTCAAGTCGCTGCTGTATTCAGTGAGCACGACAGATCCATTCGCATTCGTTGGCGTGCTGGTGATGTTGTGCCTGATAGCACTTGCCGCGAGCTATCTGCCGGCGCGGCGCGCCTCGCGGCTCGAGCCGATGGACGTGCTGCGCGGCGGCTGACGAGCTTGTGCGCTCACTGCCGC
>JBDTXN010000146.1:0-7556 GCA_040006175.1 Gemmatimonadota bacterium | reverse complement strand
ACGAGATGACGGAGCTATTCACCGGCCTGGATGGTGGTGGCGCCTTTCGCGAGGACCGCTGGACGCGCGACGGCGGCGGTGGAGGCGTGACACGCATTCTTTCGGATGGAAAGACGTTTGCGAAGGCGGGCGTCAACAGGTCGGCCGTCGACGGAATTCTTCCCTTCGGTGCGAGCCAGCGGCTGGGCGGGCGTATGCTGCCGGGCGAGCAGGCGTCGTTTTTCGCAACAGGACTCAGCCTCGTTGTGCATCCGCGAAATCCGCACGTACCGACTGTGCATCTCAACGTTCGGTATTTCGAGCTCACCGACCAGCGGGGCAGGCTGCGAGATGCATGGTTCGGCGGCGGCACCGATCTCACGCCGATGTATCCATCCACGAACGATGCGCGCGTCTTCCACTGTGCGCTTCGCGCCGCGTGCGAGCAGCATCATCGGACGCTTTATCCCCGCTTCAAGATGCAGTGCGATGAGTACTTCCAGAGCGCGCATCGGGGCGGCGAGGCGCGCGGTGTCGGCGGAGTCTTCTTCGATCACGTGAGGCCGGACGAGGACGACAGCGGGCTGACTGCGACGGAGCTGTTCGACTTCGGCGGCGCGCTCGTGCGCTCGCTGCGCGACGCCTATGCACCAATTGTCGAGCACCGGCGCAGTGCGGCGTACGGCGAACGCGAGCGACAGCTGCAGCTGCGCCGTCGCGGGAGATACGCGGAGTTCAATCTCCTCCACGATCGCGGCACGCTGTTCGGACTTCAGACGGGCGCGCGCGTCGAGAGTGTGTTGATGAGCCTCCCGCCCGAGGCGGCGTGGACGTACGCGCACGAAGGCGGCACCGATCCGCTCGAGAGCGCGCTGCTCGCAATGCTCATCCCGCGCGACTGGGCCGGCGAGGAGGATTGAGCCGCGCGATGCCGATGGGGGGCAACGAGTCGAGCGTTGCCGTCATCGGTGGTGGAATCGCGGGGCTCGCGGCGGCGTGGGAGGTGACCAACGCCGGGGGCTCTGCGATCGTGCTCGAGTCGGAGGCGCGCGTGGGCGGCGTGATCACGTCGGAGCGCCGCGGCGATTACCTCGTCGAGATGGGCCCGGCGTCGGCGATCATGACGCCCGAGCTGTCGCGACTGATTTCGTCGCTCGGCAGCCGCATACGGCGCGTCGATCCCTTGCCCTCGGCGCGGCGCAGGTACGTCGTGCGCGGCGCGCGGCTGATCGCCGTGCCCACGACGCCGCCGGCGATGCTCGCGTCGCCGCTGCTGTCGGTCGTGGGGAAGGCTCGCGCACTCGCCGATCTCGTTCTTCCTCGCGCACACGCGACGGACGAGGAGGAGAGCCTCGCGGCGCTCGCGCGGAGACGTTTCGGCAAGGAGGTCGCCGAGTATCTGATCGATCCAATGGTCAGCGGCATCTACGCGGGTGATCCGGAGCGGCTGTCATCACGCCACACCTTACGTGCGCTGTACGACCTGGAGCAGCGACACGGCTCCGTCATCCGTGGAGCGATCCGGATGTCGCGCGCCCGCCGGCAGGCGAAGGCCGCCGACCCCGATGGCGCACACCGCTCGATGTTCTCCTTTCGCGGCGGACTTCGCGAGCTCCCGGACGCGATCGCCGCATCGCTCGGCTCTGCTGTGCGGCTGCGCACGCGTGTGCGCGCGCTCGCTCCCGAGGGCACACACTGGCGCCTCGATTGCGAAGGAGTGGACGGTGTTGTGCGTCGCATTCGCGTTTCTTCGGTGATCGCCACGATCCCCGCGCACGCGCTCGCGGCGATGGAAATGCCCGCGGCGCTGCGGCTGGCAATCGCTCCCGTCGAGCGCGTTGCCAATGTTGCGGTGGCGACCGTCGCACTCGGATTTCGCCGCTCCGAGATTGCTCATCCGCTCGACGGGTTCGGCGCGCTCGTTCCGCATGCAGAGCACTCTGGAATACTCGGTGTGCTCTTCAGCTCCAGTATTTTCCAATCCCGTGCTCCCGCGGGCTCCGCGCTCGTCACGTGCATGATCGGCGGAGCGCGTAACGCATCCGCGGCGCACGAGGGCGAACAGGCGCTCGTCCGTCGTGCGCTCGACGCCATTGGTCCTCTGCTCGGAATTTCGGCGCAGCCATCCTTCGTGCGTGCGAAACGCTGGCCGAACGCGATCCCACAGTACGAGCTCAGGCACGACCTCGTTGTAGAGGCCGTGTCGAGCGCGGAGCAACGTTTTTCCGGGCTCTACCTCTCGGGATCGTATTGCGATGGCGTGTCGATAGGAGATCGCGTCGCCTCGGGGATTCGCGCGGGAGCGCGTGCCGCTGCACTCGGCACTATCGGGCTGGAGCAACGGCGCTTAGGATAGCCGTTCCGGGAACGACTCCACGTTCCTGCTGAGCTGAGCTATCAATGACCGAAGCAACCGCCGCACATCCTCCGTTCGGCGCAGCCGACTTATCCAATTGCGAGCGTGAGCTCATCCACCTGGCTGGATCCGTGCAGCCGCATGGTGTGCTTCTCGTGCTTCGCGATCACGATCTCGTCATCATTCAGGCGAGTGTCAACACCGAGTCGCTGTTGGGCATGCCGCACGCCGCGCTCCTCGGAAAGCCTGTTGGCATTCTTGGCGGGAATGTCGCGGAGCAGCTCGGCGAGCTGCTGCGCTCAGGGCTGTTGATGCTGCCCACGCCCCTCCAGTGCACCGTCGCGCCGGAGGACCGCGATGACATCGCGCAGCGCGAGCTGCACGGGATGCTGCACCGGCAGCCGCGCAGCGGCATCGTCCTGGAACTCGAGCCCGTAGGCGATGAGCGCAGTGTCACCGAGGGTGCGCTGCCGAAGGCGCTCGCGTCAACCATCGGACGGGTCACCTCCGCCTCGAACGTCGCAGAGCTCAGTGACGAAGTCGTCCGCTATGTTCGCGAGCTCACCGGCTACGATCGCGTGATGATTTATCGTTTCGATCCCGACGGTCATGGCGAGGTGATCGCGGAGGCGCGCGACGAGAAGCTCGATCCTCTGCTCGGACAGCATTACCCGGCGTCCGACATTCCGCAGCGTGCGCGCGACCTCTACCTCCGTACGCGCGTGCGCGTGCTCACGGACGTGCACTATGAGCCGCAGGCGATCGCCCCGCGGCATGCGCCGCACTCAGGAGAAGAGCTGGACATGTCGATGTGCTTTTTGCGCAGCATGTCGCCGCTCCATCTGCAGTACCTCGAGAACATGGGCGTGACCGCGACGCTCGTGACGTCGCTGGTGCGCGAAGGAAAGCTCTGGGGGCTGATTGCGTGCCACCACTATTCGCCGAAGTCCGTCGCGTACGAGATGCGTGCCGCGTGCGAGCTGTTGTCGGAGGTCGTCTCCACGCGGATCTCCGCGCTGGAGAACCGCGCGCAGATCGAGGCGGAGCTGTTCGTGCGCGAGCTGGAGAACGCGCTCGTCGTCGCGACGACGACCTCCGGCGATTGGCGGGACGCGCTGTTCGATGATCCGGAGCTACAGCTGCTCGAGCCTTTTGGTGCCAGCGGCGCGGCGCTGATCTACGATGGCGAGGTGCTCACGGCGGGAACGACGCCGTCACTGCAGGAGCTGCGTGCGCTCGCGGCGTGGCTCGCTGAACGTGACCGCGAGCTGCTCTTCCAGACCTCGCAGTTGCCCGCGGTCAACGAGAAGTTCGCATCGCTGTCCACCACCGCCACGGGTGTCCTCGCAGTGGAGATGTCGCGGCGCGAGGGCGAGTACCTGATGTGGTTCAGACCCGAGCAGATTCACACGGTGACGTGGGCCGGCAATCCGCAGAAGGCGATCGTCGTCGGGAACGACCCGCGAGACCTGTCGCCGCGCCGCTCCTTCGCCGCATGGAGTGAGCTCGTGCGCGGCATTGCGAAGCCCTGGTCCGCCGGAGATGTCGCGACTGCGAGCGCGGTGCGGGCATCGCTCGTAGATGTGATCCTCCAGACACGTGCGCTGCGTGCGTTGATCGCGGAACGCCAGGCGACGACAACGCTCGGCGTGATCGAATCCGCCGCCGAGCCGATGATTCTGGCGGACGGGCAGGGCGACGTGCTCATCGTCAACGACGCCTTCCACCGGCTGCTCGAGCGGCCGCTTTCTCGACTGCAGCGCCTCGACGATCTGCTCGCGCTCTCCAGCGACACGGCGAAGATGCGCGAAGTACTGCATCGTGTGAACGCCGAGTGCCAGCCGTGGAGAGGAGAGCTGCGCTTCACGCGCGTCGGGGCTGCCGACATCCCCGTCGCGGCGCGCGTGGATCCCGTGCCGGGACTTCACGGCGACGTGCTTGGCTACATTCTCATCTTCACCGATCTGCGGGAGCATCGCGAGGCGAGCGAGATTCGGGCGCGACTCGAGCGAGCGATCGCCGAATCGCATCGTGCGGCACCACTCGGAGGCGTCGCGGCGGTAATGAGCCAGGATTTCGAGAAGCTTCTCTCGGCGATCCTCGCTAACGCGAGCGCCGCGGTGATGCAGATTGCGGACGGCTCCACCGAGGTGCACGCGGGCGATTTGCTGCGTGAGCTCGAATCGGCGACGCGGCGCGCTGCGGATCTCACCGCGCAGATACTGAGTACGGTTTCGCGAACGGAGCGAAGCTCCTAGCGTCGGCTAGGCGGCCGTTCCTGTATCCAACTCCTCGAACAGCCGCTCGTGGAGCACGTATCCGAAATGCGTTTCAGCGACAATGTCGTCGGCAACCACCGGCGCAGCATCGAGTGCGGCGCGAAAGGCCGCCTTGAAGGCGGCGGTGTCGCCGATCGCGGGAAAGTCGTAGAAGGCGAGTCCCGATGTGCCCCGCTCTTCGGACAGGGACAGCGCGCGCGCGATGACTCCCCGCATTAGCTGTCCGCCCGAGAGGTCGCCGAGGTAGCGAAGATACGCGTGGGCGAGGAGCCGGTCGGCGAGCGATGCGTCGAGATCCCGAAGCCGCGCAACGTAGTCGGTTGCAGCATCGGTCAGCGGTATTGCGCGCCAATCCACGGGCGACAGCGCATCGAGGTCCGACACGATGGCTGCGTGCCGGGCAACGGCGTGGAGGTCGATGAACGAGAGGGCCGGATGCCGTTCGTGGCGCACGAGCCCAGTCTCGAGTGCGTGATAGATGCTCTCGAGATTCCGAAGCATGGCGATGTAGCCCGGGTGATCAATGTTCCCCCGGAGCACATGGCGCATGATGCCGCTTCGCTCTGCGCGTGTATGGGCGAGCCTGGTTTCGCTGCGGAGGCGCTGGGAGAGCGAAGAGGTCAACAAAATCCTCTCATTCTCGTTCGGCGTGGGATGCGTCTTCACGTTTGCGTTGTGACGCGTAACGCGAAAGGGAAATGAGCTCCCAGATGCCCCACAGCACCGGAACGGCGATCACGAGTAGAAACTCGGCCATGGAGTGCGGGAAAGAGGTGGATTGGATAGCGGAAAGATACGATTTGCGAGGGGCCGCGCGCGAGCGCGCACGTGCCTCGACATCTTCAGCTCGAAGAGAGCGCGGGCTTGCGATCGTAGAGTGCTGGCGCGAGCATCGCGAGCATGAACGCGGCGAGCAGCGCGAACGCGATCGGGTAGTCCGTATGCGTGGACACGACGCCGAAAACGACGGCACCGAGTCCGAGCCCCGCGTCGTAGCCGACGTTCCACACCGCGCTCACGGCATCGTAGCCCGATGGCGCCACGCGATCGAACATCAGCGTGAGCGTCGCGTTCTGCGTGATGCCGAAGCCGACGCCGAAGAGCACCATACCGACAATGATCGCGGTCGTGCTTGCGATCATGATGAGTGCCGCCATCCCTACCGCTGCGAGTAACAGTCCGGGGATCAACAGCGCGGCATGTCCGTGTTTGTCGCCAAGATGTCCGGCGGACCAGCGCGAGAGAGTGGACGCAGCGGCCTGGATGAGAAGCGCGGCCGCGATGAGATTGCCCGACGCGTGACTTGCGGCGAGTGGTAGAAAGGTGACGATGACGCCCGCAGCCATCGAGGTGGCCGAGAAGACGATCGCCGGTCGTGCGAGCGCGGGTGTGAGCAGACCGGCGAGCACACCGACTGGCTCATCGTGCGCCGCGGCTTTCACTGCCGGCAAACCCGGGACGGCGACGATGCCCGCGAGTCCGCCGAGCCCCGCGATGATGAACACCGTCGGATATCCGGCATGGGCTGCGAGCCAGACGCCGACTGGGAGGCCGACGACGGCCGGAATGTTGACGATGAATCCGTAGAGACCGAGCCCTTCCCCGCGTCGGTCCGGCGGTGTGATCGACGCGACGAGTGACCCACCGACGACGACGATGATCGCGAGACCGGCGCCGCGTACGAGGCAGATCGCAAGAATCGCGGGCATCGTGTGTGCGAGGGTGAGTGCGAGCGCGGGTGCGCCGAGGAGCGCGAGCCCGGTGGCCAGTGTGATGCGATAGCCGAAGCGCGCGACGATGCGCGGGGTCGCAAGCTCCGTTGCGACGGTCGAGAGCATGAGCGCGCCTGTGGCGAATCCGGCGCCGATGCCGCTCGCGCCGATCGATGTCGCGTACTGCGGAACGACGGAGAGGAGCAGGTAAAAGCAGATCATCGCGCCGAAGCTCGCTGAGCAGAGCAGGACCATCGGGCGCGTGAGGAGCGTGGGGCGTGGGGCGGTGCTGCTCGTCACAGCGAGTGTGCGGGATGTGCGAGGGATAACGACGCGAGGGCATGACCCGTGCGAGCCGCGCGAGTCGCACGGTGCACTCTCAACTTCGGATACGGAGCGAGCATGGCCACGAAGAAGGCATCTCCCTGGAAGCGTAAGGGACCGAAGGGTCCGACGAAGCACCTCACGGCGGCGGAGAAGGGGAAGGCGCGGGCCCGAGCGAAGAAGGCGGGGCGCCCATATCCAAATCTCGTGGACAATATGTCGATCGCGAAGAAGAAGCGAACGCCGAAGGGGAAATGAGGGTGTTGCGCGGGCCGGCTATAACTTGAGGAACTGCTGAAGAGTCGGTAGTTTACGCACTCTTCGGCCAGGTAGCTCAGTTGGTAGAGCAGCGGACTGAAAATCCGCGTGTCGGGGGTTCAATTCCCTCCCTGGCCACTGTGTGAGGCAGCAACTTGGGCACCTTGAGCCACCGGAGCCAAAAGGGATAGAGGTAGTTGCTGCACGCGAACGCTCATATGAAGCACTCCTCTGACTCTGGAGGAGGAAACTGCTCGTCCGAACCCCGGAGGGACAACTCGAACACCTGCATTGGCTCGCTGCTAGTGCGGGTGTCGTGCATCTGAGCCCTCACGCGGAAATCGCGTGGCGCCCTCACGCCGTTTGATGGAGGAGCGAACCGAGGCACATTTTACTGCAAGTAAAGCGTGGCACGAGTGATGCAACTGCTGGCTGCAGTGCCTCCGGCGCGTGGCGCGGTGTTGCGGCACCGGGGCCCTGCTGTTCAATGACAAACGACATCATCCGAGAGGAGAACGGGACGTGACCTCGACCCCACCTCATACCACTGGAGTCCGGACCGGTCACCAGCCGAACGCTGGCAAGCCCATGCCACACGGCTCGTACACGCGGTTCGCTGCGATGATCGCTACGTCGACATTCATCATG
>JBDTXN010000145.1:0-7590 GCA_040006175.1 Gemmatimonadota bacterium | reverse complement strand
CGCGGCATCCGCACACGAACATGGCGAAGGCCGCGCTCAACATGATGACGCGCACCGCGGCGAAGGATTATTTCACCGACGGCATCCACATGAACAGCGTCGATACCGGGTGGGTAACGGATGAGGATCCGGCGGAGATAGCGGCGCGCAAGGTCTCAGAGCACCGATTCCATCCGCCGCTGGACATTGTCGACGGTGCTGCGCGCATCGTCGACCCGATCATATCGGGCGTGAACGGTGGCACGCACGTGTGGGGCAAGTTCCTGAAGGACTACGTTCCAACGGACTGGTAGCCACCGAGGGGCAGCATGAACGCGAAAAATCGATCGCTCGTCGCCACCGTACTGCTCATCGGGTGCATCGTGCTGCTCCTGAAGCAGCACGCGCTGATTGCGAGCACGCCCATCGGGCTCGCGCTGCAGGCGCTTGCCGTCGCGCTCATGCTGTGGGCGCGCGTGACGTTCGGCGTGCGCAGCTTTCACGCGCCTGCGAATCCAACGGCGGGCGGGTTGATCACGACGGGACCATATCGCTACTGGCGACACCCCATCTACGCGGCCGCTCTCCTCTTCGTGTGGTCGGGTGAGCTCGGACGCGGCACCGCACCAACGATGGTCGATCTCGCGCTCGTCTTTTTCGCGACAGCGATGACGGTCGTGCGTGTGCAGGCGGAGGAGCAGCTGCTGCGCATATCGATGCCGGAGTACGCGGGCTACGCCGCTCGCACCAAACGATTCATTCCATTCGTGCTGTAACTCAACAAGGGAGTCAGACATGATCGCGCGCAGCTGGCACGGCCGAGTTCCGGAAAGCAAAGCGGATGCGTACTACGCATACCTCCTGAGCACGGGCCTGTCCGATTACGCATCGACGCCTGGAAATCGCGGCGTGCGAGTGTTGCGGCGCACGAGCAATGGCGTCACCGAGTATTTGTTGACGACGCTCTGGGACTCGATCGAAGCCATCAAGGCATTCGCGGGCGAGGACTACGAGCGCGCGCGCTATTATGGAGAGGACGATGACTTTCTACTCGAGCGCGAGGAGTTCGTCACGCATTACGAAGTACTCGCCGACAGCTAGTGTCACGAGCGCGAGTTGTTGACATGCGCCGGGAGTGCGAGATAGTCTCTGCGCATGGCCACCACAGAGAAATTTCCGTTCGAGCTCGAGCCTGGTGAACGCGTACTCTGGTCCGGTACGCCGCGCACCGGCGTCGTGTTTGGTTCCTCCGATGTACTGCAGGTGCCGATCAGCGTCGTGATCATGTACGTCTTCGTGACGCAGCTGCGTATCGCGAGCTTCCGCGGCCCCGTCGACGTGCTGCTCGCGCTCGCGATCTTCATTGCGGTGATGTACTTCGCCGTGGGCAGATTCCTCTTCGATGCGTATTGTCGGCGGAAAACCGCGTACGCCCTCACGTCGGAGCGCATGCTCGTTCGGGAATCGGCGCTCTCGGACTTCGTGAAGTCGTTTCCGCTCAACACGATCACGGCGCGCCGGGCGAGCACGAGTGGACGCACCATTGCTGCGGTGGTCGTGGGCGCTACGCTGTGCTCGTTCGGCTGTCGCAACGCCGACAAGCCCGCCGCCGTTTCAGCGGCTGCGGCTGTCCCCGTTCGCCCGGACTCCGCGGCGCAAACACCACCTGCGGCAGCCACATCGCCGTGGACGGTCACCGACTCCGGGGCGGGCCCGCTGCGCATCGGGATGACGCGCGACCAGCTGGCGCTCGATCTCCACGCGCAGCCGCCGAAGCGCACGAAGGCGGACAGCGGATGCGCCTATCTCGAGATCGACGGCATACCAAAAGGCATGCGGACGATGTGGATCGCGGCCACGCTCGCCAGAATCGAGATCGTGGCTCCCGGTTTCCGCACCGATCGTGGCGCGCAGGTCGGTGACGCCCTCTCGCGTATCGACTCGCTGTATCAGGGGAGTATGACCGCAATGCCTGCCAAGTACGATCCTCGGGGCAAGTATCTCGTCGTGCGGCCGGCCGCCGGCCTGGATTCTTCGCGCCGCATTGTGTTCGAGACCGACAGCACGCGACATGTCACCCGCTATCGTGTCGGGCGCGAGCCCGAGGTTGAGTGGGTGGAAGGCTGCAGCTAGCGCCGGCCACTCCGCCGAGGCTTCCAGCGAAAGCGGGCGAGCGAGACGCGTCCCCCGTCATCGAACACGACACCTTCGCGCTCGAGCAATTGCTGCTGGATGATCGTGCTGCCGGGCCCCGCCGCGCGCATGCTCACCCGGCCCTGCGCGTTGATCACGCGATGCCACGGCACCGTGCTGCTCGACGGCACCGCGGCCATCGCGTACCCGACCTGGCGCGCCTGTCCCTCGAGACCCGCCAGCTCCGCGATCTGCCCATATGTCGCGACCTTGCCGCGAGGCACCTTGCGCACCTGCTCGTAGATCCGTTGGCGCGTGGACGGTAGTGGTTTCCTCATCCGTGTGGCAGAATATACCGCGCCCGCATCCGCTCGGAATTCACCCGCAGGAGGTGCACATGAAGCGCGTCGTCGCAGCAGCAATCGGGTTCGTCCTGTGGTCCGTGCTCTGGCTTGGCTACAACCAGATCCTCCTCACGATGGGGCTCATCTCGACGGACATGAGCCAGGCCCTGAGCGATCCCAAGCCGCTCCTCCTGCTGCTCCTCGGGAGCATCATCATTTCGGTCGCGGCGGGCTACGTCACCGCGCGCGTGGCCGGATCACCATCGATGCCCGCACTCGCCGTACTTGGCGTGCTCCTGCTCGCGACCGGGATCTTCTTCGAGTCGAGGATGTGGCACGTCATCCCGCTCTGGTATCATCTCGCCTTCCTGCTGCTTCTGATACCGATGACGGTGCTCGGCGCACGCATGGTCGCGCGCACGCAGGGCATCGGGTGAGCGACGTGTGGCGCGCCTGCGTAGCGAACGCCGCGTTCGCCACAGTGATCGGGGCGCTCATGTTCGGGCGCGGTCCAGCCTCGCCGGCGGACGCCCCCTCGTCATAGCGGCCGCATTGTTCCGACGACTCGCGCAGGGCTTTTTCTGTCGTGTCGTTCAGGTAGTCTTCACGATGGCTGCGCGCCACGCGCGCGGCAAATCCGCATCGTGTCGATGGAGATGGGCTCATGACCTTCCGGTTCACGAACGTGCTCTGCGCCGCACTGCTCGGCGTCGCCGCAATTACCACGCGTATCGAGGCGCAGTCCACCGATTCGCCTGCTCCCCCGCGTGGCATCTCGTCGCAGGAGCTCGACTTCTGGCGGGGACTCACGCCGGAAGGATGGTCCAAGAGTGCGGACGGAATGCCGAAGTGCGACGTCGCGTCTCCCGCGTCGGATGTTGCGGAGCAGCGGTGGAAGACGGACTCGCTCGAAGGAGTCGTGTCGCTGCCGAAGGATTTTCGCGCCGCACCCGTCGCGGCCGGCGCCGACGGCAATCGATGGGTCGGCGCAGACTCCAGCAGCGTGGAGATTCACGGCACCCATGCGCTCTATCGCGGCGGAATGGGCATGGGCGGCATGGACATCGGCCGTCCGCTCGGAACTTCCACCTGTTCGCTCACGCTCGAGGGACGCGCCGCACCATCACACAAGCTGCAGCTCACGCGGCCGGCGCACGGAGATACCCTCAACGTGGACACGCCGAACACCGTGATCCGGAATGCCGTGGGGCTACAGCTGGTCATCCTCACGCATACTCCCGCGCGAGAGGCGCAGCTCCTCGCCGCTGCACAGTCGCTCAAGGTGACGAACTCCAAATCGCCGTAATGCGAATGTCCAGCGGAGCGCTCTCGTCCCGCGGCACATTCTTCTACAAGCTCGTGTTTCCGGCGATCTGGATAGCGGTGTTTCTACCATCCGTGTACGCGGCATCGCAGAGCGCCGTGCAGCGCGGTTCCATCGGCAGACCGCTGGCGTTTTCGATGGAAGCTGCCTGGCTGCTCGTAACCATCGTCGTTCTGTACTCCACGATTCCTCTCGTGCGCGTCGAGCTGCGCGACGGACGAATCTACGTGTCCAACTATCGCCGCGAGATCGAAATTCGTCACACGGACATCGAGCGCGTGACCTAGAACGTGTGGGTCCAGCTTCGGCCGATCGCGGCACTGCCACCGAATGAGCCTGGCCTGAGCATGGACGGCGGAGCTCGTCACATTTGAACCGCAGCGGCGTATTAGTGGCAAAGGAGATGGACACCATGGCATTCTCGATTCGTCGACTGGGCACAGGACATCTGTTGGGCGCGTGGGGCGCGTACTGGGCGGGCCTCGCAGGCGTTACCCTCGCCCCGTTCGCGCGCTGGGTGTGGGATCTCAATCGGATACCCGGCCAGCACGGTAGCGCGAGCCTCTCCATCCGAGACGCCGGGGTCACACTAACGGCGCTCAAGGACAACGTCACCGTCTACTCGGGCGTTGCGCCGTTGTGGCAGGTCGCGCTCTGGATCGCAGTGCCACCGCTCCTGCTGTGGCTCGCGTGGCTGGCTCTCCGGCCCGCGGAAACGCAGACAGCAACCCTCGATGCACAGGTCGCTCGCGAGGCGCTTCCCGATCCTGCGCGCAACGGCTGGGGCGCGCCGATCACGCCGACCTCCAGCGCGTCGCCGCTCGGCGGTCGCGAGAGACGCGAGCGTTGATTTTCTCATGTTGATCGAGCAGCGAATCGTGTCGCGCAAGACGCCGCTGGACGGACGTCTCGAGATCTCCGAGTCTACCGTCGCGCAGCTGGCGCCGCTCGGAGAAACATTTCGCGTGCGCACTGCGCAGGGGGAGGGCGAGGCGCGCCTGCACGCGATGGCGTGCACGTGCGCGAAGTCCGGGACTACCGGACAGCACGTCCATCATTTCGTCGAGAGCGATGTGCTTCGAGCGCTGGAGCCCGGTGCGAGCGTGCGCCTCGAGCTCGACGGCGCGCCCCCGGGCTCCCTCGCTGTGCGCTAGCTCCGGCTAGACGTGCACGTTTCGGCGTGCGGCAATCGTCTCCACCGCCGCGAAGAGCTGCTCGAAGGAGTCGACCACGAACAGCACGTCCTGCATGCGATCGATCTCGTACGGCTGCGCGATCACGGCATCGAGATCGAACGGACGCCGGTCGCAGTTCGGTCCCAGGGCGTTCGCCGCATCACCATGCGATGAGATCAACCCGCTGCCGTACACCTTGGTGCGACCGGCTTCCTTGATCAGCCCGAACTCGACGGTGAACCAGAAGAGTCTCGCCATCTCCTCCGTTTCCTTCTCACCCGGCGACACGGCCGCGAGCGCGCCGAAGTGCTGGAGAAAATCGGCGAACACGGGATCGGCGTGCAGCGGCACGTGGCCGAAGACATCGTGAAAGATGTCCGGCTCCGGCAGGTAGTCGAGCTTCGCGCGAGGACGAACCGTGAGCGTCGTCGGAAATCGACGTGCGGCGAGACAGCGGAAAAACACGACCGGCGGCATGAACCCGCCTACGCCTACCGCGGCCCATCCGGTGCGCGCAGCAAGGCGAAAGTTGACGTCGTTCAGATTGGGAAGCTTGTCCGGCTCCAGCCCGATGATCTTGGCGCCGCTCAAATAGATCTCGCTGCCGGTCTCCTCGAGCGCGTCCATCCGACGCGAATACAGAAGCTTCCAGATGTCGTGATCTTCCTGCGTGTACTGCGAGTAGTCCTGCGTGAGGAACTCGGGGAGCCCCGTGCCAACTTCGACTGCCGCTCCGCCCACCGATGGTTCCTGGTCGGCGTGCGCGGTCGAACGCGAATCACTCATTTGCGCCCTCCTGAATGTCCGGTCGCGGACTGCGACGCTTCACAAACGTAGCGTGCGGAAATAGACGCCGCAGGCAAGCTCTGATGTGAATGCGCACAAGTCGCGCCCGCGCCGTACCCGGGTGATGCAGTGCGTTACAACCCCGTCGAGAGCCTGATGATGAGGTTTCTCCCCGGTTCGTACGCGAACGACTTGTAGCGGCTCAGGAAGTCGGTGTAGCGCTTGTTCAACGCATTGCGCAGTCGCAGATCGAGAAAGAAGTCGCGCCCCCCGATCTGGCGTCCCGCGCCGGCGCCGAGGTGCAACAGCGCGTAGCCGGCGGTCGGCTCGTCGAATTGCCCGAGTCTGTTCTGTCTCGAGACGAGCTGTGTTCCGGCCATCACGTATGCGCGATTGCCCGCGGATCCTGTGGCGCTGTGGAGCTCTGCCTCGAAATCGCCGCGTGCGGGAGGCATCAGCGGAAGCGGCGAATCCGATGCGTCGTTGTTGCCGCGCACGTAGTCGAAACGACCGCGCAGCGTCAGCATGCGCATCGTCTCCACTTCCGCCGAGACGTCCACGCCCGTGAGCGTCGCGCGCGAGGTCTGCTTGTACTGATACACGGGCAGCGTGTCTTCGCCACCCTCATCGTTCTCCACCGCGGCGCTGCCGCCGGTGGGCTCGACGTAGAGAAAGTGGTCGATCCGGTTTCGATACGCGGCGACCTGCCCGCGAAATCGTCCACTCTCCCAGCGCGCGCTCAGATCCGAATTATAGCTCTTCTCCGGCACCGCTGATGCGAGACCAATCTCGTAGCGCCCTTCGCCGAGATGCGGGCCGTTGGTGAAGAGCTCGTACAGCGTGGGTGCACGAAATGCGCGGCCGACATTCGCCGCCAGTGCGAGATGCTCGATGGGACGATACACCGCACCGACGTCTCCGGAGAACGCCGACGCGTTGCGGCGTTGTGCGGCGAGCTGCAGCTCCTCGTTCTCGTCGGCGCGAGTGTGGTGCGCATCGCCGCGCGCGCCGGCGAGAAAGCTCCACTGCCCGAAGGTCGCCTGCTCGAATGCGAACACCGCTCCATTCGTCGTGCGCGCGTTCGGCACGAGGGGAAAGTCTCCCATCGACTCGTTGTCCTGGTAGAGCCCCGACACGCCGATCGTGCCGGTCAGCCAACTGCCGTTGTCGTGATGGAGCAGCACGTCCGTCGTGAACGTTTGCAGCAGAAGGTCGAACGACGGCTTCTCATCTCCCACGCGACTCTCGCCCACGACCTCTTGCAGCGAGTGCCTCTGGTACTGACTCCGCGTCTCCAGTCGAGCCTTCTGCCCGAGCTGCCAGCTCGTGATGCCCTGAATTCGATTGTCGTCGAGGCGGCGCTGCGGGCCCTCTTCGTTGTCCTCTGGAACCGGAGGTCCGTCCAGCAGTCCGAATCTTCCGCCGTATCGCTCGTAGCGCAGCGTGGCCGAGTTCCTGTCACCGTGATAGCCGACCGCGAGCTCGCCGTTGAGCGCTCCGTAACCCGTGTCGAAAATGTCTCCATTCGGAGTCTGCTCGTTCCCTTTCGGCGTGTGGAAATTTCCGGCGCGACGGCCGATCGCTGTCGCGCGAAACCCAATCGCTCCGTTGCCGCCTTCCGCGCGCAGCACGCCGCCGACCTCGCCGTTGTTCGTCGCGCCGTATGCCTCGGCCGCGCCACTCACGAACGGACTCTGGCCGCGGGCGTCGGGAACCTCATCGGGTACGACGTTGATGACGCCACCGATCGCATCCGAGCCGTACAACACGCTCGCGGGCCCGCGAATCACCTCCACACGCTCCGCCATCCGCGAATCGACGGACGGCCCATCCTCATCGCTCCACGAGT
>JBDTXN010000144.1:0-7620 GCA_040006175.1 Gemmatimonadota bacterium | reverse complement strand
ATGGGCGCGTGGATGTCGCAGTTCGCGCTCGTGCGCGTGAAGCGCGGATCGACGTGGATGAGCTTCGCGCCGTTCACCCGCGCCTTCACGGGCCACCGAAACGCAACCGGGTGACACTCGGCCATGTTGGAGCCCATGATCACGACGCAGTCGGAGTGCGTCATGTCGCGCGGAAACATCGTGGCCGCGCCGCGCCCGAGTCGCGATCCGAGCCCGGGCACGCTCGCGCTATGGCAGATGCGAGCCTGATTCTCTATCGCGACGATGCCGAATCCCCGGCAGAACTTCTGCGCGATGTGATTGAACTCGTTCTCGAGCGTCGCCCCGCCAAGGTGAAAAATGGAGGACGTGGCATTGACGGTCTTTCCGTCAGGGAGCCGCTCGATGAGCGTCTCGTCGCGCGTCTTGCTCACGAGCTCGACGACTCGCTCCATCGCCCACTCGATGTCGACCTCTTCCCAGTCGGTCGCACCCGGCTTTCGGTGCAGCACGCGCGTGGGGCGATTGACGTTCTTGTGGAGCTGATAGATCGCGGCGCCCTTGGGGCAGAGCGTCCCCTCGTTGTGAGGACTGCGCGGATCGCCTTCGATGTTGATGATCTCGCCGCCCTTCACGTGCACGAGCGTGGCGCATCCCACGGAGCAGTACGGGCAGACACTCGGCACCGTCTTGCTGCCCTTGATGCGAAGCTCCTGCGCCTTCGCGCGCGCAGGCGCGAGTGCGAGTCCGAGTCCCATGATGCCGCCCAGCGCAGTACCGGCTCCGGCCCCTGCACTGTAGCGGAGAAAATCTCGACGAGTGAGCTCCACGATTCACCGATTTTCGACGCACTCAGAGACGTGCAAGGACGACGCAGAGAACTTACCAAGCGGTGAAGACAACGTGCTATTTCGTTTCGCCCGTGTCGAGATCGAGCGAGGCCGAGTTGATACAGTAACGCAATCCTGTCGGACCGGGCCCATCAGGGAAGACATGGCCGAGATGCGCGTCGCAGCTCGCGCACAACACTTCGGTGCGCCGCATGCCGTGCGAGCGATCCTCCGATTCCGCGACCGCGGCGCCCTCCACCGGTGCCGTGAAGCTTGGCCAGCCGCAGTGCGCATCGAACTTCGTCTCGGACGCGAAGAGGGGCTCGCCGCACCCGGCACAGCGATACGTGCCCGCCTCCGTGGTCTGCGCGTACTTCCCCGTGTGCGGTCGCTCGGTCCCCTTCTCGCGCATTACGCGGTACTGCTCCGGCGTGAGCTGCGCCCGCCACTCGGCGTCGGTCTTACTCACCTTCTTCGACATGCTCTCCTCCCTGCGGTCCGTAGAAAATTACCCAGACCGTCAAGTCGCTCGAGAAGCTCTCGAATCGGTGCGTCATCCCCGCGGGCACAAAGAGAAATTCACCAGGACCAAATGGCTTTCGCTCGTCGCCGCACACGAAGCGCCCGCTTCCCTTCGCCACCACGTACGCCTCGTCGCGCGTGTGCGGCGTCTGATCGTCCACGCCCCGAGGCGCGTAGACTCCGGCCGTGAGCGTGCCGTGACTGAAGAGGATGGTGTACTGCTCGGCCGGCGCCTGTGGGAGCGCCGCGCTCGCTGACTCGATGTCGATCTGAAATCCGTTGCTCATTCGCCGTTCGGGATCCAAATGTTTGTCACTTGTGTCGCCTCACGCAAAAAGACATCTCCCTCGGCGCGATGTCGAAGGCGCCACACCGAGCGATTCCACGAAGTCCACGCGCATCGAGCGGCGCGCCTTCGCGCAGAGTCGCTCGATGGTGCCGGGTGTGTCGTCGCCGGAGAGAGGGGTGAGATCGATGCGGGAGATGGCGCGCAGCAGTCACGCGGCCTGATACTCCTTCCTGACCATGCGCTGCGCGGGCATGTCACCAGCATGCTCTAGTACTTCAGATCACCCGACGCCGCGAACTCCTTCATCATCTGCTCCTGCTCCGGCGTGAGCTTCTCGGGCACGGTGACGTTCGCCTCCACTATCATATCGCCTTTCGCACCGTTTTTCTCGATCCCCTGTCCCGGCACGCGGAAGCGTTTGCCCGGCGGTGTGCCCTGCGGAATCTTGATCGTCACCTTCTTTCCCGTGAGCGTGCGCACGCTGACCTTCGAGCCCAGCATCGCCTGCGCGATGTTGAGCGGTACCTTCGCAATCACGTCCAGCCCTTCGCGCGTGAAGAAGCGATCGGGCTGCACCTCGAAGTTGATGATCAGATCACCGGGCGGTCCGCCCTCGTCGCCTTTGCCACCCTGTCCCGGGATTCGCACGCGAGTGCCGGTCTCGGTGCCGGGCGGCACCGTGATGTTCACCGTCTTCCGCGTACGCACCTCGCCCGCGCCTTTGCACGTGGGGCACGGCGTCGACGGCACCTGTCCCTTGCCCAGACACATCGGACACGGACGATTGACGGCGAAGCCGCCCTGCCCGAACGAGATCACGCCGCGGCCATCGCACTCGGGGCACTTGCTCCACTTCGCACCAGGCGCGCCGCCCGAGCCTTTACACGTCGCGCACTCCTCGTTGACCTCGAGCTCCACCGGCACTTTGCCTCCGAGTGCTGCAGTGCGGAACGAGACGGGGACGACAACCTCGACGCTCTCGCCCTTGCGCGGCCCCGTGGGACGTTGCGCGCTCCGAGGTCCGGCTCCTCCGCCGAACATCGAGGAGAAGAGATCTCCGAGTCCGCCGATCCCGCCGATGTCGAAGTCTTCCATGCGCGGACCGGCGCCGCCGCGCGAAGCGCCGCCCGTGGAATAGCTCGGACGACCACTGCGTTGTTGGCGGTCGCCACCGAATCCGCCGAATGCGCCGAGGCGACGCATCTCGTCGTACTGCTTTCGCTTGTCCGGATCACTCAGGACGTTGTTCGCCTCCGAGATCTCCTTGAACCGATCGGCAGCCTTGGGATCGCTCTTGTTTGCGTCGGGATGATTTTTCTTGGCGAGACGGCGGTATGCCTTCTTGATCTCGTCCTGCGTCGCGGACGCGGGCACCCCGAGGACCTGATAGTAGTCCTTGCTTTGGGCCATTCGGGTTAGTGCCTCGTCATCCGTTCCACTGCTTCACGACCACGCGCGCCGGCCGCAGCAGCTGTCCATTGTAGCGATATCCCTGCTGGAATACCCGCGACACCAGATGATCGTCCTCGCGCGAGAGCGCCGGCTCGGTGGAGACGGCCTCGTGCAGCGCCGGATCGAACGTCTGATCGACGGGATCGATCAGCTCGAGCCCTGCCGACGAGAGCGCCTTCATCAGCTTCTTCTGCACGACCTCGATGCCCTGGTGGATGGTTCTCGCATCCACGGTCTCGGGATCCTGCGCAGTCACGCGCTGGAGATCGTCGAGCGAATCGATGAGCGACTTGACGAGCTCGCCCTGCGCGCGCGCGCCCGCTTCCTGGCGCTCGCGTATCGAGCGCTTGCGATAGTTGTCGTACTCTGCGGCGAGCCGAAGATAGCGATCGCGCTGCTCGTCGGACTCGCGCTGCGCATCGGGCGCCGCCGCAGAGGTGTTGGTGTCTGTAGTCTCTTCGCCGACCATGCCGTCAGCAGCGTCGTCGCGCGACGCTGCAGGGCCATTCGGCGGATCGAAATCATCCCTCACGTGACCCATCCTGTGTTGTGGACGACGCCGAAATCTTTCTCGAGGCGTCATGCCGTAATTTCCGACTTTTTGCCCGGTGGGGCAACGGCACCGCGCTCGGCGTGTGGCTAAAGCGACGCAAGCGCTCGTCGCACGTGATCGAGGGAGGCCTGTGTTGCACGCAAACGAATCTCCTCGCGATCGCCGACGTACACACGGCCAGTCGCTCTCGTCTCTCCGGCACCGGTCACGGCAACCCACACCGTTCCCACGGGTTTGTCGGACGTGCCGCCACCGGGCCCTGCTATGCCAGTGATCCCGATGCCGATCTGCGTTCCCAGTACGCGCGCGCACCCCTCCGCCATCTCGCGCGCGACCTGCTCGCTCACCGCTCCGTGCTCCTGCAGCGATGTCTCGCGCACGCCCAGGAGCTTCGTCTTCACAGAATTTTCGTAGGCGACCACGCCGCCGTGGTAGACGTCGCTCGATCCCGGAATCGCCGTGATGCGCGCGCCGAGCAGCCCACCCGTGCAGCTCTCGCCAGTTGCAATCGTGAGTCCGCGCTCGCGGCACATCCCGAGCACGAGCTCGGCGAGATCGTCATCCTCCTGTCCGTAGACGAACGCGCCGACGGCGTCGCGAAGCTTCTGCGCGGCGGTGTCGAGCGCGCGCGTGGCTGCATCGGCGGGAAGTGTGTGCGACGTGAGCCTGAGATCGGCACCGGCCCATCCGGGAAGAAACGCGAGCGGCAGTCCGTCCACGCCCTTCGCGAGATCGCCAAGCTTTTCGGCAAGCGCAGACTCGCCGATCCCTGTCGTGCGCACGGTACGCGAAACGATCGCGATGGGCGCGACACCGATGCGCTCGCGCAGGAGCGGAATCACGGTGTCGTTCGTGAGTCCGCGCATCTCGCGCGGCACTCCGGGAAGCATGATCACCCAGCGACCTTGCTCGTCCTCGAGCATGAGCGACGGCGCGGTGCCGTGCCGGTTCTCGAGCACGCGCGCACCCACGGGCACCATCGCCTGCACGACGTTCGTCTCCGGCATCTTCGCGGACGTCATGCGCCAGAATCGCTCCTGAATCTGCGCAACGATGGCGTCGTCGCGCACGAGCTCGCGCCCGAAGAGCTTCGCGATCGCGGGACGCGTGCGATCGTCGGATGTGGGCCCGAGCCCGCCAGTGGTGATCACGGCGCCGGTGCGCTCGAGGGCATCTTTCACTGCCTGCGCAATGAGCTCCGCGTCGTCGCCGACGGTGGTGCGATGCACGATCTCGACACCGATGCCCGCGAGCGCACGCGCGAGGTACGCGGCGTTGGTATCGATGGTGAATCCGAGCAGCAGCTCGTCGCCAATGGTGAGGATTTCTATTTGCACAGAAACGATCGGGGCGTATGGAAGGTGACGCGGTCTTGTCAGCTTTGAATCTTAAAAGCTTGCCGCGTGCATCGGTGTGCTCGCGATTCTCGGACTAACGAATTTGTAACTGCGAAAGGCGACGGACTGAAACGGACAACAAACGGACAACTGCTCAGAGAGCACCGATTTTCTCGTCGCAAGGCAGCTAGTTAGTCCTTCTCACTTGTCCGTTCTTGTCCGTTCCAGTCCGTTGCCTTTCGCAGTTCCCCCCTCGTTAGTGCCGGTATCCTCGTTCAACGATGCTCGCACCCCGTAGCTCGAAAAATTTTGATGACACGAGCTGTATGCAGCGGACCAATAGTGTTGGATGAGCACAGAACCCGACCATACGCTGCTGCAGGCACCACTAACACGTTCCGTAATCGCCACCTTCTACCACGTGCATCGAAGCCTGGGATTTGGATTCAGGGAATACATTTACGCGCTCGCCCTCGAGCGAGACTTGCGCGCCAAGGGTCATCAGGTCGATCGGGAGCTTGGAGCAATGGTGTACTACCTGGGCAAGCCGCTCGCCATGCAGAAGCTCGACATGGTCGTCGATGCGACGCTAGTCGTAGAGACGAAAGCGACGGAGCATCTGCATAGCGATGCCACACTCCAGCTCTTCAGCTATCTCAACGCGACAAATCTCGAAGTGGGGCTCGTGCTGCACTTTGGTCGCGAACCGAGATTCTATCGCGTGATCTGCGAGAACCGGCTAAAACTGCATCGACCCTAAGCCGCCGGACGGCGCAGATAGAGCAGCTGCGAGTACAGCGTGAGCGCAACGGCGACGATCATCGAGACGATGTTCACCAGGCCGTTGAAGTAGGCGAAGCCCACCCACCAGGGGCCGTGCCAGTGGTACTGGGCCGCGGCGGTCGCGGCCGCGAACCAGAAGAACGTCGCGCCCACCCATGTCCACTGGAATCCCGTTTTCCATTTGCCCATTCGGCTCGCGGCGATGATCTCGCCGCGCCGTGCGGCGAAGGCGCGGTAGATGGTCATGAACGCTTCGCGGCCGAGTACCACGGCGATGATCCACCAGGGGAGACCGTAGATCCCGATCGGAGTGACGTACGGGAAGACATCGTGCGGGCCGGGCCCGCCGGGACCGACGCCCGAGATTACTCCTCCGGTGACCGTCACCGGGTCCGGTGACCAGAGCGACAGCGAGCCGCGCGACCCCACGAGAATGAACATCGGAATGAAAGTCGCGAGGAGCAGCAGCTTGTCCGCGATCGGGTCGAGGAGCTTGCCCAGATCGGTGACCATTCCGTGGGTGCGGGCGAGCTTGCCGTCGTAGTAGTCGGTGATCGCCACGACGAGGAAGAGCACGAAGGCGAAGAGGCGCGCGTCCCACCGCTCGATGAACGGGAGGGCGGCGACGACTGGGGCGGCGAAGATGCGGGCGACGGTAAGCGCGTTCGGGAGATTCATCGCGCCCCGCCGCGCGCCGTCAGGCGAGCGTCTTCAGTACGAGCTTGCTCACCGCCTTGAGCGTGTCGAATACTCCGTCTCCCGTAACCGCGACTGCTTCGAAGTATGGCGCCCGCTCCACCCACTCTCCAGTGGGAATCTGATCGATGAGATTTTCTCCCGCGTGATACGGATCGGGAGCTATCCGCTGCCTCTGCGTCTCGAACACCTCGAAGCCCGGATTGAGCGCGGTCTGCAACTCGGTGAGCGGGGCCGCATTCGGAAGATCGCGTTTGTTGTACTGGATCACGAACGGCATCGTGGAGAGATCGTACCCGTACTCCTGCATGTTCTCGTACAGGTTCTGCATCGCCTCCTGATTCGCCTCCATTCGCTCCACCTGCGAATCGGCGACGAACACGATTCCATCGACGCTCTTCAGGATCAGCTTCCGGCTCGCGTTGTAGTATACCTGGCCGGGCACCGTGTAGAGATGGAAGCGCGTCTTGAATCCTCGAATCGTCCCGAGATCCACAGGGAGAAAGTCGAAGAAGAGCGTGCGCTCCGTCTCCGTCGCGAGCGAGATGAGCTTCCCGCGGGTGTTCGGCTGCACGCGTCCGTACACGTGCTCGAGATTCGTCGTCTTGCCGCCGAGCCCAGGACCGTAGTACACGATCTTGCAGCTGATCTCACGGGCGGCGTAGTTGATCATCGACATGGTGGTTTCCTTCGCTACTGAAACAGTCGATCGATCTCATCCTCGGCGCCCGCCAGGATGTTCGGCTGATGCATGGTATCGCGCGCCCGCTGGAACATCGCCGTGAAGAGGCGGGCCAGCTCCTCCACCGTTCCCTTCACCTTCAGTCGCACGAGCCCGAGCGTCGTTCGGTTGTCGAACAGGATCACGAGAATCACCCGGCGCGCGATATCGACGAGGTACATCGATTCCTGCTCGCCCTGATGGAAGAGGGAGTTGAATTCCGTCTCGCCGATGAGCCGCGCAAGCTGGTCGTTCGCGCTGAAATCTGCGGCGGTGAGCGTGGCGAAGGCCGTGGCATCGAAGCGCGGCTGTTCGCCCACTGTCGCCACGAGCTGTCCGGATCGGTCCACGAGCAGCGCACAGCGAGCATTGCTGTCGTATAAAAACTGCTGAAGCGATCGCATGATCGCTCCGAGGTCATCTTCGGTGAATGACCAGCTGGCAGCACCAACGGGCAT
>JBDTXN010000143.1:0-7702 GCA_040006175.1 Gemmatimonadota bacterium | reverse complement strand
CTGATCGTAGGTGCGATTCTCCTTGATGATGTAGACCACGTGCTCGATGGGCGGATACTTGAAGCTCGTGCGTCGTGTGTTCCACCCGTTCGATTCCAACACGCGCCGCGAGAGTCTGTCGAGCGCCTCGCCGCGCGCGGCGGGAAGAACGGTAAGGGTGCCGTCGAGCTGGCCGAGGGTGTAGGCGTGCCGATCTCCGCCCCTCGCTTTCTCATCGGGGCGCGGCCCGGTGGGATTCGGACCCGCGCCGCGTCCCTTGCCGTTGATCACGAGCAGCGAGTCCGCCGCGCTCTCCGCCGCGCCACCGGGTGCGATCACGGCGGTCGGATACCACTCGGTGGGAATGCGACCGGAGAGCGTATCCGCGCCTCGTGCCGATGCGATCCCGGACGTGAGCGCGGAGAGGTCGAACACAGCGACGGCATTCGCATCCGCCTCCGCAACGAACAGACGGGTGCCGCTTCGCGAGAGCGCGAGGGCGTTGGGCGTGCTCCCCTCGGCGACATCATCGGGAGGCGGATCGAGCAGCCAGTGCACCACGCGCCGCGAGCGCGTGTCCACGACGGACACGCGATCCGTGCTCGCGGATGCCGCGAAGAGCCGGTCGCCACTCGCGGACAGCGCAAGCGCCGAGGGATGTCTGCCGACGTCGATGGGACGCTCGGCCGCGAGCTTTCCGTTGGGCAGGGCGTGATACACGTGCACCGTCGACGCACCCCAGTCCGAGACGTACACGCTGCCATCGGCGCCGCTGACCACGGCGTACGGGTACGACCCGGTGGCGAGCCTCTGGACGATGCGACGTGAAGCGACGTCGACGACCGCGATCGAATCCGCGAGATTCTCGGCCACGTAGAGCATTCGGCCATCACGCGAAAGTGCGAGTCCCGCGACGTAGCGCGAGCCGGCTGGCGGCACGCTGTCGGCGGGGGTGGTGCCCGCCTGCCCTCTGAAAGTGATGCTGTCGACGAGCGCGGCTGGTGATGCGGACGACGGGCGCCAGCTGTAGACATACACACGATCGGTGACGCCGCCCGAGGCGTAGAGCGTGGAGCCGTCCGCGCTGAACGCGAGCCCCACGAAGGCGCCCGACTGCGGGATGCGCTGGACGGTCGCGCCCGACTCGCGGTTGACGACCTGGAGTCCCTGCTCGCGCCAGCCGGAAAGACTCACGACCAGGTTGCGACCGTCCGGGGTGAGGAGAGCCGCGAGGGGCATGTTGCCGAGCGGCGAGGAGCGTCCGGCGGGATCGAGTCGTGCCCCGGTCGGAATGCGCGCGACGGCGCTGAGCGAGTCGGAGGGTGGAGAGTCGACCGAGTGCGCTGGTCGGGTGCAGCTCGTGAACGTGAGTACCGCGACGAGCGCGAGAACCGAATTCGAAACCACGATCCCTCCGGCAAGTGTGTGGCCTCCCACACGATACGCGCAATTCGCTCGGTCGTCCAACGCGTAGCAGGACGAATCATATATAGCGCACCGAGCGCGCGTCATGCGCAACGCAACCGACTCGCGACAAAACCAGTACGCCCATGTATCCAAAACGCCGTCACCCCTCTGCAGCCTCGACCATCGCGGAGCTCCTGGAGAACGATCCGAAGCGGATCGCTCTCTTCGTTGCCGGTCTGTCTGCGCTGGGCGGCGCGCTGTGGTGGTACGACACCGCGCTTTCCGCGGCCACCGGGTACGAGGAGCTGAGGCGACTCGTCTACGGCGGGCTCGCGGCGCTCACCGTCTCGGCGCTCGCGGTCGCAGCCGGCCTGTTGCAGCTCGGGAGGGCATCCATCTCGCAGGAGATCTTCCCGCCGCGCAGCAGGATAGCCGTCGTTCTGCTGCGATCGCCCGGGGAACTTCAGCTTGCCGGCCGCCACGCCGTGCGTCGCGGCTGGGTGATGATCGGAGCGGCGTGCGGAATCTGTCTATGGATATTCGCGGTGCTCATCATGATGCGGCACATCGAGAGCTCCCTCACCCGAGCCCACGCACATACTCCGCGAGACGCGCGAGTGTCTGCGTCCCCCCCTCGAGCACACCATAGAGCTCCACCGCAGTCCTGAATCCCTCCACGCTACTGAACGTCATGTGCTGCGAGAATCGCGTTTTCGCGCCCTCGCTTTCGAGCGTGATGACCGCCGTGAAGTCGACCGGAGATCCAGGAAGGTCCCAGCCATTGTAGTACACGAGACGTGAGGGTGGAACGATCTCGCTGAAAATGACCCGATTCGGATAGTCGGTGCCGTCGGGGCCGTGCATGATGAAGAGCCACTCTCCGCCCGGCACGAACGAGAACTCGTGAGTCGTTATCGTGAAGCCGTTGGGGCCCCACCACCGGTGCAGGTGATGTGGGTCGCTGCACACGCTCCAGACCAGCTCGCGCGGCGCATCGAGCAGGCGATGGAAGCTCACCTCGCGCCCCGAGGGATAGTCCGTAGACCGGCTCGCGAACTCGCTCATGCGATTGACGGCGCTCGTGTCGACACCGGTCTCCCTAGTGCGCGGACGACGACGTGCCGTCGGACCACTGCGGCAGGGGGATGAGCAGCGTCGTAATGGGTGTCGACGAATCGTTCGAGGATCCGTCGATCAGCGGCGCCTTGGGACCACCGGCGCCCCACGCCGATGCGGGCATCGAGTTGTCGTAGAAGAACATCAGATGGGGCATCCACCGGTGCGGCTCGTCGTCGACGAGATACTGCTCGGGGGACAGCATGTAGGCCATGGCGCCCGCGGCCGGCATCGAGAACTCGTGCGAGGCGAACGCGCGCTTCGTTCGCGCATCTACGTCGGCGGGGGCGACGTTCGCCATGATCCACTCGGTGCGCTTCACTGTTCGCGGGAGCATCGTGCGCGTGGCCGCTGCGTTCATGCACTGGGGCGCTCGCACTTTCGTGCTCCAGAAGTTGGCGTCGCCCGTGGAGCCGTTGAATGCGCGGAACACGGCGCAGGTGAATCCGTTCGTGCCGTGACTCGCTTCGACGAAGCCGGTGCGCGTGAGCACGAGAATGGTCGCCGAGTCGGACACGTTTCGCGGAGCCGCAGTTCGTGCCAGCGCCACCTCGGCCGCCCGGTCCGGGATGACATAGGGAGTGAAGTCGCGACCATTCTGCGCGCCGGCTCGGGTGGCGGAGAGGAATACCGCGCCGGCGACTGCAAACGTACGCGCGCGCCTGATGAGCGATGCAGTCATGTGGGTCACGGATTGGGTGATTTTGCCGACTGCAGCTCTGCGAGGTAGAGCTCGAGCCGGTCGAGGCGGTCTTCCCACTGCTTGCGGAATTTCTCGAGATACGCGTTGGCGGCGCCGAGCGGTGCGGCTTCGAGCGCGCGTGGGCGCCACTGCGCGTCGCGCCCGCGCACGACGAGTCCCGCGTGCTCCAACACCTTGAGGTGTCGGGAGATGGATGGCTGGCTCATCCGGAAGGGGGCGGCCAGCTCGCTCACCGAGTAGACGCCGGTGCTGAGGCGATCGAGGATGGCTCGCCGGGTGGGATCGGCGAGGGCGCCGAAGATAGCGCTGAGCGGGTCAACGGTGGTTTGAGTGTACATAGCCGATTCGCTATATGAAGCCCAAACCCGTATGTGTCAAGGCTTTCCTGTTCTGTCGGGCTGGACTGGCTTACCTTGGCATTCGAATGATGTCACTCCCCGAATCCGTCCTCTCGCTCGCCGGCTTTGCGCTCGCGCACGCAGCGTGGAGCATCTCCGATGCGGAAGGTGACGACCTGCTCTGTCCGCTCGCGGTCGTCGAGTCGCGCGAGGGTGCGCGGCGCTTGATGCGCTTCGAGGCCGACTCGCAGGAGGCGGCGATCATCGCCGGGAAGAACGCCATGCTCGATGCCTCGCGCGACGCCGCGGCCTGGGCGTTCGCGCGTGAGGCCGCGTGGCGCAAAATGGGGAACGAGAGAACCGGCGATGTTCTCGCCGTCGATTTCTGGGCAGCGGGGATGCCGGGCGCCGCTACTATAATGCAGCACTTCAATCGCGCGGCGAACTGCGGACGATTCCGCATCGGCGGCGTACCCGCGCTCGTCGTGAGCGGGATGCAGCTATCGCCGGACGTTGCGAGCGCGTCGATTACTTCGATCATGGCTGGAGTGCGCGCGCACACTGCGGTGGCGGAGCTGTGGCCAACGTGGCGCTAGCCTCAACGGAAACGGGACAATGCGGGCCTACATCATCGTCGAGATCGCGATCAACGCATGACTGAACCGGTGGTCGACCCCCGCACCCAGCTCCAGTCTGCGCTCGGCGACGCCTACGTGGTCGAGCGCGAAGTGGGGAGCGGCGGCATGGCCACCGTCTGGCTCGCGCACGACAGGAAGCACAAGCGCCCGGTGGCGATCAAGGTGCTGCATCCGCACCTGGCTGCGTCTGTCGGCGCCGATCGATTCCAGCGCGAGATCGAGGTCGCGGCGCGATTGCAGCATCCGCACATTCTCTCCGTCCACGATTCAGGGAACGCGAACGGGCTGCTCTGGTTCAGCATGCCGTTCATCGAAGGGGAGACGCTGCGCGCGCGTCTCGAGCGTGAGCGACAGCTTCCGGTGGCAGAGGCAGTGCGCATCACACGCGAGGCATCGCAGGCGTTGCAGTACGCGCACAATCATGGCGTGGTGCATCGCGACATCAAGCCGGAGAATCTACTGCTGACGAGCGATGGGAGTACGCTCGTGGCCGACTTCGGTGTCGCGCGCGCGCTTGGCGTCGACGCCGACCTCGAAGGACAGCGATTCACGGAAACGGGGATGGTGGTGGGAACGCCGCAGTACATGAGCCCCGAGCAGGCGAGTGGCGAGCGTGTGATCGATGCGCGCACGGACATGTACTCGCTGGCGACGGTGCTCTACGAGATGCTCGCGGGCGAGCCGCCGTTCACTGGCCCGAATCCGCAGACGATCCGCGCAAAGATGCTCTCGGGGCCGCCGCCCTCGGTGAGGCGATCGCGCCCGTCGATCGCGCCGAAGCTCGACGCCGCGCTCGACCGGGCGCTCGCACCGGCGCCGGCAGACCGATATGGCTCGGTGGCGGAGTTCGCGCGCACGCTGACGACGGCAGAGATGGCGACGCAGGGTGCGCTCCTCCCGCACTCCGCGCGGCGACGAGAGCAGGTGCTGGCCATCGCGCTCGCGGCGGTACTCGTTCTCGGGGCGGCCGCGATCTGGTATCGGTTGCGGCCTCCGGCATCGCCCGTGGGAAACTCCGCGCTCGCGGTGCTCCCGTTCGAGAACGATGGCGACACGTCCAACGCGTACTTCGCGGACGGCATCACGGACGAGATCCGCGGGAAGCTCACCGCACTTCCCGCGCTGCGCGTCATCGCCCGTGCGAGCTCGAATCAGTACCGGCGCACGGAGAAATCGCCTCAGCAGATCGCACAGGAGCTGGGCGCGGGCTATCTGCTCACGGGCGTCGTGCGGTGGGAGACGAGCCCGAACCGGGCGCGCCGTGTGCGCGTGAGCCCGGAGCTCGTGCAGATCTCGCGCGAGAACGCACCCCGCACGATCTGGCAGCAGACGTACGACACGACGCTCGCTGATGTGTTTCAGGTGCAGTCGGCAGTCGCCGGCGAAGTCGCAGCGAATCTCGGCATTCTGCTCAAGCCGCAGGCGCAGGCGCAGCTCGCGCAGAAACCGACGCAGAATCTCGCGGCGTACGAGGCGTATCTCCGCAGCACGTCGTTCGATGGTGTGGATCTCCCGTCTCTGCGACGCGCTCTGGCCGAGGCGAATCGCGCGGTGGAGCTCGATTCGAACTTCGCTGCGGCATGGGCGCGCGTGGGGCAACTTCATGCAGTCATCTTCTCGAACGGCACACAGGTGCCGGCGAACGGCGACTCATCGCGAGTGGCGACCAACCGCGCAGTGATGCTGGCGCCGGGTGCGTACGAGACTTGGATCTCGCGTGCCTTCTATTGGACGCTCGTCGCCACGAACCAAAGTCGCGCGCTCGCAGATCTGGATACGGCGTATCGTCTCGCGCCGTCCTCGGCCGATGTTCTGCGTTCACTGGGTCAGCTCGAGGCCACGGTCGGATTGTGGGACAAGGGGCTCGCTCACATTCGTCAGGCGGCCGAGTTGGATCCACGCTCGTCGACGATCGCGACGCGTCTCACCCGCGCACTGCTCTCACTTCATCGATACCCGGAGGCGAGGGCCGCTGCCGCGCATGGGCTGTTGCTGAGCCCAGACAATCTCACGTTGTTGCAGGACCGGGCCATCAGCTACGTGGGTGAGGGCGACCTTGCGGGCGCACGTGCGTCCCTTCGAAAGATTCCCGGCAGCGTGGATCGTGCGGCGCTCGCGGCATTCATTGCGAACTACTGGGATATGTACTGGCTACTAGACAGCGCCGACGTGACGCTCGTGCAGACGCTTTCGCCGGCATCGTTCGACGGCGATCGGGGCCTGTGGAGTCTCGTTCGCGCGCAGGTCTTTCACGAGGGCGGCGACTCTGCGCGTGCCCGCGCGTATGCGGATACAGCCGCTCGCGTGCTGACGACGGTGCTGCGAGATAGTCCCAACAATTTGCAGACGCTTCTATTCCGTGCGCTCACATTCGCGTATCAGGGTAAACGCGCAGACGCCATCCTCGATAGGGATCGAGGCCTCGCGCTGTCGATTGCCACGAAGGATGAGTGGAGCACGATTGCGTATGCGCATCACCTCGCCGCACGGATCGACCTCGCCCTTGGCGACCGACAGGCCGCCATTTCCGAACTGAGCGCGATCGCACAAAAGCCGTATTTCATTTCACCGGGGTGGCTGCGCATCGACCCCACGTGGAATCCGCTGCGGGGAGATCCGCAATTCGAGAAGCTCGCGCACGCGGACGGGAAGTAGCAGCCTTCAGGGCGACGTCAGTCCGCTCGCGTGTACGTCAGCTGGAGATCCTTCTCCCACTTGCCGCCATCGCGCGACAATTCTCCGCCGCTCTCGATCGTGCGTCCGTCAGCGGAGATTCTTCCAGTGAATCGCTGTGAGAACTTTGGATCGTTCCGCCACCACTTCCACACCCCGTTCGCGACGCTCGATTCGTATCTGCGGGAGACTCCGCGCTCGTCGAAGTAGAGCATCGAGCACTCGCCGGTGGTGTCGTCGGTGCCGAAGATGGCGACGCCGCTCGGAATCTCCGGCTCGTCTATCTGCGAGCGCATGATCAGGAACGCTCCGCCTTCCATCCAGTCGAAAGTGGTGCGTCCATGGAAGGTTTTTCCAGGGACGAGAGGGTGCGTGCCGACGGTATTCCAGGCTCCAATGAGAACGCCGAGCGGCTGGAGCCGGGGGTTCGGCTTCGCGGCTTCGTTGGTGAGCAAGTAAGTCATCGAATGCGATCGGGTGTAGTCTCACGAGTCGTTCGTGTAGTCGCCGGCTATCTGCAAGAATCGCGGCTGTAACGTCGGGCTCTCGAATTTCCCCCACCCCGCATCGAAGCTAGTCAGCGACTCTGCGCCAGCCGACAGCCAGGCCATTCTCCACCTCCATGCCAACGCCCACGGCACTGATCTTACCGTCGGTGATCCAGGCTACGTCGTAGAACTCTCCCTGTCTCTTGATTTCCAAGTCGTATTCATCCGAAAACGCCCCGCTGTCCAGGTAGTAGCGAACGTGGTAGTTGCCGGTAAAGCTCGCGCTGCTGCCTCCGGTGGCTACTCCATGTCCACTATAGGTGTTTGCGAAATTCCACTTCGCCTCGAGAGTTCCTGGCG
>JBDTXN010000142.1:0-7703 GCA_040006175.1 Gemmatimonadota bacterium | reverse complement strand
TTGTGGGAGGGGCTCACCGATCCGTACGCGGGGCTCGCGATGGGCGACACCGCGGAGAAGGTTGGTGCGCAGTTCAGCGTCGACCGGCTCTGCGCCGACGAGTTCGCGCTTCGCTCGCAGGAGCTCGCGCGCGACGCGTGGGAGAAGGGACTCTACGAGGACGAAGTCGTAGGCGTGCCTGTGCGTAATCCCAAAACCAAGAAGGAAGAGATCTTCGCACGCGACGAGCACATGCGTCCCGAATCCACGAAGGAAGGGCTCGCGAAGCTTCGTTCGGTGTTCAAGGAGAATGGGCTCGTCACGGCAGGAAATGCATCAGGCATCGGCGATGGCGCCGCGGCACTCGTGATCTCTAGCGCCGAGTACGCGAAGCGCATGGGAAAGAAGCCGCTGGCGCGACTCATCTCGTGGGGCACGGTCGGCGTCGACCCGACGATCATGGGCATCGGGCCCGTGCCCGCGTCGAACATCGCGCTCAAGAAGGCGGGGATGACTCTCGACCAGATGGATCTCGTCGAGGTCAACGAGGCGTTCGCAAGTCAGGTGTGCGCCGTCGAGCGGTCGCTTGGAGTCGACCGCAACAAGCTGAACATCCATGGGGGCGCGATCGCGCTGAGCCATCCCCTCGCTGCGTCCGGCGCGCGCATTGTCGCTCATCTGATCCACGCGCTGAAGGCGACCGGCAAGCGCTACGGCCTCGGCTCCGCCTGCATCGGCGGCGGACAGGGGATCGCGGTCATCATTGAATCGCTCGCAGCGTAGTCGCATCGCGGCGGCTGGCGCCGTACTGCTAGCCGCTGGTTGCTCCGGGCTCGTCGGCGCGAGCACGCAGACGGAGACGGCGCCGGCTGCCGCTCCGCCGGCGATCAGCCAGGAGGTCATCGGCCAGACTCCGTGGCCGGTGAAGACGCGCTACGTGGTGGATCTCTGGCTGCACGGCTTCGCGATGCTGAATGCGGACACGTCGGGGCTGCCGCCATTTCGGCGCGATTATCGGGTGACGATGATCGTCGCGAAGAACAGTCGCAACATCCTCTCGCAGCTCGATGCAAACGCCGAGATGCTGCAGCACGGGCTGCGTGTGAATCCTCGTCTCATGGATGGCGCGCGGCTCGCGCTCCGCGAGGGGAGCTGGGAGGAGATGGGCAACGACATCGCCGCCTTTCTCACGAGCGGAGAGGACTCGGCTTCCGGAAAGAAGCGCCCCTCGGTGTTGAGCACGTGGAAGCGCACGGCGCGCCCGAGCGCGCAGACTGCCGACATGATGGCTGCGCTGGGCGCCATCTACCGGACCAGTGCCGATCGTGAGTGGCTCAAGACGTTCGCGCTCTCGCTCACGGACGAGCACTCGAAGTTCTATGAAGAGTATTGGCGCGAGCAGCAGCGCGCGCTGCGTCCCGCGCTCGCGGCGGTGGACACGACGTTTTCGCAACGCTACCTGAAGCAGCTTCGCAGTTATCTGCGCGGCGTTCAGCTCCAGACGGGCGAGATCGTGCTCTCCCTCCCACTCGGCGGGGAGGGACAGAGCATCCTCCAGGAACAGCACTCGATCGCGATCGGATTCCCTTCCGCCGCGGACTCGGCGCTCGACGCGGTGTACGAGTTCGCACACGAGGCCGTGGCACCTGTCGCGGAGCAGGCGGTGCGCGAGCGCATCTCGCCGGCGGAGTTTCGCTCGGGGATCGGCGCGCAGCTCGAGCGCCCGGCAATGATTCGAGGCGGTGCGATGCTCCTCCAGCGCGCAATACCCGAGCTGGTCGCCGGATACGAGCGCCACTATCTCGCGGAAGCGCGTATCTCGCCCGCGGGTGGCGACCTCGATGCGGAGTTCGCGCGCGCGTTTGCGCTCCGGCAGTCCATCGTCGACGGAATGGATCAGCGGTTGGACGAAGTGCTGAAGGCGGCGAACTGATGGCGGACGACCCGAAGCCGGCGCCTCCGCCGGGTCAACCACCGTCGACGGCCGCAGTACCCGCGCCTGCGGCCGCGCCGCCGGGCGTGCCGGCGCCGCTGGAGCGCGCGGCACTCGAGCGCGTGCTCGCACGTGCGGCCGAGCTGCAGGCGGCCGAAGCGGATCCGGGCGAGCCGATGCTCACGGAGGCGCAAATTCTGGAGGTCGGGAACGAGGTCGGAATTCCCTCGAAGCATCTGCGGCAGGCGCTGGCCGAGGAGCGATCGCGTGTGGAGGTGCCTGTCGAGCGCGGACGCGTGGCTGCGCTCTTCGGATCGGCAACGGTGTTCGCGAGCCGCACCGTGCGCGGGAATCCGGCCGCGCTGTTCGAGAGGCTCGACGATGCAATGCAGCGGGAGGAATCGCTTCGCGTGAAGCGGCGCTTCGCCGATCGGATCGCGTGGGAGCCGCGCGGTGGAATGGCGACCGAGATGCGACGCATCCTGAATGTAGGCGGCCATGGCTACCGGCTCGCGCGCGCGCAGGAAGTGGCCGCGACGATCATCGCCATCGACGCTGAGCGCTCTCTCGTGCGGCTCGATGCGAGCCTCACGAATGTGCGCTCGCAGCGGATCGCCGGCGGAAGTGGAGTGGCGGTCGCCGGTGGCGTCACAGGCGGCATTCTGGTGGCGCTCGGCGTCATGGCCGCGGTGGCGGCGCTGCCGATCGCGGCAGGACTCGTGGGCGGCTACTTCGTGGCGCGTAGTCACTCCCCGCAGGTGGCGGGCGCGCAGCTCGCGCTCGAGCAGCTGTTGGACCGTCTCGAGCGCGGCGAGCTGCAGCGTCCGTCGCTCATCTCCGCGATCACGTCGACCACGGGCTTTCGCTGGCCCTGAAGTTTTCTCGTTTCACAACGTACCCTCCTTCTACTTCTCTCTATGACAACGATTGCGACCGTCGGCGTGCTCGGCGGAGGATTGATGGGCTCCGGCATCGCGCAGGTGGCAGCGCTCAACGGCTTCACGACCGTCGTGCGTGAGGTGGATGAGGCATCAACCGCGCGGGCTCGCTCGAGCATCGAGAAGTCGCTGGGCAAGGCGATCGAGAAGGGAAAGCTCACGGAGGAGGCGCGAGCGGCCGCGATGGGGCGGCTGACCTTCACGACGATGGTCGCCGATCTCGCGTTCGCGGACATCGTGGTCGAGGCGATCATCGAGGATCTCGACCTGAAGAACGCGATCTGGAAGGAGCTCAACGCTCTCTGCCCGGCGCACACGATCTTCGCGTCGAACACCTCGAGTCTCACGATCGCGGCGATGGCGGCGGTGAGTGGACGCGGGGACCGGATGGTCGGTCTCCACTTCTTCAATCCGGTGCCGGTGATGAAGCTCGTCGAGGTGGTCAAGACCGTGACGACGAGCGACGAGACCTTCTCGCGTGCGTTCGAGTTCGCGAAGAATCTGAAGAAGGAGCCGATCGCGGCGAAGGACAACTCGGGGTTCGTCGTGAATCTGCTACTCGTGCCTTACCTGCTCGACGCCATCAACGCGCTGGAGCACGGCGTCGCGAGCGTCGAGGACATCGACAAGGGGATGATGCTCGGCACCGGCTACCCGATGGGGCCATTCACGCTGCTCGATTTCGTTGGCCTGGACACGACGTACAAGATCGCCGAGATCATGTTCAACGAGTATCGCGAAAAGCGGTACGCGCCACCGCCGCTGCTCAAGCGCATGGTGCTGGCGGGCTACTATGGTAAGAAATCAAAGCGCGGATTCTACGACTACAGCGTGGAGCCGCCGGTGGTGAGCGCGTTGGGGCTGTAGTTGGAGGGCGGGGAGCGTAGAGATACCTGACTGGACAAAGCCGTTGCCGCTTCCGTACGAAACTCGGCGCGACCTACAGCTTCTTCACCAGATACTTTCGGACAAACTCATCCATTCGCACCAGGTCGAGCGCCGCATCCTTGCACGGGCCGTTCGGAAGCGTCATCGGGAGGCCGAGTACCGGAACGCGGCCGGCGACGTCGTGCAGGCCGCTCACGAGATCGCGCTCACACGCGACGGCGACGACCGCCTTCGGGCGCCGCTCGCGGATGACGCGGCGCGCGAGCTGTCCGCGGGTGGCAACAAAGGCGGAGACGCCATACCGCTTGGCGATCTCGAGCACGCCGTCGAGGGCCTCGCGCGAAAGGCAGCGCGGGATGAGGATCAGCAGCTCGGATGGATTCACGCGCCGTTCGCGCGCGAAGGCGAGTCGGTCGTACACCACGACGCTCGCGTGATCGGTCCAGTCGCGCTTCACGCCGAAGATCTCGCCCACGCGCCACGCCAGGTGGAGCGTGCGCAGCAGCAGCCCTCGCTCGGCCAGCTTCTCCGGAAGCAGTGCGCGGCCGGTCCACACGGAGAGCGCGAGGAGCGTGAGCCAGGCGAGCGACAGCGCGACGAAGCCTGCGATGCCGACGTAGAGCACCAGCGGCAGCCGCCGCGAGAGCAGCGCGAGGCGCGGTGCGAGCAGGTAGACCGCCACCGCCGCGAGGATCGCGACGAGCAGGATGCCTACAGCCGTGAAGCCGAAATAGAGGCGCGTCGGCGAGGTGAAGTCGCCACCGTTGTCGAGAGCACCGCCATCCCACTCGTCCCACTCGTGCCCGAGCCGCCGGTCCGTTTCGATCTTGATCAGCGGTCCCACCTGCCGCAGCGGTACATCGCTCTCCATGCTGGATGATGACGGGACCGCGAGTGGCTTGTCAACGGCCGAACGACGGGGCAATGTGGCCAGCGTGAAGCCCGATGGATTTCGTGGCGTGTTCCGCGATGACGAGTCCGCGCGTGCGGTCTACGCCGAGGGAGCGGGGATCGCGCGAGCGATTCCGGCGGGAGTGGCAGTTCCTGCGGATGCCGAGGATGCTGCCGCGCTCGTGCGCTGGGCGGCGGCGAACCATGCCCCGCTCGTGCCGCGTGGGTCGGGAAGCGGCATGGCGGGTGGCGCCGTGGGCGCAGGCGTGATCGTGGATCTGAGCCGGCTGAATGCGATCGGGCGAATCGATACCAGCCGGCGGCGCGTGATGGTGGGCCCGGGCGCACTCCGTGGGGCGGTCAACGAGCACGCGAGAAAGCAGAAGCTGCGCTTTCCCGTGGATCCTTCGAGTGGAGCATTCTGCACGATCGGCGGAATGGCGGCGACGAATGCTGCCGGCGCGCACACGCTGCGCTACGGCGCCACGCGCGCGTGGGTGACGGCGCTCGACTGCATCTTCGACGATGGCTCTCGCGCGCTCGTGCAGCGCGGCGCGGCGCTGCCGGATGTCCCCGCTGTCGATCGCTTTCTTTCTTCCGCGCACCCCGCCATCCTCGCGGCGCCCGCGCGCGCGCGTGCACACACCGGGGTACGAAAGGATTCATCGGGGTACGCTCTGGCCGACTACGCAAGAAGTGGCGAGTTGCTGGACCTCCTGATCGGGAGTGAGGGAACGCTCGCGCTGTTCGTGGGGATAGAGCTCTCGCTGGCGTCGCTCCCGAGCGCGACGAGCAGTCTCGTAGCGGAGTTCGCGTCGCTGGAGCAGGCCGTCGACGGGGCCGCGCGGGCACGCCTGGGAGGTGCGAGTGCGTGCGAGCTGCTGGACCGCACCTTCATCGACGTGGCTCGCAGCGGTCCCGCACTCGTCGAGATCGAGAGTGCGAGCGAGGCCGTGCTTCTCATCGAGATCGAGGCGGGCGACGCATCCTCCGCAGCGGCGATGGCCAGGAGCATGGAGCAGTCGATGCTGTCGGTCGGTGCGAGCCGCGTCACGCTCGCGCTCGACTCGGATGACGAGGCGCGACTCTGGGCGCTGCGTCATGCCGCGAGCCCGATCCTGAACCGGCTCTCGCCGTCGCTCAAGTCGATGCAGTTCATCGAGGATGCTGCGCTGCCCCCTGAGCGCCTGCCACAGTACGTGCGCGGAGTGCGAGAGATTCTCGCGCGGCACGACGTGCGTGGGGTCATCTTCGGTCACGCGGGCGACTCGCACGTGCACGTGAACCCGCTCATCGACGTCCACAAGGCTGGCTGGCGCGATACCGTTCGCTCGATCCTCGACGAGGTGACGTCGCTCGCGGCGCAGCTGGGCGGCACGCTCTCAGGCGAGCACGGCGATGGGCGGCTCCGCACGCCGCTCCTGGGGCGAGTGTGGGATGCGCACTCGGTGGCGCTCTTCGCGCAGGTGAAGCACGCGTTCGACCCGCAGAATATTCTCAATCCCGGCGTGAAGGTGCCCACGGGTGCCCAATCGATCGGCGACGTGAAGTACGACCCGCAGCTTCCGCAGCTCCCGCACGATGCCCGCGTTGCGCTCGACACCATCGAGCGCGACCGCGCGTGGAGCAACTTTCGACTCTCGATGATCGGCGGCGACTGAGCCGCCCCAGCCCACTTTCGGAGATCCGTGTACTACTACGAGCCGCGCATCACCCTTCTCGCGAAGCCGACCTTCACCGCACCCGAGCACCTGGGCGTCGCCTGGCTCGGTGAAAGCACGCCGGGCGAGCAGCTGGCGGAGTTCGCGGGGCGCCTCTGCTACATGAGCCAGAGAAATCCCGCGGGGCGCACGACGCGGGACTACCTGGACAACATCAAGAAGCAGGGACACGGGAGCGTTCTCGAGCACGCGAACTACTCGCTGCTCTTCGAGGGCGTGAGCCGCTCGCTCACGCACGAGCTGGTGCGCCACCGGGCGGGGTTCGCGTACTCCCAGCTCTCACAGCGCTACGTGGACGAGAAGGATGCGAGCTTCGTGGTGCCGCCCGCCGTGGCGGGAGACGAAGGGCTGGAGAACGCATGGCGCAGCCAGGTCGATGGCGCGCTCGCCAGCTACATCGCCCTCGTCGAGCAGCTCATGGAGCGTTACGCGTGGGTGGGAGACAAAGTCCATCGTCGGAAGATGGCGCGAGAGGCGGCGCGCGGCGTGCTGCCGAACTCCACGGAGACGAAAATCGTGGTAACGGCGAACGCGCGAGCGTGGCGAACGATGCTCGAGCTGCGGTCGAGTGAAGGCGCGGAATTGGAGATTCGCCGGCTGGCGGTCGCAACGCTCCGGCTGCTCGCGGAGGAAGCGCCGGGATTTTTCTCCGACTTCGAGATCTACGTCGGCGACGATCGGCGCGAAGCGGCCCGAGTCAGATTTCACAAAGTGTGAAATAATCCGAGCGCGTGAGGAAAAAATCATTGCGCTGCTTTTCGATGACTCTTATTTTGCTCGCACCTTCGAATACGGCATCGCGTTTGCACTGGATGCGCGCGTGATCGCGCGAACGATTTTCCCGAGATGCGCGTCAATAAAAGGGTGGATGCGCGGGGAAGGTGGCGGCGAGTGATCGAGCGGAATTGTCTGTCCTCAAGCAGGATCGGATGACACGAATCGGGTTCGCCTACAATCAGAAGCCTGAAGTACCTGCTCTTCGTCTCGAGGACGGCGCCGAAGATGCGCGTCCCGACGAAGAGCCTCCCAGTGGCACAGACTCCGATTGGGCGAGCGCGCCAGACCACGCGGCTGGCTCGCGAGCTGGCGGCGTTGCCGCCGCCGAAGTCGACGACGAGTTCGCGGAGTGGGACAGCGCGGAGACCATTTACGCCGTCGAGCAGGCGCTCGGCGCGCTCGGCGAAGTAATCCGCCTCGAGGCGAACGCAGATTTCCCAGAGCGCCTGCGGGCGACTCAGCCAGACATCGTCTACAACATCGCGGAGGGAATGGGCGGAGTGAACCGCGAAGCCCACGTCCCCGCAATTTGCGAATTCTTCGGAATCCCGTACTCGGGATCCGATCCGTTCTCGC
>JBDTXN010000141.1:0-7737 GCA_040006175.1 Gemmatimonadota bacterium | reverse complement strand
GCTCGAGACACTTGTCGACGGCGAAGCGCATGAACTTCGGCTCGAAGCGCTGCGGAAGCTCGCTCTGGCCGCGGCGCGCCTTCGCCGCCTCTTCGTCGTAAATGTCGTAGCCGATCTTCGTCCCGTAGACGACGTCCGCTCGCCGATGGCGAAACGCCTCGGCTAGCTGCGCCTCGCTGCGTCCATTGCCGTATGCATCGGCGGCATCGAAAAAGGTGACGCCGTGCTCGTCGAGAGCGCGGCGGATCATTCCGATTGCCTGTTCGTCGGAGACGTCGCCCCACCATCCGGTGGAGAGCGTCCACAGCCCGAAGCCGACCTCGCTCACGCGAACGTCGGTGCCGGGAAAGGTGCGGTATCTCATGAGAGAAGTCGGGCCGTCTCGGTCGCGAAGTAGGTGAGAATGAAGTCCGCGCCGGCGCGCCGAATGCCCATCAACGACTCGAGCATCGCGCGCTCGCGATCGATCCAGCCACGCTCGGCGGCTGCAAGAAGCATAGCGTACTCGCCACTCACCTGATAGGCAGCGACGGGGTAGCCGGTCTCCTGTTTCACGCGCGCAACGATGTCGAGATACGGACCCGCCGGCTTCACCATCACCGCATCCGCGCCTTCTTCGATGTCGAGCCACACTTCGCGCATCGCTTCATCGGAATTCGCAGCGTCCATCTGATAGCCGCGACGATCTCCGGACTGCGGTGTCGACTGCGCCGCTTCTCGAAACGGACCGTAGAACGCCGACGCGTACTTCGCGGCGTAGGCAAGAATCGCCGTACCCACGAGCTTCTGTTCGTCGAGAGCGCGTCGGATGGCGCCCACGCGTCCATCCATCATGTCGCTTGGCGCAACCACGTCCGCGCCCGCAGAGGCGTACGCGAGCGCGGCGCGCGAGAGCAGCTCGAGCGATGCATCGTTGTCCACCTCGCCGTCGCGCAGAATTCCGCAGTGTCCGTGATCGGTGTACTCGCACATGCACACGTCGGTCATCACGACGAGCTGCGGAAATTGTTTCTTGAGCGCGCGCACCGCACTCGGAACCGGTCCCTTGTCGTCCCATGCCGACGATCCCGTCGCATCCTTGCTGTCGGGGAGGCCAAAGAGAATCACGCCGCCAACACCTTCTTCCGTCGCCTCATCGACATCGCGCAACATCTCGTCGACCGAGAGCTGAGATACGCCCGGCATCGAGCCCACGGGATTTCGGACCTTGGAGCCCGAGCGCACGAACAGCGGGAGCACGAGCTGTGAGGCCGACAGATGCGTTTCCTGTATCAACCGGCGCAACGACTCGGTTCGGCGCAGTCTTCGTGGCCGGTATTCGGGAAATGACGGCATATCGCTGATAGTTGACTAAGTCAGGTAAATGTAGTCGGGCCTATTCCGGCTGCGGCGACGGGATCTTTGCGCTGCTCTCGCGCACCGATGCGAGAATCTCGGTGGCTCCATCGCGGCGCATCGTCGCGGCGAGCGCCTGTCCCGCCTCGCTCGCGGACTGTGTGCCGATTGCGAGCGACCCGCGTACGACACGCTTGCCATGCAGATCGCTCACCAGCGCATGAAGCACTGCGTCGGGCCCCTCGCCGACGAGCAGCGCGCCGATCGGCACCTGGCATCCGCCGTCCAGCGCGGCGAGCAGCGCGCGCTCGGCATTCGCCGCGAACGCGCTCGACGCGTGGTGAATCGGCGCGAGCAGCTCCGCCATTCGCACATCGCCCTCGCGGGCCTCGACCGCGATCACGCCCTGCCCCGCTGCGGGAAGCCAATCCGGCGCATCGAGCCACGCATCGATGCGCTGTTCCGCCTCCAGGCGCTTGAGCCCCGCGCCGGCGAGAATCGCGGCGTGCACCTGCCCCTCATCCACCTTTCGCAGGCGAGTGGGCACATTGCCGCGCAACTCGACCACTTCGAGATCCGCGCGACGGTGCAGCAGCTGCGCGCGACGCCTCAGACTCGACGTGCCGACGCGACTGCCGCGCGGCAGCTCGTCGAGCGCCTCGGCGCCGAGCCGATCGTTGACGACGAGCACGTCGCGCGGGTCTTCGCGTACAAGCATCGCTACCAGAGCGAGACCTACCGGCATGTCCGTCGGGAGGTCCTTGAGCGAGTGCACGCAGCAGTCGACTTTGCCGGCGGCGAGCGCGTCCTCGAGCTCCTTCGTGAACAACCCCTTCGCTCCAATCGCGCTCAGCGACTCATCGAGCTTCTTGTCGCCAACGGTTTTGAAGGTGACGAGCTCCGCGGACGTTCCCCCCGCTTCGAGTGCAGCTTGCACCATGCGCGCCTGCCGAAGCGCGAGCTCGGACGCACGGGTCGCGATTCGGATTGTGGCTGTCATACCCGAAAGCTGAGAGGCATTGGAGGTGATGGCTAGCGAGTGAGGTGTGCCGTGATCGCCTGCACGAGCGACTCGATGGTCGACTCCGCGGCCTCGATTGCAACCGGGACGCCGAGGGCGCGAGCGGCATCGCTCGTGATGGGACCGATGGACGCCCCGCGCACGATCCGCGCGCGTTCGGGGCCGAGTGCGTCGAAGAAGTGGCGGACCGTGGAGGCGGAGGTGAAGGACACGAGATCGACTGTGCCCGCGTCGAGTGCAGCACGAAGCATGTCGAGTCCAGTGAGATCCGGAACCGATCGGTAGATCTCGATCTCGTCGACCTTCGCTCCCATCTCGCGCACGGCGGCGGGCAGTAGCTCGCGCGCGCCCGCCGCGCGCGCGAAGAGCACGCGCGCACCGCTCACGTCGTCCCGCTCGCGGAGCTTTTCGATCACTCCCTCGGCCACGTACCGGTCCGGAACGAGATCCACGGTGAGCCCGTGCGCCAGGAGCGCGTCCGCGGTAGCGGGCCCCACGGCGCAGAGTTTCGTCGAGGCGAATGCGCGCGCATCGAGGCCCAAGGCGCGAACCCCGGACCACACGAGATCGACCGCGTTGCGGCTCGTGACCACCACCCACTGATACGACGCGAGCTTCCCGAGCGCCGCGCGGAGGGGCGCCTGATCGAGCGGCTCGATGCGAATCGCCGGCGCCTCGATCACGCTGGCCCCTGCGATCTCGAGCATCGTGCGGAGCTGCGATGCCTGCTCGCGCGCGCGGGTGACCACGATCGTGCGACCGAAAAGCGGACGCCGGTCGAACCAGCTCATCTCGTTGCGCAAGCTCACGACGTCGCCGACGATCGCGACGGATGGCGCGATAATCTTCTCGCGCGCCGCGGACTCGGCGAGCGTCGCGAGTGTGGCGATGATGGTGCGCTGGCGCGGATAGGTGCCCCACTCGATGATCGCCGCGGGGGTGGTCGCCGGGCGTCCACCAGCCACGAGCGCTGCCGCGATCTTGGCGAGCCTGCTCACGCCCATGTAGAGCACGAGCGTGCCGCCGGCGCGCGCGAGCGCCGACCAGTCGGTTTGATTCTTGTCCTTCCCCGGATCTTCGTGGCCCGTGATGAAGGTGACCGAGGTCGCAATGCCGCGATGCGTGACGGGGATTCCCGAGTACGCCGCTGCCGCGATGCCAGCGGTCACTCCGGGCACTATCTCGAACTCCAGCCCCGCTTCTGCGAGCGCGATTGCCTCTTCGCCGCCGCGTCCGAACACCATCGGGTCGCCGCCCTTCAACCGCACCACGCGCTTGCCGTCTCGCGCGAGCTCCACGAGCAGCGCAGTGATCGCTTCCTGATCCATCGACGGCGCACCCCCGCGCTTGCCGACGAAGAGCTTTTCCGACTCGGTCGTACGCCCGATCCATGCGTCGTTGAGCAGCAGCGGATTCACGAGAGCGTCGTAAACGATCGTGTCGCACGAGGCCAATAGCTCGCGGCCGCGCACGGTGAGCAGCCCCGGATCGCCGGGACCTGCGCCCACGAGATACACCATGCCGGAGCTCAGCGCCCGCGCCAGATCGCGAGCCGACGCTTCGCCACGCTCAGACGCCGCCGCTGCACGCTGATCGTATAGAGCGTGTATATGCCGATCGCCGCGAAGTACGCCGCATAATAGAAGCTCTCGTTGTGCGGCATCAGCGTCCCTCCTCCAGCTCCAGCAGATCGCGCTCGGATGCGAGACGATACCGCTGCCGCACGAGCGCGAGATAGAACAGTGTGAACGCGACGAAGGAGATGCTCAGCGTCGTGAGCATCTCGGGCGGAAGCGATGGCGCGCTCGGCTTGATCACGATCGGACGCGGGTGCAGCGTGCGAAAGAGATAGACGCTCAAATGAATGAACGGGATGAGCAGCGAGCCGAGGATGCCGAGCACGGCTGAGTATCGCGCGCGCAGGGCACGATCCTCGATCGCGCCGCGCAGAACGAGGTAGCCGACGTAGATGAACCAGAGGAAGAGGGTGAGGGTGAGGCGCGCGTCCCACGTCCACCACGTGCCCCACACCGGGCGCGCCCACAGCGGCCCAGTCACCAGAACGACCGTCGTGAACACCACGCCAACCTCGGCGGAGCTCTCGGCGGCGCGGTCCAGTCGCAGATCGCCGAGCCAGAGATAGCCGACCCCTGCGAGCGCGACCACGCCGAACGCCATGAACGCATCGAGCGCGGCGGGAAGATGCAGATAGAAGATCTTCTGTGCCGGACCCTGAACGGCCTCGAACGGCGTATAGTAGATCACGCGCGCGAGCGCCGCCGCGATCGCGAGCACCGAGATCGCGAACAGCCAGTCGAATCCGGTGCGCTGCACCGACGCCGCGTCGGTCGCGGTCGCCGGAACGGAGGGAGTCGTCATTCCTCGATGGTATACGGAAAGGCAAGCATGCATGCCACTACGAAGACTATATCGAAAGCGAGCAGCAATTTAAGCCATCCCAGCCCTTCGGCCGCTGGTCTGCCCGCGAGCAAGCGCGCCGTGGCCTGCGCCGCCGGAATCACGATCGGCACGAAGAACGGGAGCGACAACACCGGCAGTAGCATCTCGGCGAGCTTCGTGTTCACCGCCATCGCGCTGAAGAGCGTGCCCACGGCAACCAGACCGATCGCGGAGAGAAGCGCGATCAGCGCGAGCACGGCCGCGTGCTCGAGCAGCGGAACACCGTAAAAAAGCTCGACTGCCGGAATGGCGATCACCTGCACGGCAGTCACGAACACGAGGTTCGCTATCGCCTTGCCGAGATAGATCGACTCGCGCGAGATCGGCGCGCCGAGGAGGGCGTCGATCGCGCGATCGGCCTGCTCGAGACTGAACGATCGCTGCAGCCCGAGCAGCCCGGAGAAGGTGAAGATCCCCCAGAGCACGCCGGGCGCAAGGTCGATCGATGCAACAGCGGTCGGGTCCCACGCGAAATAAAAGATGACGATGCCGAGAAGCGCGAAGACGGCGGCCGAGAAGAACGCCGTGCGCGTGCGGAACTCGATCGCGAGATCCTTGCGCGCGATCAGGAGCGCGGCGGAGAGGGTGTCAGGCGCCATACGACACGTGCTCCCGATACACTGTGAGATACGTCGCGGGATCGATTGCGTCGCCCGCCTCGAGGCGCACGAGCGCGCCCCCGCGCATGATCGCCGCATGCGTCGCGAGCGCGAGCCCCTCCGCGATCTGGTGTGTGACCAGAACCATCGTGGTGCCCGCGGCGCGGAGTGCCGCGAGGTGCGCGCCGAGCGCGGCGCTCCCCGAATCATCGAGCCCTGTGAACGGCTCGTCGAGCAGCACGACGCGCGGACCGTGCACGGTCGCGCGCGCGATCGACACACGCTGCTGCATCCCGCGACTGAGCTGCCGCACCGGCATCTCAGCACGATCGGCGAGTGCCATGCGCTCGAGCGCGCGCATGGCCGCGGCGCGCGGGTCGCGCACGCCGAAGAGCCGCGCGGTGAGCTCGATATTTTCTCGTGCGGAGAGCGCTGCGTAGAGCATGCTCGCGTGCGAGATGTAGCCGATCGCGGCACGCAGCTCCAGGCCGCCGGGAAGCTCCACGCCGGCCACGGTGCCAGTGCCGTTGGTTGGGCGCAGGAGCCCCGCGAGCATCCGGAGCAGCGTCGTCTTCCCCGCCCCGTTTGGTCCGAAGAGCGCGAGGCAGTCGCCCTCCTCGAGCGCGAGCGTCACGTCGCTCACGGCCACACGACCGCCGAAGCGTCGCCCGAGGCCGCGCGTGCTGATCACGGGATTTCCTGCGCGCGAGCCGTCGCTCACGCCTCGGGGCTCACATCACGAAGTGCCTGCGGTGCGTCTGGCTTCGTACCGCGTGGGAGGTACTTGCTCGCGTGACGCGGCGACCGCTGGCGAAGCGCGGCGCGCAGAGCGGCTACATCGAGCGCCCGCGCAGCGAGATGCGCCGCGTACGAATGACGCAGCGTGTGCGGGGTGATGCGCTCGGCCACCTCTTCATCGAGCCCCGCAGCCTTCGCGAGGCGCTTGAGCCGGTCCCACGCACGCTGACGCGAGGTGTGCAGCCGTGTGCGCGGATGGATGAAGACGAACGGCTCGTGCTCCTTGCGCAGCGGCTCGGGGCGCATGGCGAGCCACGCGCCCATCCACGCGGCGGCTTCGCCGTCGATCGTGAGCTGGCTCTCCTCGCCGCGGCGGCCGATTACGTCGAGCTTGAGCACTGCGGGGCCACCGCGCACCGCGTCGACCGTGAGGCCGATCGCTTCGGAAATGAGCAGCGCACCGTGGTACGCGATGCCATAGAGTGCGAGATCCATCGCGGCCGCGGCATCGGTCGCCGCGCGAGCCCGGAGATGGGAGAAGATTGCCGCGACGTCCGACTGATCGATGATGTGCGGCGCACGCGGCTCCGGCACGGGCTCTGCGAGGAGCTCGGCAGGGCCCGGGGCGCGTATTTCCTCCGCGATCACGAGATAGCGATAGAACGCTTTGATCGCCTGGAGATGCCGTCGAACCGTTGGCACGGACCAACCCTCGAAGCTGGCGCGCGCCTGAAGATAGTCACTCAGATCAGTGGGAAGCAGCTCGATCGCCGGCCGCGGTACGAACGCGCGAACGAGGTCTGCGACGTCCGCGTGGTAGGCATCTACCGTGGCCTCCGCCTTTCCCTCGCGCTCGAGCCAGGCCGAGAAGCGATGGACCGGGTCGTAATCGGGCTGAAACTCGGGGTCTGAAAGGGTATCTGCTGAATCGATCACGTGTGAAAGTGTAGCACTCGGCTGGCGCACGAGCCAACGATCACAGCCGCATTCGGCACGCGCGGCAGCTGGCGTCTACACGCCCGCCCGCTAAGATATTCTCTCGCCTTTCGCATGGACGGAGCATGACCGACATCGATGTCCTGTTGCAGGAGCATCGCAAGTTTCCGCCGGACGACGCCTTCCGGAACGCGGCGAACATCAGGTCGCCCGAGATTTACGAGAACGCCGCGCGCGATTACGAGGCGTTCTGGGCCGCATGTGCACGCGAGCTCGAGTGGTCGAAGCCGTTCACCGGGGTGCTCGACTGGAAGCCGCCGCGCGCAAAGTGGTTCATGGATGGCGAGTTGAATGCTTCGGTGAACTGCGTGGACCGGCACGCGCGCGGCGCGCGGCGCGACAAGAAGGCGATCGTATGGGAAGGCGAGCCGGGCGACGCGCGCACGCTCACCTACGCGGAGCTGCTCGATGAGGTGAGCCGTTTCGCCTCCGTGCTCGATTCACTTGGCGTGAAGAGGGGCGATCGCGTCGCGATCTATCTCCCGATGATTCCCGAGGCTGCGATCGCGATGCTCGGCTGCGCGCGCGTGGGCGCGGTGCACTCGGTGGTGTTCGGCGGCTTCTCCGCGGAGTCGCTGCGCGATCGCA
>JBDTXN010000140.1:0-7877 GCA_040006175.1 Gemmatimonadota bacterium | reverse complement strand
TCGGCCAGGGCGCGGCGATGGGCGTGGCGATGGATGCGGCGAACATGCTGAAGCCGGCGCTCGTGCGCGGCGAGTTCCGCGTCATCGGCGCGACGACGGACGACGAATATCAGCGGTGGGTGCTGGGCGATCCCGCGCTCGAGCGTCGCTTCCAGAAGATCGCCGTCACGGAGCTGTCCGCCGAAGACACGCTGGCGATACTCGAGGCGCGTCGAGAGCGGCTGGAGCGGCACCACAACGTCGCGATCGCGGATGACGCGCTCACGGCTTCGGTTGCGCTCACGGATCGGTACGTAACGGACCGCGTGCGTCCCGACCGCGCAATCGACGCGCTCGACGAGGCGTGCGCGCACGCGCAGGCGGTGGCGACCTACTCTCCCGCGACGGAAACATTGATCCGCGAGCGCCTCGCACTGCTGCGCGACGGCGAGCGTGTCAGCGCACCGCCGCGCGAGCGTGCGGCGGCGGAAGAGCGCACGCCGGACGAGTCGCTCGAGCGGACGGTGCGCTCGGGGCTCGCCGCGCTGGAGCGCTTCGGGCTCGAGCTCGAGGCGGCCTTCACGGGCGCGCCGGCGCCTGCTCCCGCGGCCGCTGCGCCCGCGCCCGAGGCTCCGCACGCAGCTCCGCCGCGCGCATCTGCGCCACCGGAGAACGGAGCTCCGCGCGGCGCGCGGCTCGCCACCGTCGAGAGCGAGTTGCAGCGGCGCCTCGTCGAAGAGGGGCTCGTCGTGCGCGCCCCTGATATCGCGCGCGTGGTTGCGGTCGCGACGGGACGTACTGTCGAATGGCCGTGAACCGCCTGGCGCCGCGAGTTCTATCGAGCGCGTTGCTGGCGTGTGCGGCGTTGGTCGCAACGGGATGCCCGGGGCGCGACAAGGTCACGGCGCAGGGACCGTATGCGCGCGAGGTCGCGGAGGCGATTCCGAAGATCGAAAAGGTGACCGGGCTCAAATTCAAGAAGCAGCCGGTGCTCGAGCGACGCACAAAGGACCAGGTGCACTCGTTCCTGGTCAAGCAGTTCGAGGACGAGCGTTCGCAGGCGGATCTCGCCGCACAGCAAATCCTCCTTCGCCGCCTGGGGCTCGTGCCCGAGGACTTCGATCTGCGCGCGCTCATGCTCGATCTCTACACGGAGCAGATCGTCGGCTTCTACGATCCTGCTACGAAGCTCCTGTACGTGATCGACGGTGCGAAGCCGGAGGAAGTCGGCTTCGTCGTGGAGCACGAGCTCGTGCATGCGCTGCAGGATCAGTACACGAATCTCGACTCCCTACTGCGCATCAAAGGCGACGATGATCGCGTGCTCGCCGCGCAATCCGTGATGGAGGGGCAGGCGACGCTCGTCCCGATCCAGTCGATGCTCGGACCCGCGGCCGGCCTGCCGGGCGGCTGGGAGAAGGTGCGCCAGCTCATTCGCGAGAATCAGGGCTCCATGCCGAAGTTCGCGGCGGCTCCACAGATCCTGCAGGAAACGCTGCTCTTCCCGTATCTGAGCGGCGCCGAGTTCATGAAGCGCTACCAGGACCAGGGGCAGACGGGAATGCCGACGGGCGCGAACATGCCCGTGTCGTCGACGCAGATCATGCACGCGCAGGCGTACTTCGGTGGTCACCGCGAGCAGCCTTTCTCGATGACCTTGCCCGCGCCGCAGGGCGCAACGAGCACGTACCAGAATGACATGGGGGAGTTCGAGACGCGCGTCTTTCTCTTCCAGCATCTGAAGGATCAGAACACGTCCGTGCTCGCGGCCGATGGCTGGGCCGGCGATCGCTACATGATTCTGCACACGCCGCACGGCGACGGCATCGCGTGGGTCACCGCGTGGCGTTCACCGGTGGACGCGGGCGAGTTCCGCACGGCGATGCAGAAGGTGTTCACCGCGCGCTTCCCGAAGCTGCAGGCGACGGAGGGCGCACAGGGTACGCACCTCGTCGCCAGCAAGCGCTCGATGGTGCTCACCGGCGGCGACGTCGGCGGCCACTCCCTCGTGATGTACGTCGACGTCCCGGAAGGCGATCGCACCGACGTGCTCGATCTCACGAAGATCGCGATCAAGTAGAGGCGTTGGTCGAAGCGCATCGCCTGGCATGAAGCGTGTGCAAGGGCGCTGTACGCGAATGTGAAAACCAGGCGCGACGAGTCGGGCCCGCCGCAGAGGGAGTGACGTCTTCGCGTCCCTCATATAGGGCATGGATAACCGATTGTACACGAATCAGATCAATGTAAAAACTATCGAACCCGTCACCACGGATTTTAGTCGCGCCCCTTCAAGTACTTTTTTCTTTTGGAAAAGCGAGTCGTATTCGTCTTCGTCGGGTTCGATTCGTTCAGAATTGGTTCGATTCGCGTACGCGTGTGGCAGTTACTCGCGACTCACTCTTCCGTTGTTTTCATGAAGCACGAATTGGGCGCGTACGCCTCGGCCCCGCGTCGGTTTCGGCTCGTCGTTGTTGCAATTCAAATTCGCGCTCAAAGCCGTTGGCAGTCACTGACCCCTGCGCTACAACCACTCAGCTAATGATTGTGCCGAGAAAAAATCCGAGCAGCGCGAATACCGTCACGATTGCGCACACCGTGCCGATCGCAGCAAGAGTCCACTGCGCAACTCCTGTCGCGCGATCGTAGACCGCGCTGCGCGGAGCGCCTCGTTCCGCCGTCGCGCGCTCGAGAATTCCCCAGAGCCCGAAAGTTCCCGCGCTCACCAGCGGCATCGCGAAAGCCCACCACGATGGTCGCGCAGCGATGAGCGCGATGGACGCCACGCCTCCCAGACCGGCAAGTGTCGCGAGCACTCCGTCGGACGTGCGCCGCGCTCGGGCGGCGAGTATCGCGAACAATCCCGGTGGCTCCGTTCCCACCGAATTCGGATCAGCGGCTGCTATCATCGCGTGACCTCTACCGTCCGATCAGCTGTGAAATGGTGTAGATCGCCAGCCCCACCAGCCCGCCGACGATCGTGCCGTTGATGCGGATGAACTGCAGATCCTTTCCGATGGCCAGCTCCACGCGATCGGATGTCACCGCCGGGTCCCACGACGTCACCGTGTGCGCGATGAGGTCGGCGACCTCGCCCTGGTACCGATCGACCAAGTGGCCCGCCACCTCGGCGACCAGCCCATCGATGCGCGCGAGCAATGCCTCATCTCGCGACACCGCGTCCCCCAGCGACACGAGCCCACGTTCGATAGCGGACGGCGCGAACGCGTTCGGCGCCTCCGCATAGCGGAAGAGCGCTCCCTTCGCGTCCTCCCAGATTGACGCCGAAAACTTGCGCACGGCGTCTGCGTCGAGAATCTCGAGCTTGATGCGCTCCGCCCGTTCCCGCACCTCGGGGCTTTCCTTGAGCTTGCGCACGAAGTCCGCGAGCGCCTCGTCGAAGCGATGGCGCAGCGGGTGTTCCGGATTGTCGCGCACATCGGCGAGCGTGTGGTCGAGCCCCGAGACGATCTTCTTGTGGATGCGATCGTCGACGGCGCCCGGAACCCACCACGGACTTTCCTCGCCTATACGATCGCGAATCAGCTCCTGATTCTGATCTACTGCCCGTGCGAGCAGCGCGATCGCTTCGTCGAGAAGCTCCTGATGGCGATCGCCCGCGGTGATCAGCGTCAGCATCTGCCCGAGCAGCGGCGCGACCTCCGTGCTGCGGATGCGCTCCACGAGCACCCGGTCAATGAGCTCCTGCACGTCCTCGTCCGCCATCATTCGTGCGCCGCTCGCCAGCGCACGCGCCGTGTGCTGCGCGAGTGTGCGGCTGTTCTCCGGTGTCGCGAGCCACGTCGCGAGATGCTGCGAGATGTGCAGCGTTGCCAGCCGGGCCGCGAGCACGTCGCGGCTCAGGAAGTGGCGCGAGACGAAGCTCCCGAGGCTGCGCCCGATCTGATCCTTTCGCGCGGCGACGATCGCGGTGTGCGGGATCGGGATGCCCAGCGGGTGACGGAAGAGCGCCGTCACTGCGAACCAGTCCGCCACGCCGCCGATCATCGACGCCTCCGCCGTCGCACGCACGTACGCGAACCACGGGTAGCGCGAGATCAGGAGCATGCTCACTATCCACACAGCGGTCGCGAGCAGGAGCAGCCCGCTCGCGCGCCGCTTCATGCGGGCGAGATTTTTTCGCTTCGTCTCCTCGTCCAGCGGCGGAAGCGGCGCGCTGATCCCAGGCGCAGGACGAACCGCCAGATCAGTCACCGGTCTCGATCGGCACCGATCGTTCCGCGTCGCTGCTCCGCCGCTCCTCTGATTCCAGCATCGCCACCGGCGGCAGATCCGCTGGCGATGCGACGACGGCGGGAAGCATCGCGAGCCGCAGCACCTCGTCCATCGTCGCGACGAAGGTGAACACCATGTTCTTGCGCACTTCGTCGGGGATCTCGCGCAGATCCTTCCCGTTCATCTTGGGCAGGATCACCTCGCGAAGCCCGGCGCGATACGCGGCCAGCACCTTCTCCTTCACGCCGCCGATCTCGAGCACCTTGCCGCGCAGCGTCACCTCTCCCGTCATCGCGACGTCGCGACGAACCTGACGCTCGCTCAGCGTGCTCGCGATGGCCAGCGTCACCGTAATGCCCGCACTCGGACCGTCCTTCGGGATCGCGCCTGCCGGAAGGTGAATGTGCAGGTCGAAGTCGCGGAACATGCGATCGTCGATGCCGATCTGCCCGGCGCGCGAGCGCACGTACGAGTACGCCGCGTCCACCGACTCGCGCATAACGTCGCCGAGTTGTCCGGTCACGATGAGTCGCCCCGTGCCGGGCATCTTGAGCGCCTCGATGGTCATCAGCTCGCCGCCCGTCGACGTCCACGCGAGGCCGGTCGGCGCGCCAATCTCCGGCTCCTTCTCCGCCTCGTCGCGCGAGTAGCGGGGAACGCCGAGAATCTCCTCGACCATCTTGCCGTCGACGATCCACGCACCCTCTTCGTCCTTCGCCTTCCGGTGTGCGCGCTTGCGCATGATCGCCTCGATGTTGCGCGAGAATCCGCGCAGCCCCGCCTCGCGCGAGTAGCCGCTCGAGATGAGGCTCAGCATCTCGTCCGTGAACTGCAGGTCGAGATCAGAGATGCCCGTCTCCTCGAAGAGCTTCGGAAGGAGATATCGCCACGCGATCTCGACCTTCTCTTCGATCGTGTAGCCGGCGATGCGAATCACTTCCATACGGTCACGCAGTGGCGCCGGAATGTCGAAGAGATTGTTCGCCGTACAGATGAACAGCGCGCTCGACAGATCGAACGGCAAATTCAGATAGTGATCGACGAACGAATAGTTCTGCGACGGATCGAGCACTTCGAGCATCGCAGCCGTGGGATCACCGCTCATGCCGCCGTGCGTCATCTTGTCGATCTCGTCGATCATCAGCACGGGATCCTTCACGCCCACGCGACGCAGCGCCTGCAGCAGGAGCCCCGGCATCGCGCCGACGTACGTCCGCCGGTGGCCGCGAATCTCCGCTTCGTCGCGCACACCGCCCACCGAGATGCGGTAGAACTCGCGTCCGATCGAGATCGCGATCGCCTCTCCCAATGACGTCTTCCCGGTGCCCGGAGGTCCGGCGAAGCAGAGGATCGGGCCGTGCGTTCCGCCGCCCTTGAGCTTCCGCACCGCGAGATACTCGAGGATGCGCTCCTTGGCTTCGCCAAGCCCGTAGTGCCGCACATCGAGCGCCTCCTGCACCTTCTGCAGCTCGATCTGCTCGGTTCCCGATTTCTTGTTCCACGGCAGCGCAATGATCCAGTCGAGATACGTGCGAATCACCTGATATTCGCTCGCGGCGGGCGAAAGCATGCGCATGCGCTCCGTCTCGCGACGCGCCTCCTGCATCACCTTCTCGGGCAGCCCCGCTTCCTCGATCTTCCTGAGTAGATCGATCGCTTCCTTCTCGCCCGGATCGGCCTCGCCGAGCTCCGCCTGGATCGCGCGAAGCTGCTGGCGCAGGTAGAACTCCCGCTGGTGTTGCTCGATCTTCACCTCGGTCTGGCGCTTGATGTCCTCCATCACGCGCGCGCGCTGCACTTCGCGCTCGAGCCGCGTCAGGACGAAGCGAATGCGCTCGCCGATGTCGAGGCGCTGAATCACCTCGTCCTTGTCGGCGATGCGGAAGTTCATGTTCGTGGCCGCGAGGTCCGCGAAGCGGCCCGGATCGGACATGTTCATCTTCAGGATCGCCGGCACTTCATCCGGAATGCGATCCACCAGCTCGGCCAGCGTCTCCGCGGCGTTCACGAGGCGCGCCATCAGCTCCTCACCGTTAACCGGATCGAGCGGCGTCTCGGGCGCCGGCCGAATCCGCGCCACCGGGTACGGATCGCGCTGCTCGACGCCTTCGATGACGATCCGCCTGAGCCCCTGCAGCGTGATCTGCACGGTATCGCCCGGCAGGTTGATCCGTTCGTGGACCCTGGCCGCGACACCCACGCGACCGACGAAGGCCGACGGATCGATCGCCTCGTCGTGATCACCGCTGGCAACGACGAGCCCGACGATGAGGCCCGCCTCGTCGTGGGAACGAATGATCGAGAGATTCTCGGGGGCTCCCATCTGAACCGCGATCGTGCCCAGCGGGTAGACGATCGTCGAGCGCAACGCCATGAGTGGCAAGGTCGGCGGGAGCTCGGACTTGAGGATCTCTTCCTTGCGCTGTGCTCGGGCCATGGGCGTCAGGTGGGGGCTGTTGGCTGGGGCCGGCGTGCTCGGATTGCCCTAAATACTAATCACGCATATGTTTAAAGGCTATGTTCGATGAACTGAGCGAAAAGCTCGACGCCGTATTTTCGCGCCTCCGCGGGCGCGGTGTTCTGACGGAAGCCGACATCAAGGAAGGGATGCGCGAGGTTCGCCGCGTCCTCCTCGAGGCAGACGTCAATTTTCAGCTCACCCGGGAGTTTCTGGAGCGGGTCGAGCAAAAAGCCGCCGGTGTCGCTGCCCTCCGCAGTGTTTCCCCCGGGCAGCAGCTGGTCAAGATCGTCCACGACGAGCTGGCCGGCATGCTGGGCGAGCGGCGCGAAGGGCTGCGCATAGGCACCGTCCCTCCGGGGATCGTGCTGATGGTGGGACTCCAGGGCTCCGGCAAGACGACCACGGCCGCCAAGCTTGCGCGCAAGCTCAAGGCGGAGGGGAAGCCGCCGCGCCTCGTCGCTGCGGACGTGTACCGTCCCGCCGCGATCGACCAGCTCGAGACGCTCTCGAAACAGGTGGGCGTTCCGATCTATCTGGAGCGGGGCAGTACGGATGTCGTGAAGATTGCGAAGCGTGGCATCGAGGAGGCACGTCGCGGACGCGATCGCGTCGTGATCGTCGACACCGCCGGCCGGCTCCAGATCGATGACGAGATGATGAACGAGCTTCGCCGGCTCAAGGATGCGGTGAAGCCCGACGAGATTCTCTTCGTGGCCGACGGCATGACGGGCCAGGACGCCGTCAAGATCGCCAAGGGATTCGACGACGCGCTGGGGATCACCGGTATCGTGCTCACGAAGATGGACGGCGATGCGCGAGGCGGTGCGGCGCTGTCGATCTACGGAGTGACGAAGAAGCCGATCAAGTACATCGGCGTCGGCGAGAAGATAGACGCGCTCGAGGAGTTCCACCCGGAGCGCATGGCGGGACGAATTCTCCAGATGGGAGACATCGTCTCGCTGGTCGAGAAGGCGCAGGAATCGTTCGACGAGGAAGAGGCGCGCAAGCTCGAGAAGAAGGTGAAGAAGGAAGGGCTCGATCTCGAGGACTTCCTTACGAGCATGAAGCAGATGCAGAAGCTCGGACCGCTCGAGGGCGTGTTGAAGATGCTTCCGGGCGTGAACGCAAAAATGCTCAAGCAGGCCAATCTCGATCCGAAGCGCATGAAGCACATCGAGGCGATCGTGCTCTCGATGACGAAGGA
>JBDTXN010000139.1:0-7900 GCA_040006175.1 Gemmatimonadota bacterium | reverse complement strand
CTTCGTCGAGCACGAGCACTTCGAGCTTGTCGAGCTTCGCGTACGGATGACGGAAATGATCGAGCAGCCGTCCGGGCGTTGCGATCAGGATGTCGACGCCGCTTCTGAAGGCGTGCTCCTGCGGTCCGAGGCCGACGCCTCCGAACACGGCGGCACCGGAGATGGGTGTGTGCGTGGCGAGCTCGCGAAGATGTTGCTCGATCTGGGCGGCGAGCTCACGGGTGGGCGTGAGCACGAGCGCGCGCGTGACGCCGCGCGTCTTTCCCATGATGCGATGCATGATCGGAAGAAGAAATGCGGCAGTCTTGCCGCTCCCCGTCATCGCGCACGCGAGGACATCGCGGCCTTCGAGTGCGGGCGGAATTGCGTCGTGCTGAATCGGTGTTGGACGCGTGAAGCCAAGCTCTTTCACGCTGCGCACGAGAGCAGCGTCGAGACCGAGTGCCGAGAAGGACATCGCGGAAGGTTAACGGAGCCAGCCGATCGCTGACAGTGTTCGCATGCATCGCGAGATGACATCGCGCACGATTCGCAGTATGCTACGCACCTTCGCGCATCACATTGGAGCGACCGATGAAGCCCGCTACCCGCCTGACGCTGTTTTCCGTACTCGTGCTTGCCGCGATTCTCCTCTGGTCCACGCTCGCAGCGCAAAAGGCCGCGTGCAACGTGTGCGTGAGCTACCACGGGGCTCGCAACTGCGCACGCGCGTCCGCCGAGACGAAGAAGGAGGCGACCAAATCGGCACAGAGCACCGCGTGCGGACCCGTCGCACACGGCATGGCAGAGTCGATCGAGTGCGACAACATCCCGCCGGCGAGCGTCGACTGCGGGAGCTGAAAAGAAGCGAGGTGCGCGGCAGAGCTCCGCGCACCTCGCTGTACTGCCCCGAGACGTCGCTCAGTACTTGAGCGTGCTCCGGTAGTCGCGCTCGCCAGGACCGGTGTAGATCTGCCGTGGACGCGCGATCTTCTGCTCCTTGTCCAGCAGCATCTCTTCCCACTGCGCGAGCCAGCCCGCCGTGCGCGCAATCGCGAAGAGGACCGTGAAGAAGTCCATCGGGAATTTCATCGAGCGATAGATGAGCCCCGTGTAGAAATCCACGTTGGGATAGAGCTTCCGCGAGATGAAGTAGTCGTCGGAGAGCGCGATGCGCTCGAGCTCGAGCGCGATCTCCAGATCCTTGTCGACGCCGACTTCCGCGAACACCTCGTCCGCGAGCGCCTTCACGATGCGCGCACGGGGATCGTAGCTCTTGTAGACGCGGTGCCCGAAGCCCATCAGTCGCCCGCCCTTCCCGCCCTTCACCTCATCGATGAACGCCGGGACATTCTTCACGCTGCCGATGTCCTGAATCATCCGCAGCACCGCCTCGTTCGCGCCACCGTGCAGCGGACCATAAAGCGCCGCGATCCCGGCCGCGATCGCCGAGAACGGGTCCACGTGCGAGGAACCGACTGCACGCACCGCATTCGTCGAGCAATTCTGCTCGTGGTCGGCGTGAAGGATGAACAGGATCTCCGTCGCTCGCGTGAACACGGGACGCGCCTCGTACTGGGGCTCGCTCATCCGCGCGACCATGCTCAGAAAGTTGTCGACGTAGGAGAGATCGTTGTCGGGGTAGACGAACGGCAGCCCCTTGATGTGCCGGTATGCGAAGGCAGCAAGCGTCGGGAGCTTCGCGATCAGCCGAATGATCGCGAGGTTGCGCTCCTCGGGATCATGGATGTTCTTCGCGCTCGGGTAAAACGATGAGAGCGCCGCAACCGCGCTGCACAGCATCGACATCGGATGCGCGTCGTAGCGGAAGCCCTGCAAGAACGTCTTCACGTTCTCGTGCACGTACGTGTGAAAGGTGATGTCATGCACCCACGAGTCGTACTGGGGCTGCGTCGGCAGCTCGCCGTGACGGAGCAGCCATGCGACCTCGAGGAACGACGCCTTCCCGGCGAGCTGCTCGATCGGATACCCGCGATAGCGAAGGATTCCCTGGTCGCCATCGATGTACGTGATCGCGCTCCGACACGACGCCGTGTTGAGGAAAGCAGGATCGTAGCTCACCAACCCGCCGTCCTCCGTGGGAATCTTCCTGAGATCGGTGGCGCGGATCGCGCCGTCCGACACCGGAAGATCGACGGTGAGATCGGAGCCCTGCGCAGACACGTGCAGGCTCGTGGGCGCGGCTTTGGAGGCGGGTGCTGACGTCGTGTTGCTCATGCTGACTCACCTGTTCCGTCGGCACGCTGGCCGCCGGGCGAATGCATCGTCGAGTGCGAACGTGTGCGCCGAGTGCGCACGCGGAAAGCTACGAAACAATCGAGCGAACGGGATGGCTGCGATTGCGCGCTGTCGAGCACGAGCGAAGATTGAAATGTCTGTTGCTTGCCTCGCCTCTATCGCCGCCGTCATGCGCATCGCGCCGCTCGCCCTCCTGTTCCTCTGCTCGGCTGCGCCGCTCGGCGCGCAGGTATCTGCAACCTGGGTGCCGGACGGTGCCGCGTCCCGCTCGCACGACTACGATCTCGTGCATCAGCGCATCGAGGTGCGGGATATCAGTTGGGACTCGACCTCTCTGAACGGACGGGTGGTCACGACCTTGGTGGCCAGGCGCGCCACCCTCGATTCCGTGATCCTGGATGCCGCGAAGGGGATCACCATTCGTGGTGCAACCAACGCGGCGGGGCGGGCCCTCCGCACTGCCCACGTGGGCGACACGCTCGTGGTGCGCTTCGCCAAAGGTCTCGGATTCGGCGACACGGCGCGATTCACCCTCGACTACCATGCGAAGATCGACAACGGGCACGGTCTCACCTTCATCTACGCGGATGGTCGCCCTCACAGGCCGCAGCAGCTGTGGAGCATGGGGGAGACCCGCGACAACAGCGCCTGGTTTCCCACCTACGACTATCCGAACGACAAGGAGAGCTGGGAACTGATCGCGACCGTCCCTGCATCGATGACCGTCGTGTCCAACGGCAAGCTCGTGAGCGACGTGAGGAGCGCGCCCGGAACACACACGGTGCACTGGCTCCAGGAGCTACCCGCGTCCACGTATCTGATCTCGATGACGGTCGGGCCGTACACGCGCATTCACGACCAATGGCGAGGGAGGCCGGTTGACTACTATGTGTATCAGGAGGACAGCGCCCTCGCGCGCCTGCTCTTCGGCTACACGCCGGACATCGTCGAGACGTACACGAAGCTGACCGGTGTGCCCTACCCGTGGGCCAAGTACGCCCAGGTGACGGTTGCGGACTTTTTCGGCGGCGAGGAGATGGTGAGCGCGACCGAGCTCGTCGACTGGCTCCCCGACGCACGCGCGTACGCGGACCGGCCCTGGTACCACTGGGTGCTCATCCCGCACGAGCTCGCGCACCAGTGGTTCGGAGACGACGAGACGACGGAAAACTGGTCGCACCTCTGGCTCAACGAAGGCTTCGCGGACTTCATGAACGGCGCGTATTGGGAAGCGAAGCTTGGACGGCATGCAAGCGACGACTTCTATCTCGACGAATACCGGCAGTTCACCGCGATAGACGCCGAACGTTCGATGCCGCTCGTGGCCAGCGGGTCGAACATCATCTATCCGAAGGGCGCGCTCGTGCTGCGAATGCTGCGCCGCCGGCTCGGCGACGAGCGCTTCTGGGCATCGATGCATCTCTTTCTCACCCGCCACCAGTTCGGCAGCGTGACCACGGAGGACTTCCGCCGTGCGGTGCTCGATGCGACGGGCGAGAACCTCGCGCAATTCTGGAGCGAGTGGATGTACCGGCCGGGCTACCCGCGATTCTCGGTGCGCGCGGCGTACGATTCCGCGCGCCGCGCACTGTCGCTCACCGTGCGACAGGTACAGCAAGACAGCGTCAGCGCCGATTCGGCATGGCCCGCCATGCCTGCGGTGTATCACGTGCCGGTGAAGGTGCTCGTCGGAACCGCGCGCGGAAACATCACGCGAATCGCGCAGCTCGACTCGCGGCAGCAGACCATCGCGATCGACTCTCTTCCCGGCGCGCCCACGATGGTCGTGTTCGACGACGGAAACACGATCGTGAAGGCGCTCGACTTTCCACAGCCCACGGCGTGGTTGGCCACGCAGGTCGCGCGTGATCCCGATCTGTGGAATCGGTGGTGGGCGATCAGCGAGCTGGCGCGCAAACCCGGAGACACTGCAGCAGTACGCGCTCTCGCGAGCGCCGCGACGGGCGCGGACTACTTTCTCACGCGCATGCAGGCGACCACCGCGCTCGGGCTTTTCCCCGCCGTTCAGGTTCGTGCGGCGCTCGAGACCGCGCGCCACGATACATCGGCGCAGGTGCGCGAGGCCGCCATCACGTCGATCGGCCGCGTGGGCGGCGCCGACGCGCTCGATCTCGTGCGACAGGCGCTGATCGACTCGAGCTACGGCGTGCAGGCAGCCGCGATCGCGGTGCTCATTCGGCAGGATCCCGCCAATCGCGCGTCATGGGTGGCCCGCGGATTCGGCATGGAGTCGTATCGTGACATCGTGCGCAACGCGGCGCTCGACGCGGTCGCGCGGCTGGGCGACACCGCCTTCACCGCGAGCGTCGACTCGCTTCGCGGCGTGACGGCGCGCGCAGCGAACACGCTCGCCGTACTCTCGGCACAGGGTGGTGCCGGTGCACTGTCGGCGCTCGTGCGCTCGCTCGACGACACGCGCCCGTACGTGCGTGACTGGACGCTCCGCGCGATGCGTCGGCTCCCCCCGGCGCTCCGCGACCCGCCGCTCCGCGCGATCGCGGGCTCGCTCCGCGATGCGAAGACGCGAAGCGCGGTCGAGGCGTTGCTGCATGCGCCGCCGACGCCAGGCACGCAGTAGCGAGACTATTTCCCGCGCACGGCGAATCGCGAGAGCGCGAACGGGCTGAGGTCGAAGCCCGTCCCGCCCTTCATCACCATGTCCGCCAGGATCTCGCCGATGGCGCTCGAGAACTTGAAGCCGTGTCCCGAGCACGGGCTCGCGACGATCACGTTCGGATGCGCGGGGTGACGATCGAGCAGGAAATCGTGGTCGGGCGTGTTGGTGTACACGCACGTGGCTCGATCGAGGATCCGCCCAGCTGCCTCCGGTAGATAGCGCGCTAGCAGCGCCTGCATCTCGACCCCTTCGGCGTCCGACGCCGGCGCACGCGGCGCATCAACGTCGATCATCGCGCCCTCGTGATGGACCCCTGCCTTCACGCCGTCACCGACGTCGGGGAAGGTCGCGAAGAAGCGATCGTCCGCGTATTCGATGAGCGTGATCGGCGAGTGTGCCGCGTCGTACCACTCCTTGTGCGAAGAAGGCTCGAACCAGTGAAAGAGCTGACGCTCGATCTCGATCGGGAGCTCCAGCTCGGGCACGAGCGCCGGCAGCCACGGGCCCGCAGCGATGATGAGGGTGCGCGCGCGGAGCTCGCCCGCGTCCGTCTCGATGCGCACATCCCCGTTCGCATCCCACCCGGTGACCGTCACGCCGTTTCGGATGGTCGCGCCCGCGCGGAGCGCAAGCGCGAGATGCGCCTCGACGCACTTCTCCGGGAAGAGAAGCCCCGCGCGAGGCTCGAGGAGCGCCTTCGATCCGCTCGGCACGCGAAATCCCGGGTAGCGCGCCTGCACGTCCGCCGGATCGAGGACGGTGTAGGCGAGCCCGTGCTCCGTCGCGCTTCGCAGGGCGCCCGCGAAGAGCTCGCCCGCGGGCGGGCCGATCATGAGCCCGCCCGTCCGGACGAACAGCTGGTGTCCGATCTCCTTCTCGAGCGATGCCCACAGCTCGTACGCGCGCTGCACGATCGGCACGTAACACGGATGCTCGTAGTACGCTTCCCGGATGATGCGTGTGCGACCGTGCGTCGACCCATGAATGTGCGGGGTCGTGTACCTGTCGACGCCGCACACCTTCACACCGCGCGCGGCGAGATGATAGAGCGCGGCGCTCCCCATCGCGCCGATCCCGACGATCACCACGTCGAACGTCCCGGAAGTCCGCATCACGAGCGCACGAGGCGGCGAGCGGCGTTGTACGGGAAGACGTCGACGACCTCGCCCTCACGCTGCCGCTGCTGCATCCCGCGCCAATATTCCACGGTGAGCAGGTCGGCGTGCGCACCAAGAAACACCTCGCGCAGTGGACCCGAGGGAACGAGGAACGCCGCGAACTCCTCCGGGAATACATCGAGCTCACCCACGTAATACCAGGGCTCGGCCGCCATCTCCTCCTCTTCCGTGCGCGGCTGCGGCAGCGAGCGGATGTTGCACTCCGTGAGCAGACAGAGCTCGTCGTAATCGTAGAAGATGACGCGGCCGTGGCGACTCACACCGAAGTTCTTGAGGAGCATGTCACCCGTGAAGATGTTGGCGGCGGCGAGATCCTTGATCGCCGCGCCATAATCCAGCACCGCATCCGCAGCTGCCTGGGGTGTGGCATCGCGAAGAAACACGTTGAGCGGAGTTACACGTCGTTCCGTGTAGAGATGGGCGATCACCACGTGCTCGCCCTCGACGTGCACGATGGACGGCGCCACCGCGCGCAGGTGCTCGAGCAGATCATCGGGGAAAAGCCGGCGCGGAAAGGCGAGATGCTCGAACTCCTGCGCATCGGCGAGTCGCCCCACTCGGTCGCGCACGAACACGAGATGGTATTTGCCGAGGACTCCAGTGCGCGTGATGCGCTTGGGATGTCCGAAGCGGTCCTTGATGATCTTGAACACGACGTTGAGCGACGGGAGCGTGAAGACGCTCATGACGAGCCCCTCATCACCCTCCGCAAAGCCGAACCGCGCGTCCGGCCGCGTCATGTGCTCCACGAGGCTGCGATACAGCTCCGTCTTGCCGTGCTTGTTGAAGCCGATCGCGTTGTACAGCTCGTCGATGCGCTTGAGCGGCATGATCGAGGCGAGAAACTCCACCACCGCGCTCGGCCGCTCCGTCTCGACGAAGAAGTACGACCAGCTGAAGCCGAACACGATGCTGACCTCGTCGCTCGTGGTCAGCACCGCGTCGACGGCAATGCCGTCCGGACCGTGGAGCAGCGGGAAGACCACGGGAAGCCACGCGTCCCCGTCTCGCACGCGCGCGATGACGTACGCGCCCTTGTTGCGGAAGAAGATCGGAACGAGCGCTTCCAGCTCGGCGCCGGCCAGCGGAATGCCCGCGGTGCGCAGTGCCAGCTCCACGCGCTCCACCGCGAGCGCGATCTCGCGCTCGATGTTCGCATAGGGAACGCTCCACGCGAGATCGGCGAGCAGCCGGTCGAGCGCTGCCGTTACTCCACGGTCGAGCGCGTAGCATCGGGTGATCGGCTGCTCGTCGCCGCGGGGCTCCGGGTTCGCCTCGGGAAGCACGTACTCGACGTGCGTGTTCACCCCGACCGTCGTGAACACGCGCCGCGTGATCGAGCTGAAGAACGTTTCAGCGATCTCGCAGTCGTCGCGATCGACGATGAGGGCTGCGTGCAGCCACTTTACCTCTTCCCACGTGGCCACGTCCGTGGCGAACGGGCCAAGCTCCTGGCGCACCTCGTCCAGGGCCTGCAACACGTGCGTACGGTAGAGTGCCAGGCGCGCGGCGGCGTCGTCCTGCGTGCCGAGCCAGTCACGACGCTCGAAGCGGTCGCGCACCCCGCGCGTGATCTCCGCGAAGCGCGCGCGAAATGCATCGAAGGTGTCCGCGATCGCGAGCGCTGCGCGCGCCGTTGCCTCGTTGCCGTTCACGCGCTCCAACAGCACATTTCGGACATTGGCACTCATCGACGCAGGAGCCGAAACATCATGACGACGTCCACCGCACCCGATTACAAGTCATTGAAGCCCCCCACCCAGGGTGAAACGATCACAATGCGGGACGGGATGTTGCAAGTCCCCGCCCAGCCGATCATCCCGTTCATCGAGGGCGACGGAACAGG
>JBDTXN010000138.1:0-7914 GCA_040006175.1 Gemmatimonadota bacterium | reverse complement strand
GGGAGATGTACGAGCGGACGCGCACGCGCGGCTTCGGGCCGGAGGTCACGCGCAGGATTCTGCTCGGCACGTATGTGCTGTCGGCGGGCTACTATGATGCGTACTACAAGAAGGCGCAGGAGGTTCGCACACTCATCGCGCGGGATTTCCGCGACGTGTTCGAGTCCGGCGTGCATCTGCTCTTTACGCCGACCACGCCGACGCCCGCCTTCGAGTTCGGCGCCAAGTCCGAGCCATACGAGATGTACCTCAACGACATCTTCACGGCGACGGCGAATCTTGCCGGTGTCCCGGCGATCTCGGTGCCGATCGGTGCAATCGATGGGCTGCCTGTTGGCGGGCAACTCATCGCCAGTCATTTCGACGAGCAGACGATGTTCCGCGGAGCCTACGCGCTCGAGGCAGCGATGGCGGGGGCGAGATGAGCGCAATCGACAAGTACGAGATGGTGGTCGGGCTCGAGGTGCACGTGCAGCTGCAGACGCGCACCAAGGCGTTCTGCAGCTGCAGCGCATCGTATGGCGCGCCTCCGAACGCGAACACCTGTCCCGTGTGTCTCGCGCTTCCCGGCGCACTTCCCGTGCTGAACGAAGAGGCCGTGCGCCTGGCCGTGCGCGCGGCGCACGCGCTCTCGTGCAACGTCAACGAGATCTCGATCTTCGCACGCAAGAACTATTTCTACCCGGATCTGCCCAAGGGCTATCAGATCTCGCAGTTCGACAAGCCACTGGCGGAGAAGGGAAAGCTCGACATCGGCACGAATGCGGACAGCACGCCGATCACCGTGCGCATCACGCGGGTGCACATGGAAGAGGATGCGGGCAAATCCGTGCACGACCGCTATCCAGGGGTCACGGCTATCGACCTGAATCGTTCCGGTGTTCCGCTCATCGAGATCGTGAGCGAGCCGGACATGCGCTCGGCCCGCGAAGCCGGCGCGTACCTGCGCGCGCTCAAGCAGGTGATCGAATACACGGGCGTGAGCGATGCGAACATGGAGGAGGGAAGCCTTCGCGTGGACGCAAACGTCAGCGCGCGGCTCAGCGGCGAGACCAAGCTCGGCACAAAGACCGAGGTAAAGAACCTCAACTCGTTTTCGGGCGTCGAGCGCGCGCTCGAGCTGGAGTTCGCGCGCCAGGTCGAGCTCCTCGAGAGCCACGGCGAAGTCACGCAGCAGACGATGCTCTGGGATGCCAGCAAGGGCGAGGTGCGTCCCGCGCGCAGCAAGGAAGCGAGCCACGACTATCGCTACTTCCCCGAGCCGGATCTCCCGCCGCTCGTGCTCTCTCCGGAATGGATCAAGCGCATGTGCGACGACCTGCCGGAGTTGCCGGCCGCCAAACGCGTGCGCTTCGCCACCAAGTACAAGCTCACACCGGTGGAGATCGAGGTGCTCACCGCGAATCCGCCCCTCGCCGCATACTTCGAGGCGATAGTCGATGCCGGCGCCGATGCGAAGACCGCGGCGAACTGGGTCATCCGCGACGTACGTCAGCTCCTCAATTCGGGTGCCGACCTCGCTACCCTGAATGTCACGCCCACCGCACTCGCGAAGCTCCTCGCGATGGTGCACGACGGCACGGTGAGTCACGCCGCCGCGACGAAAATCTTTGCGATCGCGAGCCAGAGCGGTGAGATGCCGCAGGAGATCGCGCGCAGGGAAGGGCTGCTTCAGGAGCGCAACGAGGACGCGCTCGCCGGCTGGGTCGATCAGGTGCTCGCCGAAAATCCGGATGTGACGACTCGCTTCCGCGCAGGCGACAAGAAGCTGCTCGGAGTGCTCGTCGGCCTGGTGATGAAGGCGTCGAAAGGCCGCGCCGATCCGAAGGCGGTGAGTCAGCTCCTGTCGGCGCGAGCGGACGCAGGCGAGTAGAGCGGCGACCGAAGCTCGGCCGCGAACCGTAGCTGCGACTCGGGCATCGAGAACTGGCGCGTCGCCTCTTCCGCCAGCCGGAATTCCATTCCGGCTCGCCGCGAATCGCGACGCACTTCCTTGGCGAGACGGAGCGCGTCGTCGCCCGCCGGGTCCAGCGCGTACGGCTCGGAGCTATCCACGCGCCGAAGAAAGTCGATGATGAAGTCGTACGACCGCTCCATGTAGCGCGCGACATCGGGATCGGTGACGTTCCACCGGCTGTTCTCCGCCGCCAACTGGAAGATGCGCTGCCACGATTCGGTGTCGGTCACGTACACCATGCCGCGGAACAATCGGCGGTTGGTTTGCGTGCTGAAGATCGTGGGACTCAGAATTCGGTCGAGATGGTCGTCGGACCGCGAATGGTCGCGGAGTATCACCTCGCGAGCGCGCCTGCTGTAGCCCTGGCCCAGATGCGTCTCGAAGCGACTCTCCCAGTAGCTGTGTCCCACGCCCGACGTTCGCGACGCGATGATGAGATAGCGCGGGACGAAGAAGTTGTGGGCAACGGTATCCGCCGCGAGATGTGCGAGATAGCCAAGCGCGAAGCTCTTGAGCGCGTCGTCGCGCGCCTTGTCGTAGATCTCGAGCCCCACCGCCCACGAATGACAGTGTCGCCCGACCGGCGCGTACTTCTTTGCGATGCTTGTGTCTGCGGCGATCGACCCGTAGAGGAACTCCACGGGGTAGTTCGTGAGCAGCTCGCCGATCGCCTTGGGCAGCTGCGCGAGTGCTCCGAGCACGGCCTCGCCCAAAAAAATGTGCGTGCCCGGTGTCCACGCCCATGCGGTGGACGGCAGTACGCAAAGCGCGATCACGGCGAGCGCCAATGGCACCGCGACGCGCGAGCGTAACGAGCCCCGCTTCATTGTTCCGGAACGGGAAAGATCAATCGACTGCGAGGACATCCTCGAAGTTACAACGACTTTCAGATGCCCAGATGCTTTCTCTGGCGCCGGATCGCCTTGCGAAGGTCGTTCAGCTCGTGCGACACTGTTTCGTCGATTGCCTCGCGGGCATTCTTCACGTAGTCGCCAAGGGAGTCGGCAATCTCATCGACGGGGAGGAGATCCATCATCTGACTGGAGCGATTCGCCGCCCACTTCGCTCCGCGACGGCCCGCGCGCCCAACTGCGGCGCCAGCCATCTCCTTCGCTTCGCGCGCGAGCGCGCCGGCGGTGCGCTTGCGGCGACCGCGGAACAACATCGCGATGCCTGCGCCTGCGACCACTCCGAGGATCGCGGCAGTCAACAGATCATACTGCTCGCGCTCACCCCCGGTCGTGTCGTCTTGCCCGTTTGATGCGCGGTTCCGCGCGCCCGAACGTGGGCCCATTGATGTCGCCATTTGTCATATCCTCCGCGGCTTCGTTCGCCGCATCAAGGTCATTGATCGTCTCGATGCCACTGTCCAGGTCATCGTCCTCGTCTTCTATCACGTCCAGCTCATCGAATTCGGCCAGGGTGCCCTCGTCCTGCAGCTCGGCGTCATCGAGATCGACCAACTCGTCTTCGTCATCCTCGTCGTCCAGATCCTCCAGGTCCACGGACGGTAGCGCGCCGTTGGCGCGAAGCGTCGCCGCGCCCGCGCGCACGCCGCGAATCGTCGAGGCGGTGGAGACGAACGCATGCTCCGCCTCCTCCTGCACCACGCGGAGCACGGCACTCAGCTCGTGCAGCCGCCGCTCCGACGTCTCGATCATGCCGCGAATGGCGGTGTTCGCGCTGAGCAGCGTTTTTCGGAGCTCCTGCACATCCGAACGAATCGACGTCGAGATGTAATCGACATTGTCCGCGATGTGCGTGGCGTGCCTGGTCACGGGCTCGATGCTCCGCTCCACGCGATCGAGCACGGCATCGAGTCGCGCGGCGGTCTTCTTGAATTTCACGAGCGCGGGGATGAGGATGAGCATCAACACCAGAAACACGACCACCGATGCGGCGCTCGTGATCTGCGTGAAGAGCACATACCACCCCGACCCCGAGCCAACCGGCGCCGCGGCCTCCTTTCCGGCCGTCGTCGCACCCTGCAGCAGCAGAGCGCCCATCTGAGCGATCAGGATCATTCCGCGAAGTTCGGAGAGGTCAAGGTTCTCGCGCCCGGCGCGACACGCTCGCGGCTCGTGCGGGAGGGTGGTGCAATGGTGGTGCCAACATCCTCAATAGAAAGTGCGCGAGCAGCTTGTCAAGCAGATTCCTTGACTTGCACCCGCGGCCCGGGGCATCCTTCCGCTCGTGCGCGCCCGCGCGGCCGCACATCCCGAATCCGCACCGACTGACCCCATTCCGATACCCCTTGGCCGCCCCGCTCCGCTACATCGTCGAAGGTGGAAGCACGCTCGCCGGCTCGATCCACCCGTCGGGTAACAAGAACGCCGCGCTGCCGATCATTGCCGCAACGCTCCTCACCGATCAACAGGTCACCCTCGAAAACGTTCCGCGCATCCGCGACTGCGAAACGCTGGTGGAGCTCATGCTCTCCCTCGGCGTCTCGGCCGAATGGGCGGCGCGGAACACGCTCGTCATCGAGGCGAAAGTCGTCACGCCCAGCGCACTCGATCCGGTACTGTGCGCGAAGATTCGTGCATCGATCCTGCTCGCCGGCCCTCTGCTCGCCCGCTGCGGCGGCGTGACGCTCCCGCCTCCCGGCGGCGACGTCATCGGACGCCGCAGGGTGGACACGCACTTCCTCGCGCTCGAGCAGCTCGGCGCGCTCGTGGAAATCGCCGACGAATACGTGCTCACCACGAAAGGGCTGCGCGGCGCCGATGTCTTTCTCGATGAGCCGAGCGTCACGGGCACCGAGAACGCGCTCATGGCGGCGAGCCTCGCATCGGGTACGACGACGCTCCGCAACGCTGCGAGCGAGCCGCACGTGCAGGATCTCGCGCGCTTCCTGATGGCCATGGGCGCATCGATCGAGGGGATCGGCACGAATACGATCACGGTTCACGGTGCCAAGTCGCTCCATGGGGCGACGCACCGCATCGGACCCGATCACATCGAGGTCGGCTCGTTTATCGGACTCGCGGCGGTCACGCGTTCGGAGCTCCGCATCGTCGCCGCGGGTGTGGAGCATCTGCGCTCGACGCGCATGGGCTTCGAGCGGCTCGGCATCGAGTGCACTGTCGTCGGCGACGATCTCCTCGTCTCCGCGAAGCAGAGCCGTGCGATCCGCATGGATCTCGGCGGTCACGTCCCCAAGCTCGAGGACCAGCCCTGGCCGGCGTTTCCGGCCGATCTGATGTCGATCGCGATCGTGACGGCGACGCAGTGCGAGGGGCTCGTTCTCATGCACGAGAAGATGTTCGAGTCGCGCATGTTCTTCGTGGACAAGCTGATCGGCATGGGTGCGCGCATCGTGCTGTGCGATCCACACCGCGCGCTCGTGGCCGGGCCCTCGCCGCTGCGTGGAAGCTCACTTGAATCGCCCGACATTCGCGCGGGGATGGCGATGCTGCTGGCCGCCTTGTGTGCCACCGGCACGAGCACGATCAACAACGTCGGGCAGATCGAGCGTGGCTACGAGCGGATCGATGAGCGGCTGCGCGCACTGGGGGCGCGGATCACGCGCGTCGAGGACCGGCGCGGCTGACGCCCGACACGAGCGCCGCGCCCGTGGCTCCGGCCCGCGAGATCGTTCCGGACTTCGAGGCGTTCGGCATCACCGCCTTCACGACGACGCGCGATGCCGGCAGCTTCGCCACGATGTCCGACGAGCCGGTGCACGCGGTGATGGCGCGCTGGGACGAGCTCCGCGCGTCGCTGCAGCCCGCGATGCCAACGGGGGCTCCGCGCTTCGCGACTGCCAAGCAGGTGCATGGTACGCGCGTGGTGGAGCACGACGGCGCGTGGGAAGGCTGGCTCCGCACGACGGAGGCGGATGGGCACTTCGCGCCGCGTCGCGGCACCGCAATGGCGGTCACGATCGCCGACTGCGTGCCGGTGTTCATCGCGCATCCCGAGGGAGCCGTCGCCCTCCTTCACTCCGGCTGGCGAGGGACGGCGGCGCGCATCATCGAGCGCGCGCTCGCCGCATTCAGCCGCCAGGGATACGCGCCAGGTGACCTGCGCGTGCACCTGGGTCCGGCGATCTGCGGCGAGTGCTATGAAGTGAGCGCCGACGTTGCGACGGCGCTCACAGGACTCGCGGCGACAGGCGCGCAACGAGTGGACCTGCGCGGCCTGATAGCAACGCATGCACGGGACGCGGGCGTTTCAGCGATCACAACGAGTGCGTGTTGCACGCGATGTGACAACGCACGCTTCTTCTCGCACCGCGCCGGCGATGGCGGGCGACAGCTTGCCGTGATCGTCGCGCGCACGGCGTCCGCTCGGGTTGACTCTCCCTAACTTCATGTCTAGATTGCATATCGGTTGCTCAGCCGCGTTTGCGGAGGGGCCGGATGTGGGGGAGGTTGCCCCACATTTTTTATTTTTTGTCGCTTGCGAATCGACGTGAACGAAGCGCTGGAATCGGTTGTTACAGAAGAGCTTGACCGGCTTGGCTACGATCTGGTGGAATTGCGTACCGGGGGCAGTCGGGCTCGCCCCACGTTACAGCTCCGGATCGATCGCCGCGACGGTGAGGCGGTCATCGTGAGCGATTGTGCGCTCGCGTCCCGCGCGGTCGAAGCGAGGCTCGAGACGGAAAAAAAGGTCGGGCCCGAGTACGTGTTGGAAGTGTCTTCGCCTGGAATCGAACGGCCGTTGCATCGAGTGGCAGACTGGCGACGATTCGTTGGACAGCGGGCTAGCGTGCTGAGCCCAATGCTCCAGGGTCGTGCCGAGGTCGAGATTCTCGGCGTGGAAGGAACGGACGGGGCGGAAAGCATCGTGGTCCGCACCACACAGGGTACTGAGCAGCGCATCGCGCTGGCCGACGTCAAGGACGCACGGCTCGCGTTCACATGGTAAGCGAAGGGAGTTCGAGATGGTCAGCTCCGTAGATATTCTGAGCGCGATCAAGGAGATCACGAACACGAAGCAGCTCGATCGTACCGAGCTGCATCTGCTGCTGCAGGACGGCATCCTCGCCGCCCTCGCCAAGCGGTACGGCCCGACTGTCCAGGCCGAAGTCGAGATCGATGAAGGGCGAGGCGCGATCAAGATCACGCGCCTCCGCAGCGTCGTGGCCGAGGTGACGGACGCGAGCCGGGAAATCTCGGTGGAAGACGCGCAGATCTACGACGAGGGCTTCGAAGTCGGCGACATGCTCGAAGAGCCGGTGGACTTCGCCGAGTTCGGGCGCACCGCCGCGCAGGCTGCGAAGCAGCGCATCATCCAGCGCGTTCGTGAGCGTGAGCGCACGCGCATTCGCGACGAGTTCGCGACTCGCGTCGGTGATCTCCTCTCGGGCGAAGTGCAGCAGATCGAGCGCGGCAAGCTGGTCGTCATGCTCAACAAGTTTCGCGAGGCGGAGGCGATCATTCCGTACCGCGAGCAGAACCATCGCGAGCACTATCACCAGGGCGAGCCGATTCGCGCCGTCTTGAAGCGCATCGAGGAGACGCCGAAGGGTCCGCGCCTCATCCTGAGCCGCGCCGATGGTCTCTTCGTGAAGGCGCTCTTCAAGCTCGAGGTCCCCGAGATTCAGCAGGGAATCGTTGACATTCGCGCCTCCGCGCGCGAGGTCGGCAGCCGCACGAAGATCGCCGTCTTCTCCCGCGACGACTCGATTGATCCGGTAGGCGCTTGCGTCGGGCTCAAGGGCTCGCGCGTTCAGGCCGTGGTGAACGAGCTCGGCGGTGAGCGCATCGACATCGTGCCGTGGTCGGCGGATCCGGAGCGCTTCGCGAAGCTCGCGTTGGCGCCTGCGCGCGTCGCACGTGTGTTCAGCGACGGTGTCGCCAAGAGCATCCAGGCGGTGGTCGACGAAGATCAGCTCTCGCTCGCCATCGGGCGCAACGGCCAAAACGTTCGCCTCGCGAGTGAGCTCACGGGCTGGAAGATCGACCTGTACTCGAGCCGCGAGTGGCTGGAGCGCGGCGGCGAGACGC
>JBDTXN010000137.1:0-7938 GCA_040006175.1 Gemmatimonadota bacterium | reverse complement strand
CGGCTCGAGCGTTTGGCCCAGTGGGCCGTCCGCGCGCTGGGTCACGGCGTCGAGCACGCCGATCGAGGTGCCGCTCGAGAGCCGGCCGGTGAGCTTCGTGGCGCCCAGGATCGTCGTGGCTGTGGGAGAGCTCGCGTCGCCGTACAGATTGCCGAGTTGTGGTGAGCGGCCGATACGGCGCGAATAGAAGAGCCCTTCGTTGTTGCAGTTCACCTGATTGCAGTTCACCTGAAAGCTGTAGATCCCCGTGCCCTCGAGAAAAAACGGCCGCTGCTCGGCGAAGAACGTCTCGAATGCCGAAAGGTTGAGCACCGAGGGGTCCGACTCGACCTGCCCGAAATCCGGATTGACGGAGGCATCGAGCGTGAGATTGGACGTCAAACCGTACTTGACGTTTGCACCGGCGGAGAACTTCTGATTGCGGGCGTTCCCCGAGAACGGATCCTCCGACACGTTCTTTGCGACGACATACGGCGCGACCTCCAGGCGATGCGGTGACGGAATACCGTCGATCTTCTCGACGCTTCCGAGCTGCGACATCAAGCGCGAATCGCTCTGCCGGTATTCCGGCCAACTATCTCGTTCCTTGTACCGATCGATGTCCCGCCAGATCCCGAAGCCGAATGTGTGCGTCTTCGAATCCGCGTACCGCAGCTGCGAGAGCGGAATGCGAAACTCCGCCGTCCAGCCGAGCGAATCGATGGTGGTGCCGGCCTCCCACACGCCGTCCCACGAGCCGTCTTCGCTGATGTCGCTGTACACGGCGTAATCGCGTTTCACGCCTGCAGGATTCACCGCGAACTCGTACCCGGTGCGTCTGTCGTGATAGGAGTCGACGATGATCTTGATCTGATCCGACGCGACACGAACGTCGCGCCTGCCGAGCAGCCGGAGGATGCTGTCGGGATGCGGATCGAACATGCGGATGAACACATAGAAGTTCTGATCGTCGTACGCGACCTTCGCCTCCGTGCGGAATCGCACCTCGCCATTTGCGACGGGACTGAATTGGCGAAATCCCGTGATCGGCTGTGCGCTGCGCCACACTTCATCGTCGTCGCGCCCATCGATCACCGGTTTCCTGAGCGCGCGCGTAGCAGTTGCAGTCGTCGCGCTTGCGGACGCCGGTGCAGTCGCCGCGGAATTGACCTTTGGGGACGATTGCGCATCCGTTGGTGCGGGCGCCGGGCCGGTAGAGGCCTGCAATAGCGCGAGGAATGCAATGCTCAGTGACATGCGTACACGGGAGCTGGGTTGGAGTGCGTGTCACTCATTCGACAACGTCGAGCAGCGGATGGTTTGGGTGCTCGGCGAAATTCCCGAGTCGCGTCATCGGGAGGCTCCGTTCCGAAGTGCGCCACGGGTTCAACCAGCCATACGAGGGGCGCGGACGGCGGGTTTCGCCGCGACTGTCAGAATTCTCGGCCGTTCGGAATCGACACGATGTCCGGATGTGGAACGGCCGCCGGACTCGGGTCCGGCGGCCGTGCAATTACGGATGCAGCCCGTACCGCGTTACGACTCCTTCTTCGCCGTGGGCGGCAGCAGACCATTGAGACGAAGATATATCGCGCTCTGACTGTAGTGGTCAGCCCAGTCTCCGACCGTGACGAACATGATGTACGCACGCGAGCGCGGCTTCGGGCCAAAGAACTTCAGCTGCTCACCGAGCTTCGAATCATCGAGCTTCGCGAACGCGCCGTCGCAGAAGGCGAACGAGTCCTTGAGCTCGCCGAGCAGCACATCCTTGCCACTCGCGCCCGTGACCTTCGCGCGCGCTGGAGCCTTCGCTCCACTGATCTCTCCGCAAAGATAGTCATTCCCCTCGATCAGGTGCGCGACGATGTCACCGAAGCTCATCTGCGCCGTCGTCGGCTTGAACGAATACTTCTCCGCAGGCATCTCGGTTGCGGCAGCCATCAGATTCTTTGCCGCTGATGATGCCTCTTCCTTGAAGGCGTCCGACACGGGCGAAGCCTGCGCCGCAGCCAAGTGAGGCAGCGCAGCAAAGGCGGTAATCATCGCGAAAACACGTAGGCGCATTGGTCTGGGCTCGAGTTGGAGTGAGTCATTCACGTTGTCTCACGGAGCGCCGAATGTCCAGTGAGGACTGTTCGGGTCAGGAGGGCGCGAGCGCCGCCGCTCGCGCGAGGAGGAGATCGCGCTCACGCGAATTTCGGGTGAGCGAGGCGGCACGCTCGAGCTCTGCTCGCGCCTCGCTGGCGCGCCCGAGCTTCGCGAGGAGGTCACCTCGCACGCTCGGCAGCAAGTGATAGCGCCGCAGTGAGGGCTCCGACGTGAGCGCGTCGACGAGCTCGAGCCCCGCCGCCGGACCGCGCGCAAACGAGACGGCGACGGCACGATTCAGCTCGACCACCGGCGACGGCGTGATGCGCGCGAGCGTGTCGTACAGCGACGCGATGCGCTCCCAATCCGTTTCGTCCCCGCTCTTCGCACGCGCATGACAGGCGGCGATCGCCGCCTGCATCGCGTACGGTCCCGTCGCGCCGCCCAACGCCTCCGCCCGCGACAGGGCGTCCAGGCCGCGGCGAATGAGCACGTAGTCCCACTTCGCGCGATCCTGATCGAGCAGGAGCACCGGCTCGCCTGTGGGCCCCACGCGTGCGCGCGCGCGCGAGGCCTGAATCTCCATCAGTGCGACGAGGCCGTGCACCTCGGGCTCGCCGGGAGAGAGCTCTGCGAGAATGCGCCCGAGTCGCAACGCGTCCTCGCAGAGCGCGGGACGCATCCAGTGGTCGCCTGCGGTGGCGGAGTAGCCTTCGTTGAAGATGAGGTAGATGACACCGAGCACCGACGACAACCGTGTCGCGAGCTCCGCGCCGCGAGGAACCTCGAATGGCACCTTCGCGTCCGCGAGGGTGCGTTTTGCGCGCACGATTCGCTGCGCGATCGTAGGCTCGGGAACGAGAAATGCGCGTGCGATCTCGTCGGTCGTCAGTCCGCCGAGCAGCCGGAGCGTGAGTGCGACCTGCGCGTCCGTGGACAGCACGGGATGACACGCGGTAAACACGAGCCGCAACAGGTCGTCTCCGATGTCATCATCGATCGCCGCATCGAGATCGTTCGTGGCGCCTTCCTGCTTCGCATCGAGCTCGTGGCCGAGCTGCTCGTGCTTTCGCTCCAGAAGCTTCTGGCGGCGAAGCAGATCGAGGGCGCGGTGTTTCGCCGTGGCCATGAGCCATGCTCCCGGATTATCGGGAACGCCGGTGACAGGCCACTTCTCGAGCGCGATCACCAGTGCGTCCTGCGCGAGATCCTCGGCCTGGCCGATGTCGCCGACCATGCGCGCCAAACCGGCGATGACCTTCGCCGACTCGATTCTCCACACCGCGTCTATCGCGCGGTGCGTAGCCGTATCCGTCATGGCCTGCAATCAGGCGACGGTGCATCGCCGGTGCAAGGCCGCCGTGCAGCGCTATCCGGTCACCTCGTCCACGATGAGCTCGCGTGTGGGCCATACCTCTATCGTCGCGTGCGGCACGCTCGGAAACTGGGATGCAATGCCGATCGCCTCCTCCATGTCCTTGGCCTCGATGAGATAAAAACCGGCGATCAGCTCCTTGGTCTCCGCGAACGGACCATCGACGACCGTGCGTTTGCCTCCCCGCACTCGAAAGCGAACGGCGCTCGCGGAGGACTCGAGAGCGGACGCCTCCACGAGATTGCCGCTCCCCCGCAGCCGCTCGTTGAGCGCGAGGTGCCGAACGTTGAGATCGTTCATCTCCACGTGTGGCAGTTCGGACATCTCCTGCTCGTTGAGATAGATCAGACACAGGTATCTCGTCATGCGTTCGCAAGTCCGCGAATGTGTTCAGGACAGGATCGCGCGCAGTCCGGAGTCACGCAGGTAGAGTTCGATCCAGGGAAGCGCCCCGATGTAGCATGCGTCAGGTCTCGGCCATGAAGAACTCGTTGCGATCCGGATCCAGAAACCAGACCCCAAGCTTGCCCCACGGCATCATCTCGGGCTCACTCTTGAAGCTGACGCCACGCTTCTTGAGCTCTGCGTATGTCCCGTGCATGTCTGTGGTGGCGAACGCGATTCCAGTGTTGATCCCCATCTCGAGCGAAGGCTTCTGGGTGTACCAGCCCGGCAGAGAAAGCGAGATGTTCGTGTCGGCGCCGGACGGAGCGACGGTCACCCATCGCATGTGCGGTCCCATCGGTGCGTCCTCCGTCTTTTTCCAGCCGAGTACGTCGCAGAAGAACTCGAGCGCCTTGTCCTGATCCGAGACGACGATCGTTACGGCATGAATGTGCGTGATCATGTTTCTCCTGTTGGCTCGTCGTGAATGTCGGCCGCGCTAGTGTGAATCGCTGCCCTCACAGTTACGACGAAGGGCGAATCCGGAAATCGACAGACGGGCGGGAATTGTCCTGCGGGCAGTACGGACCGAGGGATGGCCCCCGGGATGCGCGAGCCGGGCTCGCGTCAGGTATTGGTGCGCTTGCGGAACTCTCCCTCGGCTTTGATGACCTCTTGCGCCTCCTCTGACGGATAAAGATCGGGGGAAAAATCTGCATCCTCGAAGACTTGTCTGATTTCGATCTCGCCGACACCTCCGGTCGTCGCCGATGCTCCGCTCGGGTTGAAGGGAACGCGCCTCGCCCACTCGATCGCCTCTTCCTTCGACTTGACCTGAATCATCCAGAAGCCCGCGATGAGCTCCTTCGTTTCGGTGAACGGACCATCGATCACTGTGGATTTACCGTTGGCAAAGCGAACGCGAGCGCCCTTCGAGCTCGGCTGAAGCCCCTCGCCGGCCAGCAGCGCGCCAGCCTTGATCAATTCTTCGTTGTACTTCCCCATCGCGATGAGAATATCCTCGCCTGGCATCAGGCCGGCCTCCGTGTTCTTGTCGGCCTTCAACAGCATCATGAATCGCATTGCCGTTACTCCTTTTCGCGGTTGAGTGGCTAGTGCAGGCAGTCGCGCCTGCGGATCGGGGCTCTACCATACATCGAACGAGGCATGAGGGAATCGACACGGACGCGAACGATACTTGGCGACTCGCGCGGAGCGCGCTCCGCCAGGGGGCAGAGGGTCGCATGTGCGAAACGATCGCTTGGGGTGCGAGCATCGCCAAGGATCAGGAGCGCGCCCGCGCTGCGCCGACGATTCGAGTTGCCGCATCTATGGCAATGCGGTACTCTGCCGGGTTCGCTACGCGGCTCGATCGCGGATGTCTCGCCGGGAAGCCGATGATGTGCCTGGTCATCGTGTGCGGCAAGACGGCTCACGCGCGACACCCAGTGCCAGCAGTAAAAGTCCCGCGTCGCAACCGCGACGCGGGATTTCTTTCTGGCGATCGCCTTGTACGACGCGAGTCAGCTATCGAATGCCGTACACCCGCACGGTCGGGCGCGTCCGCCAGTTTCGCTTCGCATACCACATCGAGACGCTCTCGATCACACGGTTTTCTCCCGGAAGGTCGAGCAACCGCGACTTTCCTCCGTCGAGAACTTCGCTATGCACTCTGATGTCATTCGATTCGCCGTTCAGATATCTCACCACGATACGGTCGAACATCACTCGCCCACCGTACACCCGGAACTGAATCGCCCTGAACCTGCCGTTGTCTCGTCCGATGTCGATCTTGTCGTTGTCGAGGTTACCATCGATGTGCCGCTCGCCGAGCAGCACGAAGCGTCCGCCGCGCTGCGCATGCGCGACAGTGCTTGCGACGGTGGAAAGCATGAGTGCGAGCATCAAGACCGCGATTCTTCTGAGCATCTTCGAGTCCTCCAGCCGCCAGAATATGAGAGGTGAAACCAACGTACCAGCGTGGATCTCATCATTGTACACCACACACACGGATTTGCCTTCGGTGAGCGGACGTTGATGGCTCGAGTGGGTGGGCGCGCCTCACTTCGTGGGCGCAAACATGCTGTCGAGCGCATTCGCCCGTAGCGTATTCATCGCAACGAGCCAGCCATCCCCCGAACCGACGCGTATCAGCGGATCGGCGAGCCGGTGATCCACGGAAATACTGTCGGCGAGATCCAGATGGTGACCTTCGTGCCACGGGAGGGTCGAGTGCTGAATCTCCCAGGGAACCGCTCCGCCGCGCACCCGTCCCACGGACAGCTCGCAATCGACGTACGCGATGATCTCCGCCCGCGTAGCGTTCGAGGAAGCGATGAGTGAATCGAGCGATTCTGCGACTTCGAGATCTTTCCCGCGATTGCGCGCGTAGATGAAGCGATCCGCCGACACCAGGAGAATGCGTTCGAGCCGTTTCGCGTGCTCCAGTCGAAGCACGAGGTACTGACCGGTGCCGCGCTCGATCATTCGCCACGACTCCGTGTAGGAGCTGTCGAGCGCGTGCTCGAGCATGTGGCTGTCGTCGATTTGCTCGAGTCGCCCCACGTCTGCCGAGCTGTCGGGCGGCTGGAAGTCGATCTCGTGATGCCACGTCGCGAGATCGCCCGCGACCGTCGTAAAGCCCGCAAAGCCTCGCTGCCGCGCGAGCGCGTGCAGCTCGGCATCCGTGAGATCGGCGAAAGACCTCGCGTGCGCAAGCGCGGGTCTGTCGCGCGGAATGCGAATGTCCGCGAAGGCGCTGGGCGTCTGCAAATAGTTGACGTCGAACGGGCTCGAGCGCGTGCCGGCTCGCTCGATCCACTCCCGATTCCAGAGTCCTGCCAGCCAGGTCGGAAGATTCGCAGTTGCCGTCATCGGCGATCGAGGTGCCGGAGCGGGGGATGGGGATCGCGAGCAGCTTTGCTCGCCGAGCAGCGCGAGGCACAGTGGTGGTACGACAACACACAAGCGCATCGTTACGTCACTTGCTCGAAGATCTGGACGAGGTGGTGCTCGAGGTGCGCCACGTAGTCCCGCATGAAATACTCGAGCGTAGCCGGCTCGGTAGCTGGCACGGCGTGAAAGGCAACCTGGTCCAGGTTGTGACGCTGCCTCGGCCGCGTTTGGATCTCGAGTGGAATCGCGTTCATCACGCGCGCGAGATGCTCGTTGAAGAGCGCCCATAGTCCGACGAGCTGGCGCCACTGTGCGTCGTGATAGCGTTGCACACTCACCCAGGCATTCTGGTCATACGGGAGACAGATCAAATCATCGGTGAGCTGCGCGCGGACAAAACGCTCGTGGTTGACCGAAGCCGAATCGATCAGGTGCCCGATGATCTCCTTTCGCGACCATTTACCGGCAGCGCGCGCACGAGTCGCGTCGCCTTCCGCGATGGCGTCGAGCGCGGGCATCGCACTCACGACCGCGTGGCGGAGTAGCTCCGCCGGGCTGCTCATCGGCGTCATGTGATCGGCGTCATGTGATCGGCGTATGCGCTCTACGGTGCCGCGGCATATGCGCAGCCGCGCCCCGCACACGTGAGCGCGACGTACACCTCGCCGCGAATCAGCCAACGCGCTCCGCGCTTCACCCACTGCGCCGCATAGCTGCCGCCAATGACAGCCGGCCCCTTCACGCCTCCCAGATGACCCGCCCAGCTTCCACTCTCGTACGCGAGCGGCCATGCCGTGCTGATGGTTACGGTCTCGGGCTCCCGCTGATACACGACAGCGGAGTCGAATCCGGTGTCGACGAAGAGCTTCCGATAGGCCTCACGCCCTACGACGAGAAAACCGAGCCCGCGGCGCATCTCTACGTCGTCCGTCCAGAACTCTGCGATCCGTTCGACGTTGCCCGACGCCATCGCGGCATTCTGCTCCCGTCTCGCCTGGCGTACCGCCTGCTCCTCGAGGCTCGCTCCCGTCTGTTGTTCCCCCGTTGCGTGCGCCGAGCCCGCGCATGCCGCGAGGCCGACGCTGAGCGCGATGCCTGACACTGTCATTCTCGCCATCGACCAGAACATTGTCTTCCCTCTGGTGAGCTGCGCCGCTGAACCATCGTGTGAGACCAAGTAACGGCGTGTGGCGAACGGCCACAATGCGCGCGTCGGT
>JBDTXN010000136.1:0-7958 GCA_040006175.1 Gemmatimonadota bacterium | reverse complement strand
GCGCGCGGCCAGGGCGCACGCGCGCGCGTGCTGCGCCCTGCGACGCTCGAGTCGATGTGGGTGCCGCAATTCGCGGCCAAGGGCGATCGCACGGGATACGGCATCGGCTTCGGCATCGATACGCTCGCGGGTCGACGCTTGATCGGTCACGCCGGCGCGATCTACGGCTTCGCGACGGACGCCGAGATGATGCCCGACGACAGCCTCGGCGTCGCGGTCGTCACCACGCTCGATGCCACGAACGTCGTGGCAGGTCGGGTCGCAGAAGCGGCGCTCCGCGCGATGCTCGCGCTTCGAGCGCACCGTGCGATGCCGGCGTGGACGCAAACCGCACCCGTGCCGGAGAGCGACGCCGCATCGCTGGCAGGACGATACGTATCCAGGAGCGGCGCACTCGAGCTCACGCATCTCACGGCTGCGTCGGATTCGCCGAGTACGGAGTCGCAGCTCGTGGTGTACTACGAAGCGGGCGGCTTGCGCGGTGCACTGCGCCTCCTGGGCGACACGCTGATTCGCGATGACCGACTCGGCTATGGCGCGCGATTCGTACGGCGCGGCGACACGCTCGACGTGGGCAGCCGACACTATGTGCGCGCTGCAGACTCGAAGCCCGCTCCCGCGCGGCCTGCGCTCGCGAAGTTCGTCGGGGAGTACGGGTGGGACCATGACATTCTCTACATCCTCGAGAGCCGTGGACATCTCGAGGCACTGATCGAGTGGTTCTTCCAGTCGCCGCTCACTCACAGGAACGACTCGACGTTCGTCTTTCCCGCTGCCTCGCTCTACGATGCCGAACCCGTGCGGTTCATATCGAACAAATCGGGCGCGATAGCGGGGCTCTACGTGGGTAAGGTATGGTTTCCGAAGCGCGCGATCGGCCCCGCGTCGGGAAATCAGCTGCAGGTGACGCCGGTGCGCCCGGTCGCCGATCTCGAGCGCGAAGCGCGTGCGGCATCTCCACCGGTCGAACATCGTCCCCGAACGCCTGACCTCGTGGAGCTCACGTCGCTCGATACCACGATTCATCTCGAAGTTCGCTACGCGACGACGAACAACTTCCTCGGAACGCGATTCTATCCGCAGGCTCGCGCATTTCTTCAGCGACCGGCGGCCGAGGCGCTCGTGCGCGCGCATCGCTTCCTCGAGACGCAGGGCTACGGTATCCTGGTGCACGACAGCTATCGTCCGTGGTACGTGACGAAAATGTTCTGGGATGCGACTCCCGAGAAGGAGCACATCTTCGTCGCCGACCCGAGTCAGGGATCGCGGCACAATCGCGGAGCGGCGGCGGACATCACGCTCTATGAGATCGCGTCGGGAAAGCCTGTGGACATGCCGGGCACGTACGATGAGACATCCGATCGCTCGTACGCCAACTATCCCGGCGGAACATCGCTCCAGCGCTGGCATCGCGCGCTGCTGCGCCGTGCGATGGAGGCGCAGGGATTCACGGTGTACCACGCCGAGTGGTGGCACTTCGACTACAAGGGATGGAGCGACTACCCGATCCTCAACATCCCGTACACGGACATTCCCAAGCAGTAAATCGCACTACGTGCTCGACCGTCACTCTTCAGCACAGCATCTGCTTTCCCGAAGTTGGTGAGCCTCACGGGCCCAGCTGCCGTCGCTCGCACCGGGAAATGCGGCGCCCGCGTCACCCTCCCTAATGGCCCGCCGCTTCGCCGTCCTTGCGCGGATCCGAGCCCGCCGCGTAGCCGTGCTCGAGCCGGATGATCGCCTGCGATCCTCCCATCATCGAGCCCGGCCCCTCCGAGACGACATGTCCCATCGCCCTCAGCGCAGTGCGAACGCTGTCGGTTACGGGCGCCTCGAGAAACACGTTCATCCCCTCCGTGTGACGAAAGCGCGCGGCGTCGATCGCCTGCTGAACGTCCATGCCGAACACAAGGAGATTCAGAAGGAGCTGCGCGTGACCCTGTGCCTGCATCGCGCCACCCATCAGCCCGAAGCTCATGTACGGTGTGTCCGAACGTCCGTCCGCCGCGGGGCTCGCACCCGGCTTCGACACGAAGCCAGGGATGAGCGTGTGGAACGGGCGCTTGCCCGGCGCGACGGTATTCGGCAAGCCCGGCTCGAGCGTGAATCCGGCGCCGCGATTGTGCAGCGCGAAGCCGGTGCCTGGCACTACAATCCCCGAGCCGAACGCGGAATAGAGGCTGTTGATGAACGACACCATGTTGCCGGCGCTGTCTGCCGTCGTGAGATAGATCGTCTCGCTCGCGGTCTGCGCCGGTCCCGGATCCACGTGCGCCTGCGCGTGCGATTCGTCGAGATGACTGCGGCGCTCCGCGATGAACGCATCGGAGAGCATGCGATCGGGTGGGATCGTGAGGTGGTCCGCGTCACCCACATACCGCGCGAGATCCGCGTACGCGAGCTTCTTCGCCTCGATGAGATGATGGAGATACGGCGCCGAATTGTGGCCCATCGACTTGAGGTCGTACGGCTCCAGGATCTTCAGCATCTCGAGTGTGGCAATGCCCTGGTTGTTCGGCGGCAGCTCCCACACGCGATAGCCCTTGAACACCACCGATATCGGGGTCACCCACGTCGGCCTGTTCGCCTCGAGATCGTCGAGCGTGAGAAATCCGCCGAGCTCCTGCACGCGCTTCACGATGCGCTGGCCGAGCGCACCGCCGTACAGCACTTTCGTTCCGCCGGACGCGATCTCGCGAAGCGTGCGCGCATAGTCCGGATTTCTAAACCATTCGCCCGGCGCCGGCGCATGGCCGCCCGGCATGAACGTCGACTTCGCGGACGGATCGAGCGCGAGCGTCTCCTCTTCGTCCTTCCAGTCTCTCGAGATTACAGGTGTGACGGGATAGCCGCGTTCTGCGTACTGAATCGCCGGTGCGAGCGCCTGTGCGAGCGTGATCGTGCCGTACTTTTTCAGCAGCTCGTCCCAGCCGGCGAGCGCGCCCGGCACCGTCACTGTTTCGACCCCGCGTGCGGCCATCTCCTTCCGTCCTCGACGAAGCAGCGCCTCGCGCGTCATCAGCGCGCCGGCGCGCCCGCTCGCGTTGATGGCGACGAGGCGGTGCTCCTTCGCCACCCACACGGTCGCGAACATGTCGCCGCCGATCCCCGTCATCATTGGCTCGGTGACGGAGATGACGGCGGCTGCGGTGACGGCCGCATCGATCGCATTGCCGCCACGCTGCAGCACCGCCAGCCCCGCCGAGCTCGCGAGTGGCTGACTGGTAGCGACGACGCCGTTCGGGGCGTACACCACCGAGCGTCCGGCCATCGTGAATGGACGCTGTGCCGAAGCGAACATGGGGGCGGCGAGAGAGAGTAACGGGAGGAGGAACGAGAGCGCGTGAGACCGCATCATGATGTCGCTCCTCAAGTGAGGAGATCCGGGTGAAGTGTGGTAGAGACAAAAGAGGGCGGCCCATCGGCCGCCCTCTTTCCTGTCAGTGCGCCGCGTTTTTCGTGTGCGGCTTCTTTCCGAGGTCGCGCCAATCCTTCTCCTCCACGTCCACGCCGAAATGACGAGCTGCCTTCTTGATGTTAGCGAACGCCTGGTCCCGGTCATCGTCGGACACACCCTTCACCTGATCGAAACGCGCAAGCGCATTCCTCATGTGAGAGGCGTCGGTCATGGGCTCCTTCTGTTCCTTTGGAAACGCGTAGGCGCTACTCGACAACTCCTTGCGATCGGAGATGCTCAGTTTCCCGTGTTCGGTTTTGGGCGCCTCCCAGGTTGCGTGCGTGCTCATCTCCTGCTCTCCTGTGATGCTGGTCTGGCCTACTGGCGGATGCCTGTCGACATCGCGCGAACCATCAGGAGGAATCGGGCAGAAACCGTTCCGGTGCGACTCCGCCGGGGGAGAAACGTGCGCCGTGGAGAACGGCGCACCAGCATCAGAGGCGCGGGCCGGAATCGAACCGGCGAATAGCGGTTTTGCAGACCGCTGCCTTACCACTTGGCTACCGCGCCGTAACAGCGTCGTAAGCTAAGGTTTCGCAAGAGCTTCCTCAAGCCGATCGCTACGGCCGGATCGCCTCCGGCGCATCCACGGCCCTCGCCGTCCCCGCCGGCAGCACGATCGCCGGCACACCAAGCCGCGCTACACGTGTATTGAAATCGCCAAGATCGTTTTTCAGCACGCCATCCAGCTTCGCGAGATGCCCCGCGAGCTCGCGCTCCACGTCCGTAGTGCGCTCGAGCTGCCCGTTCGTCGGCCGCGCGTCTCCCGCTCCCGCGAGCAGGAACAGATACGCGATCTGATTGTCGAGCTTCGTCGGGAAGTTCTCCGTGTCCTGATCGGCCGTCATCCGCGGCTGCATCAGATCCTCTTCGATCGCGGTGAGCTTGGCGGCGAGCGACGCCGCAACGTGCCCGAGCTCCACCGTGTCGTGCCCCGCACTCGCGAGCCGCGCGAGCAGCGATGACGACTGCGTGCGCACCGAGCGAATCGTCCGCACCGCGTCGTACGTGCGTCCGAGCGCTACATGCAGTCGCATCAACAGATCGCGCTCGGCGGCGAGATCCGCATCCGTCGCCCCGATGCGCGGATCGCGCAGCACGCGGAACTTGCGAGACTCGTGCTGGCCATTCGCGGTGAGCGTCACGGTGTACGTGCCAGGTGGCACGAGCGGACCGCCGGTGTATCCCCACACGATCGAGCCGTCCACGATGTCGACCTCAGGGTAGCGCAGGTCCCACACGAAGCGATTCATTCCTGATTTCTTCAAGACCAGCGAGTCACTCTTGCTCGCGCCGAAAATCATCTCCGGATGCCTTGGCGCCGGCAGGTGATCGCTCGAGAAGTGTCCGAGCGCGGCACCAGTGGAATCGGAGATGTCGATCGTCACTTCGCCTTTCGGTTCGCTCGCAAAACCATAGAAAATGAGAGCGCCGCCCGGCGGATTGTCGGCGATGCGGCCATCGCCGGCCGTCGGCGCCAGCGCCACCCGATGGGTATCGCGCGGCTGGAACAGGTACACCGCCGCGGTCGCCGCCTGTGGATTCATTTGCCGAAGCGGCGTGACGTCATCGAGCACCCAGTAGCTGCGCCCCTGCGTCGAAAGGACGAGATCGTCGTGATGGACGCGGAGATCCGTCACCGGCACACGCGGGAGATTGAGCTGGAGCGGCTGCCATCTGCTGCCATCGTCGAACGACACGTACACTCCGAACTCGGTCGCGACGTAAAGCAGCCCCTTGCGCACTGGATCCTCGCGCACGGACCGCGTCGGCGTGCCCATGGGGATGCCGTTGCGGCCTGTGGTGAGCAGCGTCCACGTCGCGCCATAATCGTTCGTGACGAACACATACGGTTTCCAGTCGCCGAGCTGATATTTGAGCACGGCGGCAAACGCGCGCGCAGCGTCGTGCGGAGACGGCTCGATGATGTTCACCGATCCCCACTCCGGCAGCGCCTTCGGCGTCACGTTCACCCAGCTCTTCCCGTTGTCGCGCGAAAGGTGAATCAGCCCGTCGTCCGAGCCCGCCCAGAGCACGCCCGCCTTAACCGGCGATTCCTCGAAGGTGAGGATGTTCGCGTACACCTCCACGCCCGTGTTTTCGTACGTGATCGGCTCGCCCGAGAAATTTTCCTTGCTCTTGTCGTTGCGCGAGAGGTCGGGGCTGATCACCTCCCAGCTCTGCCCCTCGTTCGTCGAGCGATGCACCACCTGCGACAGGTGATAGAGCACGTGCCCGTCGTGCGGTGACACGCGGATCGGTGCGTTCCAGTTGAAGCGATAGCGAAGATCCTTTGGCGCACTGCCGATCTCGTTTTGCGGGTAGGCGAGGATGTTGCGGATCTCGCCGGTGGCGATATTCACGCGCGTGATCTCGCCGCCATAGCAGCCGGCGTAGAACACGTTGGGATCGCGCGATGCCGCAGGATTCGCGTCCTCGCAGCCTCCGATGTCACGCCAGCTCTCCGTCGCGCTCAATCCTCCCGTGATCAGACTCGGCACCGACATCGTCGTGTTGTCCTGCTGGCCGCCGAAGATGCGATATGGAAAGCTCGAGTCCACCGCCACGTAGTACATCTCGGCCGTCGGCTGGTTGTTGACGGTCGACCACGTGCGGCCGTGGTTGAGCGAGATCGTCGCGCCACCATCGTTCGCCTCGATCATGATGCCGGGATCATCGGGATTGATCCACATGTCGTGGCCATCCCCGTGAGGCAGCCCCTTGATCTCCTCGAATGATCGGCCGCCATCCTCCGAGTGGAACGAGTCCACGTTCAAGACGTAGAGCGCGTTCTCGTTTTTCGGATCCGCGAACACGGACGTGAAGTACCAGCTGCGCTGAAAGAGCCGGCGCTTCTGATTGGTCTCGAAGCGCTTCCAACTGTGCCCCGCATCATCGGACCGGTACAGTCCCGCCACACTCGGCTCCGCCTCGACCATCGCCCACACACGATCCGGATTCGCCGGCGAAACGGCAATGCCGATCTTCCCTACCACGCCCGTCGGCAGACCACCGGTGAGCTTCACCCAGCTGTCTCCCCCGTCCGTGCTCTTGTACAGCCCCGATTCGGCGCTCCCCGACACGATCGTCCACGGCAGGCGCTGCCCCGTCCAGGCTGCAGCGTACAGCACGCGCGGGTTCGACGGATCCATCGCCAGATCGGTGACGCCGGTCTTCGCGCTCACGTACAGCACCTTCTGCCAGGTCACGCCGCCATCGCGCGAGCGAAAGACTCCTCGATCCTCGCTCGGGCCGAAGGGATTTCCGATCACCGCGGCGTACAGCAGATCGGGATCTCTGGGATGCACACGGATCTTCGCGATCTGCCCGGCTCCGCGCAGCCCGCTCGTGCGCCAGCTGCGCCCGCCATCGGTCGACTTGTACACGCCGAAGCCGATGCTCACGTTGGCGCGAAGCGTCCCCTGCCCCGTGCCCACGTACACGACGTTCGGATCCGATGGCGCCACGGCGATCGCACCAATGGACCCCGTCTCGAATGCGCTGTCGGATACATTCGTCCACGTATTGCCCGCATCCTCGGTGCGCCAGACGCCTCCCGCGGTTCCCATGAAGAAGGTGTGCGGACTGCCCGGCACGCCGGTGACCGTTGTCGATCGGCCCCCGCGCGAAGGGCCGACCATCCGGTAGCGCAGCGCGCGGTAGGCGGTCGTGTCCACGTACGGCGCCGACTGGGCCGGCAACGCTCGCGCCGCCTTCTGCGAGTGAGCCGTTTGAGGAATGGCGGTGAGCGTGCTCGCCAGTGCGAGACGCAGGAGTCGGCTGGAATGACGAGGCATGGTGGAGAGTCTGGCCAAGGGACGCGGCGCGCGCCAGACGTTCCTGGCAGCCGGAGATGGCGAGGTCCCCTGTTGCACCCGACTGTCACATTTCGTCATATCTTGTGCTGGATCCCGCTTCCGACGTCCCGCACGCGCTTTCCCCCACACCCCCACGCGTCCGTTGTCCACGACCGCTCCCCAAAAGACCTGTCCCCAGTGCGGCAGCACATACGACATGGACCAGCGCTTCTGTCCGCGCGACGGGTCCACGCTGCGTGCACCACCAGGGAGCGATCTCGTGGGTTCCATCCTCGCCGATCGCTATCACGTGATTCGCCGCATCGGCGAAGGCGGGATGGGACAGGTATATCTGGCCGAGCACGTGAAGATGAAGCGGAAGAGCGCGGTGAAGGTCCTCCATCAAGGCATGGTGCACGACCCCGATGCCATCTCCCGCTTCAATCGCGAGGCCTCGAACGCGAGCCAGATTCAGCACCCGAACGTCGCCGCGATCTATGACTTCGGGGAAACTCCGGAAGGGCTGATCTATCTCGCGATGGAGTTCGTCGACGGCGAGCCGCTGACGAAGATCATCGAGCGCCATGGCGCCCTCACGGCCGCGCGCGCCGCGGACATCGGTGAGCAAGTCGCGTCCGCGCTCGAGGCCGCGCACGACATGGGGATCATCCATCGCGATCTCAAGCCCGACAACATCATGATCG
>JBDTXN010000135.1:0-8023 GCA_040006175.1 Gemmatimonadota bacterium | reverse complement strand
ACAAGACGGCGAGCTGGTACAACGGGCAGCGCGCGATCGTGCTCGCGATCCAGCGACAGCCTGGAACGAACACGGTGAAGGTGTCGGACGCGGCGAAGGCGGCGCTCGAGCGCGTGAAGGCCGAGATTCCCCCGTCGGTGCACGTGCAGGTGCTCTACGATCGGGCCACGGCGATCCAGGCATCGGTGCACGACGTCACCTTCACGCTCGAACTCACGCTCGTGCTCGTCGTGCTCGTGATCTTCCTGTTCCTTCGCAACCTCTCGGCGACCGTGATCCCGAGCCTCGCGCTGCCGATGTCGATCATCGGCACCTTCTCGGTGATGTACCTGCTCGGCTACAGCCTCGACAATCTGTCGCTGATGGCGCTGACGCTGGCGGTGGGCTTCGTGGTGGACGATGCGATCGTGATGCTGGAGAACATCGTCCGGCATCTGGAGATGGGCAAACCACCGTTGCAGGCGGCAATCGAGGGCTCGACCGAGGTCGCGTTCACGATCGTCTCGATGACGCTCTCGCTCGCCGCGGTGTTCATCCCGATCCTCTTCATGGGCGGAATCATCGGGAAGCTCTTCCACGAGTTCGCGGTGACCATCGGCGTGGCGATTCTCGTGTCGGGGTTCGTGTCGCTCACGCTCACGCCGATGCTCGCGAGCCGATTTCTGCGTGCGACGCGGGAGGCGAATCAGGGACGGTTCTACCAGGCGACCGAGCGCGTCTACGAGCGCGTGTTGCACGGGTACGAGCGGAGCCTCGACTGGGTGATGGCGCGCCGCGGTCTCACGCTCGTGTTCTCCGGTGTGATCCTCGTGGCGACGGTGGTGCTCTTCGTCGTGATGCCGAAGGGGCTCTTCCCGAGCGGTGATACCGGACAGCTCATCGGCACCACGGAGGCCGCGCAGGGCGCGTCGTACGGCTCGCTCACCAGCGCGCAGTCGACGATCGCGAACATCGTGACGAAGAATCCGGATGTGCTCTCGGTGACATCCGCGGTGGGTACGAGCGCCGCCGCGAATCAGGGGCAGCTCACGATCAATCTCAAGCCGCTCGGCGAACGAAAGCACAGCGCCGACGAAGTGGCGCGGCAGCTCGAGCAGGATGTTCACGGCGTGCCGGATGTGTCGGTGTTCATTCAGAATCCGCCGGAGATCTCGATCGGCGGGCTCACCTCGAAGAGTCTCTACCAGTACACGCTGCAGAGCGGCGATCTCGTCACGCTCGACAGCGCCGCGAGCCATCTCGAGGCGCGGCTGCGGCAGCAACCGCAGCTCGAGAACGTCACGAGCGATCTGCTCATCGACGATCCGCAGGTCACCGTCGAGATCGACCGCGCGCAGGCGGGACAGCTTGGCGTGAGTGCCACGGAGATCGAGAACACGCTCTACGACTCGTTCGGTCAGCGTCAGGTGTCCACGATCTACACGTCGACCAACGAGTACTGGGTGGTGATGGAGCTGCTGCCCGAGTTTCAGCAGGACATTCCGTCACTCGGCTCACTCTGGGTGCGCTCGACCACCGGCACGGTCGTGCCGCTCAGCGCGGTCGCGAAGTTCAAGCTCGGCAACGGGCCCGTGACCGTGAATCACCAGGGACAGCTCCCGGCAGTCACGATCTCGTTCGACCTCGTGCCCGGTGTCTCGCTCGGACCGGCGGTGAAGACGGTGGAGCGTGAGGGGAAGGCCGTGCTCCCGCCGACGGTTGCCGGAAACTTCTCGGGGCTCGCGCAGGCGTTCATGGGGACGCAGCAAGGGCTCGTGATGCTGCTCGCGCTCGCCGTCTTCGTCATCTACATCATCCTCGGCGTGCTGTACGAGAGCTACATCCATCCGGTCACGATTCTCTCCGGGCTTCCGTTCGCAGTGTTCGGCGCGGTCGTGACGCTGCTGATGTTCGGGCTCGACCTGGACGTGTACAGCCTCGTCGGAATGATCATGCTGATCGGCATCGTGAAGAAGAACGCGATCATGATGATCGATTTTGCGATCGAGTCCGAGCGCACGGATCACAGCTCGCCGGAAGAGGCGATCGTGAAGGCAGCGAGTGTGCGCTTTCGCCCGATCATGATGACGACGATGGCTGCGCTGATGGGCGCGCTCCCGATCGCGATCGGCTGGGGCGCCGGCGCATCGACGCGCCGGCCGCTGGGGGTGGCAGTCGTGGGTGGGCTGGCGTTCTCGCAGCTCGTCACGCTCTACGTCACGCCGGTGTTCTACACGTACCTGGATGAGCTGCAGACGTGGATTCGCTCGCGCGGCCATAGGCGTCGCGAGGCCGGAGCAGCCGTGGGGGCACCGCCGGAGGTCGCGGGAGCGTGACCCGCGGCGAGCCTTGCGATTGCTGTTATAACAGCTAATTGTTAGACATGCCAACGCACCTGCAAGACGAGATCAAGCAGACCAAGCCGTTCGACCATGCGGGCGATGAGGCGCTGCTCTCGATTCTCCGAACCGCGACAGTGATCGATCACGGTTCGAACGAGCTACTCCGTCCGTTCGGAATTACGACAACTCAGTACAACGTGCTCCGCATTTTGAAGGGCGCGGGTGCGCGTGGGCTGTGCGGGCGAGAGGTGGGCGAGCGCCTGATCTCGCGCGTCCCCGACGTTTCGCGGCTGCTGGACCGCATGGCCGAGATGGAGCTGGTCGTGAAGGAGCGAAATCCGGCCGACCGGCGCCACGTCACCGCGCGGATCACGCCGAAGGGGCGGCGGGTGCTGACGCAGGCGACGCCCGTGCTGGCCAAGTATGGCCGGGAGCGGACAGGGCGCTTGCGCGCCGAGCACCTGAAGGCCCTGGTAGAGGCCCTCGAGGCCGTGCGCGAAGAGGGCTGAAACTTTTTCGCCTTCCGGATGATTGTTATAACAGGTAATTCGAACACCTTCACCGGAAGGCATCACATGCACACCTCTGTTCTGGATCTCGCCACGCTCAGCGTCGGACTTCTGATCGTTCGTCTGGTCGTCGGGCTCCTCATGGCTGCGCACGGCTCGCAGAAGCTCTTCGGCTGGTTCGGCGGATACGGCATTACGGGAACCGGCTCGTTTCTCGAGACGATCGGCTTTCGTCCGGGCCGGTTGTTCGCGACGTTGGCTGCCGCCACGGAAGTGGTGAGCGGACTCCTCATCGCACTCGGTCTGCTCGGCCCCGTCGGTCCGGCGCTCATGCTCTCGGTCATGATCGTTGCAGCCGTGAGCGTACACTGGAAGAACGGGCTGTTCGCGACCACGAACGGCATCGAGCTGACGCTCGCCTACGGCACCGTCGCCGTCGGCCTCGCGCTCATCGGCTTCGGCAGCTACTCGCTCGACGCGCGGCTTGGTCTGCAGTCGCTCTACAACCCGACATGGGCAATCGTCGCCCTCGCGATCGGTGCGATTGGTGGCGTCGGCAACCTGCTTGCTCGCCGCCCCGTTGCGGCCGCGCCGGCGCAGAGCTAACGGATTCGCACGATGGAAATCGGGATCTACACCTTCGCCGAACGCACGCCGGATGCAGCGACAGGGCATCTGGTGAGCGCGGAGCAGCGCCTCGCCGATCTGCTCGAGGAGATGGAGCTGGCTGACCAGCTCGGACTCGACGTGTTCGGCGTGGGCGAGCACCACCGTCCCGACTTCGTCGTGTCGTCACCTGCGGTGGTGCTCGCGGCAGGCGCGATGCGCACGAAGCGCATTCGGCTCACGAGCGCCGTGTCGGTACTCAGCTCCGACGATCCCGTGCGCGTGTTCCAGGACTTCGCGACCGTCGATCTGCTTTCGAAGGGGCGCGCGGAGATCATGGCGGGACGCGGCTCGTTCATCGAGTCGTTCCCGCTCTTCGGCTACGATCTCGACGACTACGACGAGCTATTCGTCGAAAAGCTGGATCTGCTCCTCGAGGTGCGCGAAAGCGAGAAGGTGGAGTGGAGCGGCGTTCATCGCGCGCCCATTCAGGGCCGTGCCGTGTATCCGCGCCCCGTTCAGAATCCGCTTCCGGTGTGGGTGGCGGTGGGCGGCACGCCGGAGTCCGTCGTGCGCGCGGCGACGCTGGGATTGCCGATGGCGCTCGCGATCATCGGCGGCGAGCCGGAGCGGTTCAAGCCTCTGGTCGATCTCTATCGCGATGCAGCGAAGCGCGCCGGTCACGATCCTGCGACGCTCCCGGTGAGCATCAACTCGCACGGCTACATCGCGGACACATCGCGCCAGGCGGCGGACGAGGCGTATCCTCCGTACTTCGATGTGATGGGCCGCATCGGGCGCGAGCGCGGTTGGTCGCCACCCACGCGCGCGAAGTTCGAGGCCGAGCGATCGAAGCGTGGTGCGCTGCTCGTTGGCGATCCGCAGGAAGTGATCGACAAGATCCTCTTCGAGCACGTGCTATTCGCGCATGAGCGCTTCCTCATGCAGATGAGCGTCGGCACGATGCCGCACGACAAGATCATGCATTCGATCGAGCTGCTCGGCGACGTCGTCGCGCCCGCGGTGCGCAAGGCACTCGGCGCGCCGGCATCGAATGCTAGCGCTCGGGTGGCCGGCGATGCGCATGCGGTGTCGGCAGCGGGCGCTCAGGCCCGGTAGACCGTCACCGTCGTCTCATCGAACACGCGCGAGCTCGCCCCCCGAGGTAGCACGTGTACGGCCGCGTGCTCCACGACGAGTACGCGCGAAAAGAGGCTGACCTTCCAGCTCCCGATCACGCGATCCAGCTGGCGCGACTCGTAGGGCGGATCGGCGAACGCGATGTCGTAGCTCGCGGGCCCGAGCATCGCCGCGTAGGGAATCGCATCGCGCTTGAAGATGCGGGTGGACTCGCGCAGGCGGAGCGCCGCGATGTTGGCGCGCAGCGCGTGGAGGCTGTCGGGACGGAACTCGACGAAGTCCACGCTGCGTGCACCGCGTGAGAGGGCCTCGATCCCGATGGCTCCCGTCCCGGCAAAGAGCTCGAGCACCCGCGCGTTGGCGAGTTCGTCGTGCACCATATCGAGCATGGCGGCCCGTACGTGTTCCGCGGTGGGTCGCACACGGCGATCCTGCGGCGAGACGAGATCGCGTCCGGCGAGCTTTCCGGCTACTACTCGCATGAGTGAGAAACGTCTGACATGACAAGAACCTAACCTGGCCATGTGTCCGAAAGCATACGACTGACGGCACACGGCATGCTGCATTCGGGCCTTGTCCCTTTATTCCATCATTGCGGTACAGTATCGTCTGTCTCGACAACGGACCCGGATTACGTATTGACCCACCCAGCCTCGTGACCGAACCGGACGACCCCACCAGCTCCGTGCGCCCTCGGTCAACCCAGCCCGTACCCGGTTCCTCCAGCGCCGGCTCGCTTCTGGAGAGCGCCGATCTGTACCGCCTGGTCGTGGACCGCGTGCGCGATTACGCCATCTTCGCGCTTGACACGACCGGTCACGTACTCAGCTGGAATGAAGGCGCCCAGCGCCTGAAGGGGTGGACCGCGGGCGAGATCATCGGGCGGCACTTTTCCACATTCTATCCGGAGTACGACATCACGAACGGGAAGCCCGCGTTCGAGCTCACGGCCGCCATCCGCTATGGTCGATTCGAGGACGAGGGGTGGCGCATCCGGAAAGACGGGTCGCGTATGTGGGCGAACGTCATCATCACTGCGCTCTACGACGACGACGGCACGCACGTCGGATTCGCCAAGGTCACGCGCGATCTCACCATTCGCCGCGCGGCCGAGGAAGCGCTCCGCGTAAGCGAGGAGCGATTTCGCCTGCTCGTGCAGAACGTGAAGGACTACGCGATCTTCATGCTGAGCCCGAGCGGTAGCATCATCAGCTGGAACGAAGGTGCGGAGCGCATCAAAGGCTATACCGCGTCGGAGATCATCGGCAAGCACTTCTCCATCTTCTATCCGGACGAAGTCAACGAATCCGGAAAGCCCGCGTTCGAGCTGGTCGTGGCGAGCAGGGAGGGTCGCTTCGAGGATGAGGGCTGGCGCGTTCGCAAGGACGGCACGTTGTTTTGGGCGAACGTCATTATCACGGCCGTGCGAAACGCGAATGGAGAGCTCATCGGTTTCGGGAAGGTGACGCGCGATCTCACCGAGCGCCGCGCCGCGCAGGAACAGGCGATCGCAGACACTCGGCGCATCGCCGAGGCGGAGGTCGCCAATCGCGGGAAGGGCGAGTTTCTCGCAGCGATGTCGCACGAGCTGCGAACGCCGCTCAATGCGATCGGCGGCTACGCGGAGCTGATCGCGATGGGCATCGGCGGGCCCATCACGGAGCAGCAACAGGAATATCTCTCGCGCATCCGCAGCAGTCAGCAGCACCTGCTCGGCATCATCACCGATCTGCTGAACTTCAGCAGAATCGAGGCAGGGCAGGTGACCTACAGTCTCGGGCCCGTGCCGGTGCAGCAGATACTCGACGGTGTACTCCCACTGATTCTTCCGCAGGCACAGTTGAAGAACATCGCGTTGTCGAGCGGTCCGGTATCGCCGCAGATCGTGGCGACTGCGGACGTGCTCAAGGCCGAGCAGATCGTGCTGAACCTCATGTCGAACGCGATCAAGTTCACGAGCGTCGGTGGAACCGTTGCGGTTCGGTGCGCCGCGGAAGGTGATTGCGTGCTGATCATGGTCGAGGACAGCGGTATCGGCATTGCCCGCGAAAAGCTCGTGTCCATCTTCGAGCCATTCGTGCAGTTGGGTCGCTCGCGCACGAGCCAGCACGAGGGCACGGGGCTCGGGCTCTCCATCAGCCGGGATCTCGCGCGCGCCATGGGGGGCGACGTCACCGTCACCAGCACGGTGGGGAGCGGGAGCACGTTCACGCTGACGCTGCCGCGAGCGGTGTAGATCTCCGGATCGCGCCAGCCCGAGCCCGGTACCTAGCCGCCGCGAGTCCGCGCGCCTACAGTACCAGACCCGATACAAGGATTGTGAGTGGTTCCACCGCTCGATTTGCGCGAGCAATTGCAGTCCACGCTCGGAAGCGCATACGCACTGGAGCGCGAGCTCGGCGGCGGGGGGATGTCGCGCGTCTTCCTCGCCACAGAGACCGCACTCGGCCGCACCGTCGTGATCAAGGTGCTGCCGCCGGAGCTGCGCGGCGTCGTCAGCGTGGAGCGCTTCCGGCGCGAGGTGCGGCTCGCGGCGCGCCTGCGTCATCCGCATGTCGTTCCGCTCCTGGCGGCCGGCGATGCGGATGGCGTCCCGTACTACACCATGCCGTTCGTCGAGGGCGAGAGTCTACGCGGCCGGCTCGCACGCGATGGCGCGCTGCCCGTGAGCGAGGCTGTGCGCCTGCTCCGCGACGTCGCTGATGCACTCGCGTACGCACACGCGCAGGGGCTCGTTCATCGCGATCTCAAGCCCGAGAACATCCTGCTCGAGCGTGGGCACGCGGTGGTCGCGGACTTTGGTGTTGCGAAAGCGCTCTCGAACGCTGCACTCGGCGATGCGGCTGATGAGAGTGGCGGCACGCTGACGACCGCGGGGCTCGCGGTCGGCACGCCTGCCTACATGGCGCCGGAACAGGCGCTTGCCGATCCGGCGGCCGATCATCGCGTGGACCTCTACGCACTCGGCTGCGTCGCGTACGAGATACTGGCGGGCGCGTCGCCCTTCGCCGGATCGTCTCCCCAAGCCATAGTCGCCTCGCACATTGCGGCAACGCCGACCTCTCTCGCGGAGCGAAGGGCGGATACGCCGCCCGCGCTTACGCGGCTCGTGATGCGCCTTCTCGAGAAGCGCCCCGAGGATCGGCCGGCCGATGCGGAGGAGGTGGTCCGCGCGCTGGATGCTCTCGACATTCACGAGTCTCCGCTGCCGGGCATCGCTTCGCCTGCGGCGGCTCCGCACCAAACGCAATCACCGCGCGCGACTCGGATGGCAGTGATACTGGTGGCCGTCGCTGCAGTTGGTGCGGCCGGATTCTGGATCACCCGGAGTCGCGCGCCACATGACGCCACCGTATCACTGGCATCGGGAGATTCCACCACGAAGCAGATCGCACCCGCGAATGCGAGCGCCGCCATAACCTCGATCGCCGTGTTGCCGCTCGTGAA
>JBDTXN010000134.1:0-8142 GCA_040006175.1 Gemmatimonadota bacterium | reverse complement strand
GTGCCGAAGCCGCCGGGAAAGATGATGAATGCGGACGAGTACTTCACGAACATCAGCTTGCGAATGAAGAAGTAGCGGAACTCGATCACCGTGTCGACGTACGGATTCGAGCCCTGCTCGAACGGAAGCTCGATGTTGCATCCGATCGAGCGGCCATTCCCCTCGCGCGCGCCCTTGTTCGCCGCCTCCATGATGCCGGGACCCGCGCCCGTGATGATCGCGAACCCCGCCTCCGCCAGCAGCCGCGCCGTCTCCTGGGCGGCCAGGTATTGCGCCTCGTCCGGACCGGTGCGCGCCGAGCCGAAGATCGTGACGCCTTTGTCGACGTCGGCGAGGGTGTCGAATCCCTCGATCAGCTCCGACATGATGCGCATCACGCGCCACGGATCCGTGCGAGTGAAGTCGACACGCGACGGAGGGGAGACGAGGAGCTTCTCGTCCTCCGTCTCGGTGAGCGGACGATCACCGCGTATGGAGTAGTCGAAGGGACGGGCCTTCGCCTTGATCGTCGTCGGACCGGAAGTTTGCTCGCGAGGTAATTTCTGCGAGGGCGGCGTTCGCCCCGCGAGAATGTGTCCCTCTTCCGTACGCTCGCGCAGCGCAGCTCGCGCGCGCTCCTCGGCTTCGGTGGTGATCCGGGGGCTGGCACGCTTTCCGGTGCCCGTAACGACTGCCTTCGTTCCTTTTTTCTTCGCGCCCCGCGTGGACTTCTGCGTGGCCATCTATCAGCGCTTCCGTACGATCATTCGCTACCTTCCTCCGTGATGCGCGCGGGAGCTTCGGAATCGCGCGGATTCCAGCGCGCACGTCACGCGCGGAAGTGGGCGCGCGTCTCACATCCGGATACTCGCGCGCGATTCAATCTTAGCCTTCGCTCGCCGTCGTTGCGAGCCTCCACGTAGCCGCACTCGTCAGCATGTCACTCATCCTGCTCGTTGCCGACGGCGCCCGCTTCGATACGATCGATGCCGCCACGCGCCCCGGTGCAGCGGCCCCGCTCCCGACGCTCGCGCGCCTCCGTGCGGAGGGCGCGCTCCATCCGGTGACGACCGCGTTCCCGTCGGTCACCGGCGTGGCGTACGCGCCATTTCTCACAGGGAGGCTCCCCGGACCGTGCGGGCTCCCGGGGCTTCGCTGGTACGATCGCTCCCACACCCGCTGCCGCCGCTTCCCCTACGCACGCAGCTATCTGGGCGCGGAGATGCGCCATCTCGACGAGGATCTCGACCCGGCGCATCCGACACTCTTCGAGCTGGCGCCATCGCGCTTCAACGCCATGAGCATGCTGGGGCGCGGCACGAACAGCACCGAACGGCTGGGCCGCGATGCGCGGACACTCGTGCGCGCAGCGTACACGCACTGGATAGGCGACGTGGATGGCTGGATCGCGCTCGACGAGCACGTCTCGCGTGTTTCGACGCGGCACATCGTCGAGCGCATGCCCGCCTTCGCATGCGTCGCGCTCCTCGGCCTCGACAAGGCGTCGCACAGCGCGGGGCACGACAGCGCCGTCGCGCGGCGTGCTCTCTCCACCATCGACGCCGCGGTGCGCGAGCTCCGCTCCGCGCTCGAGCGGGCCGGGCGCTGGGATGACACGCACCTCTGGATCGTGAGCGATCACGGCCACTCCGCGGTGCACGCGCACGATGATCTCGCCGCGCTCGTGCGCGCCAGCGGGCACCGCGTGCTCGCGCATCCATGGCTGCTCGCGCGTGGCTCTGCGGTCGCGGTGATGGTGAGCGGGAACGCGATGGCGCATCTGTACGTGGAGTTGCGGCGCAGGGAGCGCGCCGGCTGGGACGCCCTGCGCCAGAGCTGGGAGCCGCTCGCGCAAACACTCCTGGCGCGCGACTCGGTGGACTTCGTGATGCTTCCGCACGACGCGACGCAGACGGAGGTACGCTCGCGAGATCGTGGCTCCGCGATGATCAGCTCGCAGAACGGACGGTATTCGTATCGCATGCTCGACGGCGATCCGCTCGCGCTGGGACTCGAGCTTGCGAATGTCTATGCGTCGGACGCGTTCGACGCGCTCGCCGGCGGACATTATCCCGACGCCATCGTGCAGATCGCGCAGCTCGCATCGAGCGCGCGCTCCGGCGACATCATCGTCTCGGCCGCACCACGCTGGGACTTTCGCGAGCGATGGGAGCCCGTGAAGCACGCGAGCACGCACGGCTCGCTGCACCGCGATCACATGCTCGTGCCGCTGCTCGTGAGCAAGCCGGTGAGCGGAACGCCCCGGCGCACGGCGGATGTAATGCCGAGCGCTCTCGCGGCGCTCGGGCTGCCAGCAGTGGGCGAGCTGGATGGCGCGTCGTTCATGTAATCGTTCACGTGGGGCGAGCCGTTTTCTTCTGGAAGAGCGGCGGCAGCGAAAGCGCCGCCCAGATGAATTCGAGCCCAATGAATCCCCAGCGCCTGTCGTGCACGGCGGTGAATCCCAGGAGCATCGACCCGACGAAGTTCAAAATGTTGAACCACCGATCGCGGCGGTCCATTTTCCCGGTCTGCAGGCACGCAAACCCGATGAGCACCAGCACGGCACCCGTGATCGACATTAGTTGATAGAACACCGCTGCTCCGCGAGATTTGAGTTGGACCGCATGCCTACACACACCACTGCACCCACCGCTGCACACCCTGACACCGGCAAGAACTCGTGGGGGCGTCTCGTGCTGGCGCTGACCGCGCGGTCGCTGCGCTCGCCCTCGCTCGGGGTCGCGCTGCTCCGCGTGGCGTGGCGCTTCCGGAAGCGCGGCTGGTACAAGGTGCCACCCTTCCTGCCGCTGCCGCCGCGCGACTACGTGCGCTGGCGAATGTACACCGCGTACGGCGACTACGACGCCGTGGCTCCCGTGGAAGATGTCGAGCGGTACGCGCGATGGGCGGTTCGCCCGCAGTGACCGCGATGGTCGCGCGCACGCTCGAGGGGTCGCTTCGGGCGCAGGCGTACGGTTTGGGCTTCGATCTCGTCGGCATTACCACGCTCGGGCGTATGGAGACCGCGCCGCACTTCGATCGCTGGCTCGAGCGCGGCTACGCCGGCGAGATGCACTATCTCCCGAAGTGGGCGCACAAGCGGTGCGATTCGCGCCTGCCGTACGAGGGTGTGAAGAGCGCGATCGTCGTCGCCATGAACTACGGCGGGCGCGAACCGAGTGGCCCGGTAGCGAGATATGCGCGCGGCGACGACTACCACGACGTGCTCGACGCGAAGCTGCGCGAGCTGCATGCGTGGCTCGGCACGGAGCTCGGGCGCGAGGTGCGTGGGCGCGCGTACGTCGATACCGGCCCGCTGCTCGAGCGCGACCTCGCACGCCGCGCGGGGCTCGGCTGGTTCGGGAAGAACACGAATCTCATCAACCTGAAGCTCGGGTCGTTCTTCTTTCTCGGCGCGCTGCTGGTGGACTACGAGCTCGCGAGCGACGAGCCGTTCGCGAGCGATCATTGCGGCACGTGCACGCGGTGCATCGTCGCGTGTCCGACGAACGCGATCGTGGAGCCGCGCGTGCTCGACGCGACCCGCTGCATCTCGTATCTCACGATCGAGGCGAAAGGGGAGATTCCCTTAGCACTAAGGGAATCGATCGGCGAGCTGATTTACGGCTGCGACATCTGCCAGGACGTGTGTCCGTGGAATGAGAAGTCCTCGCGTGAGCTGCCTGTTGGGAGTCCGTTCGCAGCGCGGGAGGCGATTGCGGCGAAGGATGCGCGCACGCTCGCGCGCGAGCTCGTCGCTATGACGCAAGAGGAATTTAGCGCGGCGTTCAGCAAGTCGCCGATGAAACGCGCGAAATTACGTGGGTTGCAGCGGAACGCAGCGGTGGTGCTCGACAACATCGGCACGTTGCCGACGGACACTCGGTGCGAGGCGGTCGACCTCCTCGGCGATCAGCACGACTTGCGTTGATTGGCGCGGCGGATTTGAAGCGCTGCTAGGATACCGCTGGTCTGCTCCGCGCCCGAGTTCAGCACCCACCACTCGATCGCATCGCCCTCCGCCGAACCGATCGCCTGATGGTGCGCGGTCGAAGCTCGTTGTTGACGCGGACGCTGCGAATCACCAGTCTGGGGCACTCCGCAATCCTTCGCGCGGGTGAAACCGACGACGCGGACCTACTGCGCTTCGTGCTCACGGCGCGCCGAACCCACCTTCGCGTCGCGAACACGAGATCTACGAGGCAAAGTTGATCAGTGTCACGAAGCGGCTGTACGGGCCGAGTGTCGAACGACACGCCATCCGACGAGCCGCGAGGCTCTCCACCATCGTCGGCACGGCCGGATCGCTGGCTCTGTTCACCAGTTGCGGCGGCGGATACGGACACGCCGACCGGCCGGTCATCGGAGTCGTGCAGGTGTCGTCGATGATCGCGCTCGACGAGGCGCGCGAGGGGTTCTACAAGGCGCTCGCCGACTCGGGCTACGTCCGGGACGTCACCGTCACCTTTCTCGAACGCAACGCGCAAGGCGACATCCCGACCCTGTCGCTCATCATGCGCGAGTTCCGTCAGCAGGGTGTGACGCAGGTGGCCACGATCTCCTCCATCGCCACGCAGACGGCGTTGAAGGTCATCACCGATCGCCCGATCGTCTTCGGCGCGGTGTCTAATCCGTATGTCATCAACGCCGGCACCAGCCCCACGGCGCACCGGCCCAACGTTACGGGCGCCGCGATTCCACTTCCGGTGGATTCAGCGCTCGCGGTCGCGCACGAGGCGTTCCCCAAGGTCGCCGTCTGGGGAACGCTCTACGACCCGGCGGATCCCTTCGCCGAACACTATCTCGGCATCGTGAAGCGAAAGGCGGAGCAGCTCGGCATTCGGTTCATCACCGTCGCCTGCACCAGTCCACAGGACATCACGACGGGAGTTCAGACGCTTCGCGCGCAGGGCGCCGGCGGGATCATGCAGATCCCGAGCATCATGATCGGTGGCGGCTTTCCGGCGCTCATCAAGCAGGCGCGCGAGCTGCGCCTGCCGGTCGTGGCGTCGAACTCGGGATATCCAGGCGCCCCAGTAGCCATGGGCGCGAGCTTCTACGACAACGGCTACGCGCAGGGCCTGTTGATGATCCGTGTCCTGCGCGGCGAGAGCCCGGCAGGGATTCCATTCAGTACGTCGGCCAATCCGCAGATGATCGTCGACCTGGCAGCGGCGGCCGCATTCGGTCTGACGATTCCTCCCTCGATCATCGCCCGCGCATTCAAGGTGATCCCAGCGACTCGCAACTCGGCCAGCGTCGCCTCGGGCGAGCTGCTCAGACAGGCCGCATCCGGCGGTACGTCGCAGTGGGAGTTCTGGCTCTCCGCCGTCGTGCTGGGACTCGCCTTCGCCGCGCTCGCGTGGGGCGTGTACATCGCATCGCGCGTGCTCCGCTTTCCCGACATCACTCCCGACGGCAGCTTCCCCCTCGGCGCCGCAGTGGCCGCGACCCTCATCGTGCGCGGCACCGATCCGCTGTTGGCCACGGTCGCGGCGTTCTTCGCCGGCATCGCCGCCGGCTATGTCACCGGCCTGCTGCATACGCGCCTTCGCGTCTCCGAGCTGCTTGCGGGCATCCTGGTGATGACGGCGCTCTACTCGGTAAACCTGCACGTGATGGGACGATCGAACATCTCGCTGCTCGACCGCCCGACGTTCGCGGCGCGGCTACATACTCTCGTTCCGGCGAGCGCTGCGTGGCCGAGCGACGTCTCGTTCGGCCTCGTCTTCCTCGTGCTCACGCTGGTGCTCGGGACCCTGTTCGCGTGGTTCCTCCGCACGGACTTCGGAACGGCGATGCGGGCCGCGGGAGACAATCCGGCAATGATCACCGCGCAGGGCGTCGACCGCCGCGGCATGGTGGAGCTGGCGCTCGCGCTGGCCAACGGCCTCGTGGCCTTTTCCGGCGCGCTCATCGCGCAGTATCAGGGCTTCGCCGACGTCACCATGGGCGTCGGCACGCTCGTCGCCGGAATGGCGGCCGTGATCCTCGGAGAGACGCTCATGCCGCGACGTTGGCGGCTCGGCGCCACGATCGCGATGGTCGCGGTCGGTGCGATCGTCTTCCGCGGTCTGATCGCCGTCGCATTGCGCATCGGGCTCGATCCGGTCGACCTGAAGCTCGCGACCGCCGCCTTCGTCCTCGCCACGCTCGCGCTTCCCAATCTCGGCGTCGGTCGACGCCTTCGCGCACTCCGCGCATGATCGAGCTCTCGGCGCTTCAGAAGACATTCGAGCAACCCGGGGGAGCGCGCGTGCCCGCCCTCCGCGGCGTGGACCTCACGATGCCCGCCGGCCAGTTCCTCACGGTCATCGGCAGCAATGGCTCGGGCAAATCGACGATCCTGAACATCGTCGCCGGGACATATCTCCTCGACTCCGGCGCGATCGGCATCGCGGGGACGGACGTGACGCAGTGGCCGGAGCACAAGCGCGCCGCGCTGCTCGGCCGAGTTTTTCAGGACCCGTTCAAGGGAACCTGTCCGTCGATGACCGTTGCGGAGAACCTGCGTATGGCCGAGCTGCGCGGGAAGCGGCGTGGCCTGCGCGTGGGTCTCGACCGTGCCTCCCTCGAGCGATATCGAGAGGGGCTCGCGTCATTGGGCATGCGCCTCGAGGGACGGCTGCAGGCTTCCATGGGAACACTGTCAGGCGGCCAGCGGCAGGCTATCACGCTGCTCATGGCGACCATTACCCGTCCCATGTTGTTGCTGCTCGACGAGCACACCGCGGCACTCGATCCGCGCGCGGCGGAACAGATCATGTTCGTCACGGAGCATCTGGTGCGCACGCACGCGCTCACGACGCTCATGGTGACGCACAGCATGGAGCAGGCGGTTCGCTTCGGTGACCGGACGATCATGATGCACCGGGGCATGATCGTCGCCGACCTCGCCGGCGAGGAGCGCTTTGGCGTGACGGAAGCAGACCTGCTCGTGCGGTTCGCTGAGCTGCGCTACACCGCAGAGATGCGCGTGACGAACGAGCTGAAGATCGCGCAGCGGGGGGATCCGGCTCAGTGACGGCCGCTCGGCTCCTTCTTTTTTTTTGGGCGCGCTGTTGGTGGAGCTCGAGCTCGCGCGCGCTGGATGTCAAGTCAGCTTTACATGCACATCGGCGAGGCGAGGGCGCGCTGCCCCCGCTACCACGCCACGCTACGCCCCGTCCCGATCCCGCCGCACCTGCACCCGCTTCCCCTTGATCGTAGAGGCCGAGAGCGCCGCGATCACATCGTCGGCGATCTCCTCCGGCACCTCCACCAGCGAATAGCGATCGGTGATCCGCACGGCGCCAATCGCGGCGGCATCGATTCCCGCCTCGTTGGCGATCGCCCCCACGAGATCACCCGGGCGCACTTTCAGCTTGCGCCCCGCACCGATGTACAGCCGCGTGATCGAGTGCGCGGCATCGGATCGTGCACCGGAAGCCCGTGACTCGGGACGATCCTTCCGTCGTCGCGAGCCACGCGAACCATCTTCAGCATTGCGTGTCCCACGTCCCGTCTCCCGTACCGCCGCGATCGGGATCTCTTCCTCCGTCACGACACCATCGCGTCCCCCACCCTGCTTGAGCGCGGCCGCCGCGATGTCCAGCGGCTCGAATTCCGCCATCAGCGACTCGGCGACCGCGCGATAGGCATCGAGTTCGCCCGCCAGTATCGTGGCGCGAAGCTCGTCCCGCGTTTGCTCGAGTCGGTGGGCACGCAGATCGGCGACGGTGGGCACGGTGGCGATCTCGATGCGCTGCGTCGTCAGCCGCTCGATGTTGCGGAGCAGACCGCGCTCGCGCGGCTCGGCGATCGTGATCGCGACGCCCTCGCGTCGCGCGCGACCCGTGCGCCCAATGCGATGCACGTACGCCTCTGCCGCCGACGGCACATCGTAGTTGATCACGTGCGACACGTGCGGGACGTCGAGTCCGCGCGCCGCTACATCGGTGGCGATGAGGAGGTCGGTGGTGTGGGCGCGGAAGCGCTTCATCACCCGGTCGCGCTGATCCTGCGACAGCCCGCCATGCAGCGCTTCGGCGCGCACGCCGCGGCCGTTGAGCATCTCGGTCAGCTCGTCCACTTCGGTGCGCGTACGGCAGAACACGATCGTCGCGACGGGACTCTCGATGTCGAGGATGCGCCCGAGCGTCGCCTTCTTGTGGGCGCGCG
>JBDTXN010000133.1:0-8152 GCA_040006175.1 Gemmatimonadota bacterium | reverse complement strand
TCGACTCGAGCGTCGCAGGGCGCAGCACGCGCGCGCGTGCGCCCTGGCCGCGCGCAAACATTGCGCTCATGAAGCGACAGAGATCGGTGACCGTGGTATAGAGCGAACCGGCCGGCGACTCACCGAGCTGGAATCCTGGCGCGGGAAAGCGGCGCCCGTCGTACGTCCACATGTAGCCCACCGCCAGGCGCGGTTGGAGCGCAGGAGTGAGCTCGAACGCGCTCTCGTCCATGCCGAGTGGTGCGAGAACGTGATCCGCCAGATAGCGCGCGAACGGTTCCTTGCCCACGGTCTGGAGCACATCACCGACGACCGCGATGCCGGCGTTCGAGTACTTGACGCGCGTTGCCGGCTTGTAAATGAGCGTCGTGGAGTCGAGGCTCGCGACCGTTGCAGCGATCGGCGGCGACGTCGTGTCGAAATAGTTGCCCACCGGAGGCTCGCGCACGAGCCCCGCGCGATGCGAGGTGAGCTCGCGCACCGTGATCGGCGTGCCAAACGGATTCGCGGGGTGGAAGCCGGGAAGGTATCGCGACACCGGCGCGTCGAGCTTCACGCGCCGCTGTTCGACGAGCTGCATGATTCCAATGTCCGTGAAGAGCTTGGACACGGAGCCAACGCGGTACACTGTCTCAGACGTCGCGGGCACATGGTGCACCGAATCGGCGTCCCCGAAGCCGCGTGCCCAAACGATCCGGTGTCCATCGACGATCGCGATCGACAGTGCCGGTATGCTCTTGTCGCGCATCTCGGACGTGATGATGCGGGAGAGATGGGCGGCGACCTCGACATGCGCCGCGTCTGCAGCTACGGAATCCGGGCGCGCGGGATGCTGCGCACCCGCGGCGAACGGCATCGCGGCGACGATCGCCGCGAGCGCGGCCGCAGCACGGAGAGGCTCGAGGGGACTCAACCGAAACGCCAGCCGAGCAGATTCCACTGATTGAAGAAGAGACACACGGCCACCGCGGCGACAACCAAAAACGTGAAGCGCACGCGCTTGCCGGTGCTCCAGAAGCCGTTGCGCCACGATTGTACAAGTGCGACGACCAGCAGAATCGTGAGGAGCACGAACACGATCGGCATGACGAGCGACACCTTCAGCGCTCCGGGCACATTCGAGAAGAGCGTGTCGAGGTTGAGGCCGAGCGCGAGGCCGATCACAATGAACGTGAGGAAGAACCACACCGCCGTGACGAGCGTGAGCGTGGCGACGCGCTTCTGCTCTCGTGGCAGCTGGCGGGTTTCCTTTCGCCGATAGAAGGCCGTGGTGAGCGCGGCGAGGAAGATGAGCGTCGAGAGCCCGAGCACTGTATACCACAGTGACGGCATCTCCATGAATGGCACGCGCTCGGTGCCCATGAACGGCAGATCTTCGATCTCCATGTGCTGCGCGGCGCCCGTCGAATCACCACCGTAGAAGGCGATGCGCCGGTGTCCGTCCACGGACTCGAACACGCCATTGCCCACGGGTGCGAACTGCTGGGGCTTCTCTCCCAGGCCTGTAACGAGGAACCGCTTGTCCTTATCCAGCGCCGTCACCTTGATGGGCGGCGACGCGATGAGGATCAGCTTCTCGAACTTGGTAGAGCTGTGGCGGGCGAAGCGATACGCTCCCGCGTACTTCTTCGCCATGGTGCTGAAGTCCGACGGTGCCGCAGGCGGCGCGCCCGCGACCTTCGCAGGGAAATAGCGATCGAAAAAGCCCCGGACGAGCCCCTCGCGCGCCGGAGACCCGCCGTCGCCTACGTACGATGCGAAGATGCCGACCTGCGCATCGGGAATGATGTACATCTCCGTGTGCATGTGCTGCGTGTCCCCGCCGTGCCCGATCACGCGCACGCCGTTGAACTCCTGCTCGTAGAAGCCGAGCGCCATTGCGGGAAGACGCGGATCGTTCGCGAAGGCGCGCCTGTGCATGAGCTGCGCGGTTTCCGGCTTGAGGATCCGGACGTTGCCGTACTGGCCGTCCTGCAGATGCGCGATCATGAAGTGCGTCATCGAGAGCGCGGACATCGAGCCGGAACCGGCTGGCCGAAAGCCGCCGACGTATTCGAATGGCTTGGGCACGTACGTTCCATTCTCGTCCGCGTAGCCGATTACGCTGTGCTGCCGCAGGTCCGCTGTGGGCGGCTCATCGAACGTCGCGTACTTCATGTCGAGCGGATCGAGGATGTTGCGCTTGATGTACTCGTTGAACGGGACGCCGCTTACCTGCTCGACGATGAGCCCCGCGAGCGCCGCGCCGTAGTTGGAGTAGGAGGAGAGCTCGCCCGGCGGTCGCACGCGGGCCGGGATGTGCTTGGCCAGCGTCGTCGCGATCGGCTCGACCTTGGTCGAGTCCTCCACGATGAGATAGCCGAGCGCGCCGTCTTCGAATCCGGGCGAATGTGTCATGAGATCGCGGATGCGTATCGGCTTGCCGTATGCGTCCGGGATCTTGAAGGTCTTGAGGTATGTGTTGACATCACCGTCGAGATCGAGCTTTCCCTGCTCGACGAGCTGCATGACCGCTGTCCACGTGAAGAGCTTGGACGTCGAGCCAATGCGAAAGAGGCTCGCGGCCGGATCGACTGGGATGTTTTTGGCGATGTCCTGGTAGCCGTAGCCCTTCGCGTAGAGCACGCGCCCGTTCTTGATGATGGTGACGACTGCAGCGGGGATTCTGAGCTGCTCGATGTGTGCCTTCATGATGCCGTCGATGAAATCGCCGAGTGCGGCGGTGTCATCGAGGGCGGGCGTGCTGAGCGTCGAGGCGACGGCCGTCGTCGGTGCGGGCTGCCCTCCGCGGGGACCGGAGGTCTTGGGAGCAGCGGCTGTGGGGAGCTGTGCAGTGGACGGAGCGGGGATCAACAGCGCGATTGTGGCCGCCAGCGCGGCCATGGACGAAGCGCACCGAATGATGCGCCTCCGTTGATCCGCTACCATCGGTCGCTCCTGAGGGGGTCGACCTGTATACAACATCGGTATACCAAATACCGCAAGAGGCGGCACCGCGACGACCGCTAAAAGCGGACTTTGCGCCGTCCCGATGCGGGGACGATCCGGATCACGTCCTGGTCCCACGACGTCCAGCTCCCGCGCTCCCCATGCTGCGCGATGATGCGCGCCAGCCGGCGCGACGCGTTGTGCCAGTTCGTCTCGGCGGCGCGCTGCGCGCCATCCGGGTCGCCCTTCGCGATGCTCGCGGCGATCGTCTCGTGCTCCTTCACGGATGCGGAGAGCTCGTCGAGAAGCACCGTGATGTACAGACGCGAGTAGCGCTCGCTCTGCGGCTTGATCGCGCGATGCAGCGTGAGCAGGCGCGGGCCCACCACACCCTCGACATACGTCCGGTGGAATTCCAGGTCGAGGTCGAAGACGCGCGACGCGTCCTCGCGCTTGCGCGCCTCGAGCGCGAGCTCGCGGTTGACTTCCCGCAGCCGCGTCGCGAGCGCCTTGCGGCGGGGAGCGGGGAGGGACGCAGCCATGCGCGCGGCCAGCCCTTCGAGGTGTCCCACTATGAAGTAGACCTCCTGGCCGTCGTCGCGGGTGAGCGGCGCAACGATGAGGCGGCGCTCGCGCCCTTTGCCGGCGGAGGCGACGAAGCCCTCCTGCTCGAGGCGGTGCAGGGCGCTGCGCACCGGTGTGCGGCTCAACCCCAATCGTTCGGCGATCACACGCTCGGAGATGCGCGAACCGGGCGGCAGCTGTCCCCAGACGATCACGCTGCGGAGGTCATGGTAGGCGCGCGAGACGTTGTCGAGGCGCTCGCTGTCCGAATCCGCGGTGCGGGGAGCGCGCCGGCGGGCGGGAGTCTTGGCCGAGCGGGATGACGTAGGGGGCACGATCGCGGACGATACCCCGGCTGAGGCGGGGGCGCAAGCGCGGATGGTACACCGCGGAGTCGTGCGGCGTGGCCCTGCAACCCGAGCGGCCGACGGGATGGCGAGCCGAAATGGTGGACCGTTGTGGTATACGAGATTGCGGCATATGTTGGTCCCCCACCGGCTCGTGCCCCGATCCTCGCCTCTCCGGTATCGCGTGCTCGACGATTCGCGCAGTCTGCCCGTCCCCACACCAACCCCCGCCACCGGCACGGATGCCGGTGCGCTCGCGGATGCCCATACGGACATCACCGTGCGTCCCGTCACCGCGAGCGCGGACTGCCAGGCATGCGTCGCGCTTCAGAACGAGATCTGGGGAGTGGGCGATGCCGTGCCCGCATCCGTGCTCCAGGTGATCTCGCACGTGGGTGGCATCGCTGCCGGCGCATTCGCGGCGGACGGCGAGCTGTTGGGCTTCGTGTTCGGAATGCCCGCGCTCATCGACGGTGCCATGGTGCACTGGTCGCACGCCCTCGGGGTTCGGGAGTCCGCGCGCAACTCCGGCGTCGGTCGCCTGCTCAAGGAATACCAGCGCGCGGAGCTCGCGCGCCGCGGCATCGATCGGATGTACTGGACGTACGATCCACTCCTCGCCAAGAACGCGCACCTCAATCTGAACCTGCTCGGCGCGCGCGTGGTCCGGTACGTCCGCGACATGTACGGCACCACCGGAAGCCCGCTGCACAACGGGCTCGCGACCGACCGTCTCGTGGTCGTTGCCGACACCGCGCCCAATCCGCGGCGGCCTGCGGCGCCCGGAGCGGAGGCGCTCGCACAATATCCGGTGCTCACCCCGGAGCCGCATGCGGACGATGTCCCCATGTCAATGGATGGATCCGTGCGACCGCGCACGCTGCTGCTCGAAGTCCCCGCGGACATCCAGCTCCTTGCGGCGCAGTCGATCGATCGTGCGGCGCGCTGGCACGCGGCGTCACGCTCGCACTTCGAATGGGCGCTGAGCAACGGATACGCGGTTGCCTCGCTGTACCGCGATCCTGTCACCTCGCGCGCATTCTACGTGATGGATCGCGACGTAAAGAGAGCATCGACATGACGGCGCCAGTCAGCACTCCTCCCGTTCGCGATGGCGACACTGCGCCCGTCACGGAGCTCCGCCGCACGCTCGGCTTGCTCGATCTCACCTTCATTGCGATCGGGACGGTCATCGGCTCCGGCATCTTTCTCGTTCCCGGCGTCGTGCTGCGCGAGACGGGAACGCAGACCGGACCTGCGCTGCTCGTGTGGGTCGCCGCCGGCATCCTCTCCTATCTCGGCGCGCTCACGTACGCCGAGATGGGGGCGATGAAGCCGGACGCAGGGGGATTGTACACGTACATCCGCGATGCATTCGGCGCGCTCCCCGCCTTTCTCTATGGATGGACCAGCTTCTTCGTCATCGCGAGCGGCTCCGTCGCGACCCTCGCCGTCGCGTTCTCCGGCTACTTCTCGGAGTTCCTGCCCGTTGGCGGCATCGGCGCGCGGCTCATCTCGATCGGCGTGATCGCGCTGATCGCGGCGATCAACGTGCGCGGCACGCGCAACAGCGCGACGATGCAGAACTGGACGACGGGAGCGAAAGTCGCGGGACTGGTGGTGCTGAGCGTTGCGATGATCGTGCTCGGACCGACGTCCACCGTGGGCTCCGTCGTGAGCGCGGCCGCGTGGCCGAAGTCCATCACGAGTGGGCTTGTCTCGGGCGTGGGCGTGGCGATGATCGGCGTGCTCTGGGCCTATGAGGGCTGGCAGTACGTCACCTTTTCTGCGGGAGAGGCGCGCGATCCACAGCGCACCTTTCCGCGCGCGATCTCGATCGCGACCGCCGCGCTCGTGCTGCTCTACGTGCTCGCGAATCTCGGCTACATCGCAGCGCTCGGGCCGCAGGCAGTTGCCGCGAGCAATCGGATTGCTGCCGACGCAGGGATCGCGGTGTTCGGACCCGTTGCGGGGCGCGTAGTGGGCGCCCTGATCCTGGTCTCCATCTTCAGCGCCGCCAACGGCATCATGCTGACGGCGCCGCGAATGTATTTCGCGATGGCCCGCGACGGCGTGTTCTTCAAGCGCCTCGCGATCGTGCACCCCACGCTCGGAACGCCAGCCTTCGCGATCATCGCGATCGCGATCTGGGCCGCGGTGCTCGCGTCCACCGGCACGTTCGAGCAGCTCCTGACGTACGTCGTCTTCACCGGCTGGATCTTCTACGGCCTCGGCGCGCTGAGCGTGTTCGTGTATCGCCGCCGCGAGCCGGATGCGCCGCGGCCGTATCGCGTGCCGGGGTATCCGCTGACGCCCGTGCTCTTCGTCGCATCGGCGGCGGCACTCGTGCTCAACACGCTGGTCACGCAGCCAACGCGCGCGGCAGCCGGTGTCATCGCCGTGTTGCTCGGCACGCCGGCGTTCTACGCGTGGCGCGCAGGCTCGCGCCGGCGCGCGCGCTCTCTTCCAACAGCTCCGGAGCTTTGATGATTCGCATGCGCTTTCGTCACTCGACAGTCGCCGTTGCGGCGGCCGCACTCCTCGCGGCCTGCAGCTCCGCGACATCGCACGGTGCGGGCGGCTCGCCCGGCATAGCGGGGGAGGGGGCGTACGACGTGATCATCGCGAACGGGCGCGTCATCGATGGAAGCGGGAATGGCTGGTTCTACGGCGACGTTGCGATTCGCGGCGACCGGATCGCGCGCGTGGTGCGGCCCGGGCAGCTCGGTGGGGCGAAGGCTGCCAAGCGCATCGATGCCAAGGGGATGGTCGTATCACCCGGCTTCATAGACATCCAGGGACAGTCGGGCGACCTCTTCCTCCGCGGCGACGGACGAGATGTCGGTAAGCTGACCCAAGGTGTCACGACCGAGATTCTCGGGGAGGCATACACCGTGGCGCCGGTGAGCGCGTTGACGCTGGCGGACAACGCGTCCGACACGGCGACGCTCGCGATGATCAGCAAGTTCAAGGGCCCGCACGGCTTCGATGCATGGCTGCGCGCGATGCAGGCGCACGGCATCTCGCCGAACGTCGGCTCGTTCGTTGGCGCGAGCACGATTCGCGAATACGCGATGGGGCTGCACATGGGCGCGGCGCCAGCCGCGCAGATGGACTCGATGCGTGCGGCGATGCGGAACGGCATGGAGGACGGCGCGTTCGGGCTGGGGAGCGCGCTCATCTATCCGCCAGGGAACTACGCGAGCACCGAGGAGCTGGTCGAGATCGCGAAGGCGATGTCGCCGTACGGCGGCGTGTACATCACGCACATGCGTTCCGAGGCCGATCGTTTTCTCGAAGGGCTCGACGAGGCGATTCGCATCGGGCGCGAAGGGCACGTTCCCGTCGAGATCTATCACCTGAAGGCGGCAGGCAAGCGGAATTGGGGCAAAGCGGTGCAGGCGGTCGCGAAGATCGACTCTGCGCGCGCGGCGGGGATGGATGTGCAGGCCAACATGTATCCCTACACGGCCGGAGGAACGGGACTCGCGGCGTGCCTCCCGCCGTCCGCCTCGGCCGATGGAAAGCTGTTCGACAATCTTGCCGACACAGCAAAGCGCGCGAAGATCCGCAACGACATCGCGCACCCCACTTCGTACGCGGAGAGTCTCTGCGAGCTGGCCACACCGGAGGGCGTGCTCCTCACCGCCTTCCGCAATCCCGACAATAAGAAGTGGGCTGGGCATCGCCTGTCGGAGGTGATGGCTGCGGGCGGCAAGGACTGGCTGAATGCCGTGATGGATCTGCTGCTCACGGAGCATCAGGACATCGGGACGATCTTCTTCCTCATGAGCGAAGAGAACGTCGCGATGCAGTTGAAGCAGCCGTGGATCAAGATCGGCACTGATGCGGACGGGCCGGATCCGGACAGCACGAAGGAGTTCACGCATCCGCGGTCGTACGGCACCTACCCGCGCATCCTCGGCAAGTACGTGCGCGATGAGCACGTGCTGCCGCTCGAGGATGCGATCCGGAAAATGAGCGGGGCGGTCGCGGACCGACTCCTCATTCGCGATCGAGGCTTGTTGCGCGAGGGGATGTACGCGGACGTCGTGGTCTTCGATCCGGCGACGATCCAGGAACACAGCACGTATGAGAACCCGAACCAGGGGTCGACCGGTGTGCGCGAGGTTTTCGTGAATGGCGTCGAGGTCGTGCGCGACGGCAGGCACACCGGAGCAAAGCCCGGCCGCGTGGTACGCGGGCCCGGATGGCAGGCTACCGGAGGAAAGGAGCAGTGATCGGCAGGTACATCGTCAAACAGGAGCAAGTGATGTCACACAAGCGAGATCCGCGTGAGACGCGGAGAACAC
>JBDTXN010000132.1:0-8185 GCA_040006175.1 Gemmatimonadota bacterium | reverse complement strand
GGGCTGATCTCGGGCTCGCTCGATCTCGACAAGATCGAATACCTCAAGCGCGACGCGCTCATGTGCGGTGTGCCATACGGCGAGATCGACGTCGACCGGCTGCTGCACTCGCTCACGATCGTCGAGGACCCGACGAGCGGCGCGCTGGCGATCGGAATTGTCGAGAAGGGGCTCGCCGCGCTCGAGTCGCTGCTGTTCGCGAAGTATCAGATGTACCGGAACGTGTATTGGCACCACGCGGTGCGGAGCGCCACGGCGATGTACAAGCGGTTGGTCGAAGACGCGATGCGTACCGGTGCCATCGAGGAGCGCGAGCTCGCGGGCTTCACTGACGAGGGGCTTCTGCACCGCCTCGAGGAGCGCGCGCCCTCCACGCTGCTGCACGGCCTGCGTAATCGCCGGCTGCACAAACGCGCCTTCGAGTGCTCGGCGTCCGAGCTTGCGGGGGGCCAGGGCGACTGGATCGCGGGCGAGCGCGCGCGCGTGATCGCGGCCGAGGATGCGCTCGCGCGCGAGCTGGGCGTGGCGCCGGGCGACGTGCTGCTCGACTATCCCGAGAAGCCGCGCATGCTCGGGCTCGATCTTCCGGTGCGCATGCGCGGCGGCGAGGTGCAGCGACTCGGAGCGAGTGGCTGGCCGGCGGCGATCAACCTGCCGCTCCTAGCGCAGGAGCTTTATGAGTCGACGCGGGTGATGCGCGTGTTCGCGACCGAGGGGACGACCGTACCGAGGGAGTTGGTGGTGGAGCTGCTCGATACGTAGCATGTCTCGCGGCGCCGAGCGATTCACCCCTTCGCGCCTCCAGCCTCTCGCCCCCGCGCCTCCGCCAGCTTCCGCGCGATGCCCCGGTAGAACGCCGCGTCCGTCGGCTTCTCCTGCTGCTCGAGACTCAACGCCGCCAGCTCCAGCGCGTACAGCAGATTTCCCAGATACAGCTCGGCGAGCGAGCCCACCGTCTCATCGCTCACGCTACGCTCATGCTACGACGCCGCAGCCACTCCGGCTTTCGGCACCGCGAGATCCGCATCCGTTGCGACGATGCGAACGACGATCGCCGTGATGTTGTCGAGCCCACCGCGCCCGTTCGCCTCCGAGATGAGCGCCTCCACCACCCGTTGCGCGGTCGCGCGTGACGACAGCAGGTGGTGCAGCCGACGGTCATCAACCATCCCCGTGAGGCCATCGCTCGCGACCAGGAACGTGTCTCCGCGCTTCAGCTCACCAGTGTACGTGTCCGGCTCCACATCCGAGCCCGCGCCCACGCACCGCGTGATCACGTTGCTGTAGGGATGGTAGCGCGCCTGCTCCGGCGTCAGGAACCCGGCGTCGACCTGCTCCTGCACGTAGGAGTGATCCTTCGTGAGCTGCGTCAGCTTCCCGTCGCGCAGGAGATAGATGCGCGAGTCACCCACTTGTCCGATGAGATAGCGGTCCTGGCCGACGATGAGAACCGACGCCGTCGTGCCCATCCCCTGCTTGTCGACCTCGGTGAGCGTGCGCTCGTAGATCTCCTGGTTCGCTCGCTTGAGCGCGTCCGACACCTTCCCCGGCACGTCCTCGCTGGTGATGTCGCGGACCACCCGCAGCTCGTCGGAGACGATCCGCACGGCCATGTCACTCGCGATCTCGCCCGCCGCGTGCCCGCCCATGCCATCGGCGACCACGAACAGTCCTGCCGGAGGATCAGCGAAGAAGCTGTCCTCGTTTCCGGAGCGGACCATCCCGGTGTGCGTTCCCTGGCCGACCTCGAGCTGCACTAGTGACCTTTGATCAGAATGAATACACCGGCCGCAGCCAGAACCAGAACGAGCAAAAATACGAGCAACGGAAGCCAGCGCGACGACCGCTTCCCCTGCCCCGCGCCTCCGCGCCCCGGCACCGCGCGCTGCACCGGCTGCGTCACCACGGGAGTTTTTGCTCCCGCCACCGCCCGTCGCGCCGCAACCGTGAACGCCGCGATGGCACGCGTCTGACTCGCGCTCCCCGCCGCGGCTCCCTCGGGTACACGAAAGATGAACTTTACACCGCCAAAGCGCACGTCCGGAGCGCCGATCAACGGCGATTCGCCCTCGATCCTCCGACCACCCACATACGTGCCGTTCGTCGATCCCATCTCCACCACGTACCACCCGTCCTCGCGCCGCTGCAGCTTCGCGTGCGAGTCCGATACGCTTTCATCCGCGATGACGACGTCATTGTGGGCGCCCCGCCCGACATGCGCCAGCGGTGAGCGCACCTCCATGACCGTTCCCTTCAGCACTCCCGAGCTGATCACCTCGAGCGTCGCCAGCGCCACACGAGCGGGTGCGGCGCTGTCCGCGTAGAAACGAAACTGCTCATCCCCAATCGTCAGCACGTCGCCCCTGCCCAGCAGCGCCGGCGAGCTCGCCGGCTCACCATTCACCAGCACCCCGTTCGTGCTCGTGTCCCGCAGAAGGTAGCCTTCCGGCGAGGGCGTGAGCGAGGCGTGCTTGCGCGAAACCTCGGTCGACCCGACTACAATGTCGCACGAGGGATCGCGTCCGAACACCGCGCCCGTCGCCGGAACCACGTACTCGCGCCCGTCGGTCAACGAGATCACTCGCCCGCCCGTGGCCGCCGTCGGCTTTCCCCCCGCCGCGTGGGGAGCGCTCTCAGGTAGACGTACGGGCTGTACAAACTGCGTGTTTCCAGCGCGAAGGTCATCCCCAAAAAAAATCTCCGTGCCGGCAACGTCGATCTTGTCGCCATGGAGCAAGGGAGCCGGTTCGGCGCCGAGCGCGACGCCGTTGACCTTTATGGTTCCGTCCACGCGCCGCACGACGGTCGCGCCATCCGCGCCCACATCGAACGTGGCGAGAACACCATCGTTTCCATTCCGCGCTATCCGGATGCGTGCCCCTTCAGCCCCTCCCACCGCATTGTCGCCCGCGATCAGCGGAAACTGCTGACCATCCAACTGTAAATAGGGCATTGAGATAGGATGACGGCGAAGGACGCGAAACGCGGTGGAGGAAGCAGACACAGTGACGGTGCGGACAGAAGCAAGTTCGCGGTGTGACGAAACTACGCCCGGCCGTATGTCGCGGCAAGCATGAGGCGCGCGAAGCGCATTACGTTCCAGCATGCCCCTCTGGCTTCACTGGATCGTCCTCGGCCTCATCGCCGGCTCACTCTCCAAGTTCCTGATGCCAGGCCGCGATCCCGCCGGCTGCCTCATCACGATAATTCTCGGCATCACCGGCGCGCTGCTCGGCGGCTGGATCGGGTCGCATCTGGGCTGGGGCGGCGTCAGTCAGACCGGCTTCAGCATCCGATCGATCGCCCTCGCGACACTGGGCGCCATCGTCCTGTTGCTGATCGGTCGTCTCGTCGCGCGACTACGCAGACGAGCGTAGCCCCGAACGGATACCGCAAGCGTTAGCTTTAAGGATGAAGTCTCACATCGTCGTGCGCGGCGCCCGGCAGCACAACCTCAAGGGATTCGACCTCGAGATTCCACGCCGCAGCTACACGGTGATCACCGGTCCGTCGGGCTCAGGCAAGTCCTCGCTCGCGTTCGATACCATCTACGCAGAGGGGCAGCGGCGCTACGTGGAGTCGCTCTCAGCGTACGCGCGCCAGTTTCTCGAGCGCATGGAGAAGCCGAGCGTCGACTTCATCGATGGGCTCTCGCCGGCGGTGGCGATCGAGCAGTCGAACCCGACGAAGACGTCCCGCTCGACGGTCGGCACCGCCACCGAGATCTACGATTTTCTTCGGCTGCTCTGGGCTCGCATCGGCCACACCTTCTGTCCGGCGTGCGCTCGTGAGATGAAGCGCGACACTGTACAATCGGTGACAGATGAGGTGCTGGCGCTCCCTGCGGCGACGCGATTCTCCGTCGCTTTCCCGCTTCGGCTCAGCAACCTGGTCACGCACGACGTAGTGGTCGAGAACCTCCGCGCACAGGGATTTCTCCGCGTCGTGATCGAGGGGACGCTGGTACATCTCGACGAGCTGCCCGCCGGCACCGATGTCACGAAGGCCGCGGAGCTCCTGGTGGTGGTCGACCGACTGACTGCCGCGCCAGAGAGCAGGCAGCGCCTGGCGGATGCGGTCGGAACGTCGTTCCGCGAAGGAGATGGCGACGCCATCGTGCTGCTCGCGTCGCCGATTCCCGCGAAGCTTGCCGGCTCCGGAACGCAGGGGGACGACGCGACGCCCGTGTCGCGGTTGATGTACACGGAGCGCTTCGAGTGTCCGTACGACGGCACGCGCGCGCCAACGCCGACGCCGCAGCTCTTCTCGTTCAACAATCCGCGCGGCGCGTGCGCAACGTGCAACGGCTTCGGCGCCGTGCTCGAGTACGATGAGGCGCTCATCGTCCCCTACCCCGATCGCTCGCTGCGCGAGGGTGCCATCGATCCATGGACCAAGCCACGCTACGAGGGCAAGCGGCGTTCGCTGGCCGAGTTTGCGAAGAAGAACAAGATCTCGATGGACACGCCATGGCGAGAGATCCCACTCGCGGATCGGTATCAGCTTCTGTACGCGAAGGCGAAAGGCTTTCGGGGAATGATGGTGTTTCTCAAGGAGCTCGAGGCCAAGCGCTACAAGCAGTACATCCGGATATTTCTGCGGCAGTATCAGACGGCGCAGGATTGTCCGACGTGTCACGGCGCCAAACTGCAGGGTGAGGCGCTCCAGGTACGCATTTCGGGCCGCACGATTGCGGACGCGAGCGACATGCCGGTCGAGCGACTGGTCCCATGGCTCGAGACGCTCACGATCAGCGCGTACGAGCAGCAGATCGCGGCCAACATCCTTGGCGAGGCCCGCAGCCGGTCGCGCTTTCTGCTGGACGTCGGGCTCGGGTATCTCACGCTCAACAGGGCGACGCGCACGCTGTCCGGCGGCGAGGCCCAGCGCATCGGGCTCGCAAATTCGCTCGGCTCGAAGCTCGTGGATACGCTCTACGTGCTCGACGAGCCGTCTATCGGGCTGCATCCGCGCGACGTGGACCGACTGCTCTCGCTGCTGCACCGCCTGCGCGACGGTGGAAACACGGTGCTCGTCGTCGAGCACGACCTCGAGGCGATTCGGCGCGCGGACTACATGGTGGAGCTCGGACCGGGGAGCGGCGAGCAGGGAGGTCAGGTGGTGTTCGCGGGGCCGCTCGCGCGCGCGAGCGAGAGTCCGCTCACCGGCGCATACCTGAGCGGCGCGCGCGAGATCCCGCTGCCGGACGAGCGACGCACGCTCGGCCCGCGCTGGCTCACGCTCACGGGCGCACGCGAGCACAACCTGCGTGGCGTCGACATTCGCATACCGCTTGGCGCGCTCACCGTCGTCACGGGCGTATCGGGATCGGGCAAGAGCACGCTCGTGCACGACGTGCTGCTGCGCGCACTCGAGACGCGGCTCACGGGCGAGCACACCGCCAAGCGCCACCTCGGCGAGCGCGTCGGCGGCTTCGACGGGATCACCGGATGGGAGCCGCTCGCGGACGTCGTGTGCATCGATCAGAGCCCGATCGGCAAGTCGCCGCGCTCGAATCCGGTGACGTACGTGAAAGCGTTCGACGAAGTGCGCCGCATCTTCGCGGACCAGCCGCTCGCGCGACAGAAGCGCTACGGCGCTGGCCACTTCAGCTTCAACGTGAAGGGCGGCCGCTGCGAGAACTGCGAGGGTGCGGGCTCTCTGCAGGTCGAGATGGTGTTCATGGCGGACGTGTACGTGCCGTGCGACGTGTGCGGCGGCAAGCGCTTCAAGTCCGATGTGCTCGAGGTGAAGGTGCGCGGCAAGAGCATCTACGACGTGCTCGAGATGACGATAGATCAGGCCATCCGATTCTTTCCGCGCGAGGAGAAGCTCGGTCAGGCGCTCTGGCAGCTCCAGCAAGTGGGACTGGGCTATCTGCGTCTGGGGCAGCCGGCGCCGACGCTCTCCGGCGGCGAGGCGCAGCGCGTGAAGATCGCGCGCGAGCTGTCGAACGCGGGCAAGACGAAGACGCGAAAGCTCTATGTGATGGACGAGCCGACCACCGGACTCCACCTGGATGACATCCGCAAGCTCGCGCGCGTGTTCGAGCGGCTGGTAGACCAGGGGCACACGCTCGTGATCATCGAGCACAACCTCGACGTGATCAAGCTCGCCGACTGGCTGATCGACCTCGGACCCGAGGCGGGCGATGCGGGCGGCGAGCTCGTGGCTATGGGGCGTCCAGAGGAGGTTGCGATGGTCGAGGGCTCGCACACGGGCAGGTGGCTGCGCCCGCTGCTGCACATGGACGCGTCGGCGACCGCGAGCGATCTGCGGCTCTCCTCGCGGCGCATCGCAGAAGGGACGGGGGAGCGTGTTCCGCTCGACCGCGCGGCGCGTACGGGTTGAGCGCAATCAGATCACCCCAGGTCACGTGAACAAAGAAGAAACGGATATTCACCGGCTTGGTACTCGACTGAAAACGCTCGTCGACACCGTCGTCTCGGGTGCCCAATGGCTCTCGCTCGAGCTCCCTCGCCCGCATCCGGCCTCGAACGCGCGCAACGGAAAGCATCTGGCGCTAGTGGCCTTTGCGCTGCCCCCCAGCACAAACGCGGGCGTGTACCGCCCACTCTCGTTCATGCGATACGGCAGCCAGCTCGGTTGGCGTGTCGATGCCTTCTGCGGCGAGCCACCGCACAACGAAAGCCAGCATGGCCACGAGCTGCTGTCTCTCGTGCCGCCCGAAGCGACGTTGCACGTCGTCCCCGCGTCTACGCGACATCCATCCTATCGATTCTTTTCGCGGGTCGATGGCGGCTTCACGAATGCGATCGCGTATGCGCGGCACGCGATCGCCACCCTCGCGAACGATCCACCCGATGTCGTGCTCGCCTCGGGTCCGCCATTCTTTTCGTTCGTGACCGCGTTCTTCATCGCACGTCGCTTTCGGGTTCCGCTCGTGCTCGACTATCGAGACGAATGGACGCAATGTCCCTTTGACTTCGTGAGCAAGGATGGAAATGACGTCACGTGGGAGCGCCGGTGCCTCAGCGCGGCCAGGGTCGTGCTGTTCACCACGGAGTCGCATCGACGCCAGCAGCTGAAGGCCTTCCCGACTCTCGACGAGCGCAAGACGCACGTCGTTCCGAACGGATGGGAGCCGCAGGATTTTGCCGAGCCGGACGGCGTACCCACAGTTCCTCCTGCGGGGAGCGACCGCAGGCTGCGCCTCTCTCACGTCGGCAATTTGTCCGGGCACTCGTCGCCGCTGGATTTTCTCGAGACGCTCGAGCAATTGCTGCTTCAGAATCCGGAGTGGGAATCGCTTCTCACGGTGCAGCTCATCGGCAGGCGCTCCGTCACTTCGGACGCGGCGATTCAATCCTTCCGTTTTCCCTCCGTGCTCGAGGTCGTCGATCACGTCGGCAAACGGGAGGCGAGTCGCCGCATGCAGGAAAGCGATGCGCTTCTGCTCATCGCGAACCCCGCGCTGGAGCGATATCTCCCCGGCAAGTTGTTCGACTATCTCGCCGCCCGCCGACCCGTTCTCGTATTCGGCTCGCGCGGCGAATCCTCGGATCTCATCGAGCGGCTGCACGCGGGGCTGCTCTGCCCCGCCGGTTCGGCTCGTGCTTTCGAAGATGCCCTCATTCGACTGCGCGATTTCGACAGCGCACTGGATAAGGAAGCCGTGACTCGGTGGCTGGAGGAGCATCGACGGGACAGGCTCGCAACGCGTGCGTTTGGTATCATCGACTCGGTGATCGACGAACGCGCGACGGCCGGTGAATGAATACGGCGGGGAGCTCGGGTCCTGACCGCACCTTAGATTGTGGCGCACGCTCGAGCAGCGCGCGCTTCGCTTGACCGTGCGGCGCTGACCGGGTAAAATGCAGTGCTGATCCCGAGTAGCTCAGGTGGTAGAGCAGGTGACTGTTAATCACCGGGTCGGGGGTTCGAGTCCCTCCTCGGGAGTTGTTTGGCTAACTGATTGATTCGATGGAGCGTAGAAAAAAGGGTCAGCCCTCACAGGCTGGCCCTTTTTTCTTGCTAGAGGTACCCCAGAGGTACCAGAGGTTCGATGGCGGGTCCGCAAGGCCGCAAGTGCCATGACGCCCCTCTGACGCGCGCAAGTGGTGCTTGCTCACGATTGGTCGCGATCTTCAATGGCTGTCGCTGATTCGAGCCACGTCGCGCCGCGATAAGCGGCCCCGATATGGCGCGCGAGACGCACCGCCAT
>JBDTXN010000131.1:0-8301 GCA_040006175.1 Gemmatimonadota bacterium | reverse complement strand
GTGTGCAGCGACGCGCGCCGCCCGTGTCCGGCCTGCGCGTACACCATCACGGCGTCGACGCTGAACGGCTGCACCTTCCACTTCCACCACCCGCCCTTGCGACGTCCGACACCATAGGCGGAGTCGAGCCGCTTGAGCATCAACCCTTCGGCGAGCTGCTCGCGCGATCGCGCGTGCGCCTCGCGCGCATCATCCCAGCTTGCGACCGTCACCACTGGCGAGAGAAGCACGCGCGACTCCGCTCGCGCGTTGCCGATCAGATCGGCGAGACGTGACCGGCGCCACGACAAAACTTCCGGGCGCACGTCTCGGCCCTCGAGCTCGAGAAGATCGTAGGCGATGAGTACCACGGGCACATCAGCAAGAATTTTCGGACCGAGCTTGATTCGTCCGATGCGCCGCTGAAGCTGGGCGAATGGAAGTGGTGCCCCGTTCGCCCACGGCATGATCTCGCCGTCGATGACCGTTCCCTCCGGGAGGAAATCGGCGGCCGCCGCGATCTCTGGAAAACGATCGGTCACGAGCTCGTCGCCGCGCGACCAGAGATACGTCTTGCCGTCGCGACGAATGAGCTGCGCCCGAATCCCGTCCCATTTCCACTCGAGCTGCCACTCATTCGCCGGGCCGAGCTCCTCGAGCGATCCCTCGAGCGCGTAGGCGAGGTAGAATGGATACGGACGTGAGCGGTCGGCGTCGCGCGTATCCGGCGCCACAAGGGCCAGGTACGCCTCGGCGCTGGGTTTCCAATGCCCGGTGAGTCGATGCGCGATCGAGCCCTCATCGATGCCGCTCGCGCGCGCGAGCGCACGCACGACGAGCTGGTGCGACACGCCCACGCGAAAGCCACCGGTAATCAGCTTGTTCCAGACGAATCGCTCGATCCCATCAAGCGCGCTCCAGCTCTCGAGGATGGTTTCGCGCTGTGCCTCTTCCGACTGTTTCGCCAGAGGCAGCACGCGCTCTTCGATCCAGTCGTGCAGCGGACACTCCATGTAGCTCGCCGCTGGCGGCAGGAGCAGCGAGATCGTTTCCGCAAGATCGCCGACGGCATCGTAGCACTCGTTGAAGAGCCACTCGGGAATGCCGGCGATCTCCATGGCCCATGAGGAGAGCCGCCGCACCGGCACCAGGCGCTTCGGGCGCCCGCCGGAGAGGAAGTAGACCGCCCACGCGGCGTCCGACGCATCCGCGCTCGCGAAGTACGAGACCATCGCGTCGACCTTGTCGTTCGTGCGCGTGCTGCGATCGATCTCTGCGAAGAGCTGCGCGAAGCGCTTCACGCCACGATCTCCTCGCCTGCCGCAGGCGACTCCACTTCCTCCTCGCCTTCCCAGTGACTGGCGACGCTCGCGGCATCGATGCCCCGCTCAACCAGCCAGCGCACCACCGGTTCGCGAAATCCGTGCGTCACCCACACACGCTCGGCGCCCGTGCCTGCGATGCTCTCCAGCAGCGCCGGCCAGTCGACGTGATCCGAGAGCACGAATCCGCGATCCACCCCGCGGCGCCTGCGCGCGCCGCGAATCTGCATCCACCCGGACGCGAATGCTGGCGACACCGCGCCGAAGCGGCGAAGCCAGGTGCTCCCGGCCGCAGACGGGGGCGCGATGATGAGGCTTCCACCGAAGTCGTGCCCGCGCGGCATCTCACTCGCATGACGCGTGGGCGGGAGCGGGATCCCCGAATCACGATAGTCGCGCGTGAGGCGCTCGACCGCTCCATGTGTGTAGATCGAGCCGATCTCGGCGTCGACGAGCCCCGCGAGTACGCGCTGCGCCTTGCCGAGCGCGTAGGCGTAGATGATCGACGCGCGCCCCACGCGTGCATTGCCGCTCCACCACTCCCGAATCTCGGCGAAGACCTCGCTCTGCGAGCGCCAGCGGTAAATCGGAAGGCCGAACGTCGACTCGGTGATGAATGTGTGGCATCGCACCGACTCGAAAGGCGTGCACGTTGGATCCGGATCTACCTTGTAGTCCCCGGATGCGACCCACACTTCCCCCTCGTGCTCGACGCGAATTTGCGCGGAGCCGAGAATGTGTCCGGCAGGGTGGAGGGAGACGCGGACGCCGTTGAGATGCACCGGCTCGCCGTAACCGACCGTCTGGATCGAGGCGTCGCCGCCCAGGCGCGTACGCAAAACGCGGCGCCCCTCGTGCGAGGCCAAATAGTGTCGCGATCCCCAGCGTGCATGATCACCGTGCGCGTGCGTGATGATCGCGCGCTCGACGGGCTGCCACGGGTCGATGTGGAAGGCGCCGGCCTCGCAGTACAGCCCTCGATCGGTGATGCGCAGAAGCATGAGGCAAATTTAGCGGAGCCAGCTACGCGACGGGCGTTAGACGGGCTCAGCAAAACGGCTCGCCGCGGCCGGCCGTTTCATGGTGAATACGTGGGCTGAAAATTACGGGTCGCCGCTCCGGTGATGTCGTTCGCTCGAAATTCGCGAGCCGCTCGTGCACCTGCACTGCGTCGGTAATTCCACGAGTGCCAACTCTCGTTTTTTCGCGCGCTGATTTCCCCGTCCTTGTCGCGCAGATACTTCACTACAATGCTGCGCTCGGGCTCGCGTAGCCGCGGCACGCTAGCGGCGAGCGTGGGCAGGGCATCGTCGGACAGCCCCTGTGTCAGGTACCACGCATCCAGCGAGCCCGTAGAGACATAGCGATCCACGTTCTCGCGCGCGATCCAGGCGTCGACGTTGAAGAACACGCAGAGAGCGAGAACTGCGAGCGCCGCACTCGCGCTGTGGTAGGCGAATCGGAGGGACTGCGTGCGCCGCGCGATCTCCACTACGAGAAGGACGCTCATGCACGCGAGCACGACCATGTAGCTCTGCGCATAGAGTCGCTGCGCGGTGAAGCCGTAGGCCTGCTCGTACCGCGCCACACGCATGAAGGCGATTGCGATCATGCCACACTCGCCGGCGATCGCTGCGAAGGCGAGGCGTCGCGACCATGGGTCCGCGGCGATCCAGGAGCGGCGCGTCACGAGTATCGCTCCGATCACGAGTGTCGCCGCAACCGAGAGCTCGGCGAATCCCCTGTGCACGTATTCGGCGTAGGTGATGCCGCTTCCCGCTATTGCCGCAGGGTTCTTCATGAGTGAGCTCGTGGCGCTCCCGACGAAGAGCCACATAACGGACGAGAGCGCGCAGAGGAGCACGCGCCTTTCGAGCGCTCCGAGCATGGCGCCTTCCGGCTGCGCAGGCGCGTGCACGGTGAGCTGCCCACGCTGCGCACTGCTGTACGCGCCGAGTGTGATCCCGAACAGAATCACGAAGAACGCAAGACGCGCGGGAAAATCCTTCGGGAGAATGTGCTCGAGCGCATCTCTCGCCGCGGCAAATATGGGATCTGCTTCGGCGAGGAGCACGACGAGCACCAGGACGACTGGCACGGTGATGCACGCGGTACGCACGAGCGACGCGACGGCGGGGGAGCGTGCGGTGCGGGCGCTTCCACTGGCCTCGCTGCCGAGCCCTGCGAACACGAGGCCAAGGGCAGTGAAGGGAGCGAGCAACGCCACGAGCGGGCGAAGCGCGTCGGCGGACGAATCGCCGGCCGTGCTCAACGCGATCGCGAGCAGCACGATGGTGCAGATCACGAGTACAGCGACGCGGAATCCATCGCTGGTGATCGCCGTTCCAAAGGCGAGAATCACGGCCCATGCACCGGCCGCGACGCTTGGCGCGCCCACGGAGCCGAATCGTTCGCGCAGGACTGCGAAGAATGCAACGACGACACAGGAGGTCCAGACGCCCCAATTGATCCCGAGGTTCGCCTTCCAGAGAATGGCGGTGCCGAGGGTGGAGAGGGCGACGGCGAATCCCCAGGTAGCGAGCGCGGAAGCGTCGGAGTGCGATGTGTCGAGCGTGGTGCCGTGGCTCATGGGTGCTCCAGAAGCGTTTCAAGTACTTTATAACGCAAAGTACTATTGCGCAAGCCACGCTTTGTGTCACCGTGTAACGCGCAGTGCCCGCTTCGTAGATTGTGACGTGCCCGCGCCACCAATCCCCACGGACGCCGCCCCCGCGCAGCAATGAGAGGCTCGCGATCATACCACTCGCCCTGTGCTGATCGCGCGGCGGGCGAGCCCATTTCAAAGCTGCGCTTCCTCTCCCGCGTCATCGCGTTCTGGTTCGTCTACTTCGCGCTGCTGCGTGCGGCCTTTCTCGCGTATCACGGCACGGAGACGCGGTCGCTCGGCGCTCCCGAACTCGCCGGGCTTCTCGTGCGCGGGGCACGCATGGACATCTCCGCGGCCAGCTATCTCGCGCTGGTTCCCGTGCTCCTGCTCGCGTTCGCGCCTGTCATTCCCGCACGCGCGCTCAGGACGCTCCTTCGCGCCTACACTGCGCTCGCGCTCTTCGTCGCCGCTCTTCTCGCGACGGTGGACTTCGAGCTGTTCTCCAGGTGGGGATCGCGAGTGGATGCATCGCTGCTTCCGTACCTGCGTACGCCGAGCGAGGCGGCGGCGAGTGCGGAATCATCGCCCATAGCGCTGTTGGCGCTTCTGCTGGTCGTGCTCATCGCGCTGGGCGCGTCGGGCTATCGGTGGTTGGTCGACCGTCACGACCGAGAGGCGACAGGAGGGGTGTTGCAGCGCACGGTGCTCCCGCTCCTTCTCACAGGGCTGCTCCTCCTCGTGCCCATCCGCGGCGGGTTGCAGTGGACGCCGCTCAATCCCAGCAGCACGTACTTCTCGCACACAGACTTCGCGAATCAGGCAGGGCTCAACGTCGCCTGGAATTTTCTGCACTCGCTCACGCTGCGGGACTATCGTACTGCGAATCCATACGCCGGGGCGATTCAGGAGCGGGAGGCACGCCTGCTCGTCGACAGCCTGCTTCACACGACGGACAGCACCACGCGGCATCTGCTGCGCGTGCGGCAGCCGAACGTCATCATCATCATCTGGGAGAGTGCGACCGCCAAGGTGGTGCGGCGGCTCGGCGGACTTCCGAACATTACGCCTCACTTCGATTCACTGTCGCACACGGGCGTGTTGTTCGATGCGATCTACGCGTCGGGAAATCGGAGCGCGAAGGGGTTGGCGGCGATTCTGAGCGGGTGGCCCGCGCAGAGCAACGCGCCGATCCTCAGCTCGCCCGCGCGCGCGGCACGGCTTCCCGGATTGGCTGAAGAGATGACGCACGCCGGATATCACACGGCGTTCTACTACGGCGGCGAGCTCGAGTTCGCGGACTTCCGGTCCTATCTCGTGGCGCACGGCTTCGATCGCATCGTGGGCGAGCAGGACTTCGACCGGAAGGACTGGAGCTCGAAGTGGGGGGCGCACGATCACGTGGTGCTCACGCGTCTTCTGAACGACGCGCGTACGTTCGCGCGACCCTTCTTCACGACGCTCTTCACGCTGAGCAGCCACGAGCCCTACGACGTACCGATGACGCCCGTGATCGGCGGCACGAGCGAGCAGACGCACTTCCTCAATGCGCACGTGTACGCGGATCGCAGCATCGGGGAATTCGTGGCGGCCGCGTCGCGCGAGCGGTGGTGGGACAGCACGCTCGTCATCATCATCGCGGATCATGGGCACCCGCTCCCGAAACTCCCCGCGCCTCCAGGCGAGTCCGCGTCGCAGCTCTATCACATCCCGATGCTCTGGCTCGGCGGCGCGCTCGCCGTGCGCGACACGGTGATCACGATCGTCGGGTCACAGGTGGACGTCGCTCCGACGCTGCTCGCCCAGCTCGGGCTCGCGCACGCGAGCTTCCGGTGGGGAAAGAATCTGCTCGCGGCAGACGCGCAGCCGTTCGCGTTCTTTTCCTATCTGGACGGCTTTGGGTGGGTGGACGCGCAGGGCAGGCTGGTTTACGGCTACAACACGCGTCAAGTCATGCAGCGCACCCCGGGCGCGGACGAGCGATCCGTCCGCGCCGGGGAGGCCTATCAGCGACTCACGTATCAGGACTTTCTAGGGCGGTGACGCGCCACAGCGACGGACATGTGGCGCGCTCGCCGATCCCACTATTGAACGATCACCACACCCGTGTGGGAGACGTTCAGCGTATCCTCATAGGTGTACGTGCCGGCCTGCAGGAAGGTCGTGGAGGCCTTCTGGTTCAGCGTCAGTGTGCCGCTGTTCGGATTGCCACCCTGCGGCACCGTTCCCGTAAAGCGAATGACGTGGGCGTTGTCGCCGCTGGTGACGGTCCAGGTGACCAGGGTATTGGTCTGCGCCATGAGCGTTTCCGGCGAGAAGCCCGAGTTCGTGATCGCTATGTCGGCCGTGTGCGCCGGCGGCTTGGGACCTGTGCTGTCGCTGCCACCACAGGCGGCAATGGCGACGGCGACGAACGGCAGTACGAGACGTGCCCGCATGGAAGAACCTCCGAAAAGAATGCGTACGGCAATCATGTGTGAGCGCCGCGTGGTGAGTATCGATTCGTTACATGCGGCCCGGCAAGTGCGACCGCGCCAACATCAGGCCGCTATACGAGCAAGAGTTCTGCCTGCGCAAAGTGCACAATTTTTCAGAAACATTTGGTGCGCTACGTCACGCATCTCGATCTTTCCGTGGCTACTGGCCCTTTCGTTCGCTCCACCGGTGGCGGCACAGCGTTCAGCAGCGGTTCCGCCGACTGATACCCTGGCGGCAGTCGTTACCGTCGACAGCTCGCGCGTGGTCGCGAGATTCAGCCCGTCTGCGGCGCTCGGCGCCGGCATTGATGGCCACGGAAAGGGCACCCTCCACGACATCTACACACCGGACAACGTAGCCGCCATGCGGTCTGCCGGGCTCAGCCGTTTCACCTATCGGTTGCGTACCGAGCTCGGAATCGAAGCGTGGCACTGGAATCCGAAAGGTCGCTGGAGCGATTCGTTGCATTCGCGCGGCTATTGGGTCTCGGACTCCACATCCCGAACGCTGATAGCGGTCACGCACGGCTATCGCCTGCCGCGGCGCGGCAACACCATCGATCAGGCCGACAACACCGGGTACTCGCGCCTCGATGACGGCGATACCGCTACGTACTGGAAGAGCAATCCGTACCTCGATCCGTCGCTGAGCACGGGAGACTCTCCGTCGCACCCGCAGTGGGTGATCGCGGACCTGGGTGCCATTTCGCGCGTGAACGCGATTCGCATCGCGTGGGCAGATCCCTTCGCAACCGAATTTCGCGTTCAGTATTGGCGCGGCGAAGTGGTGAACGATATCGACGAGAGTCCTCCCGGCCGCTGGGTCACTTTTCCGCGCGGGGATATCCACGCGAGCGCCGGAGGGGACCAGCAACTGTCACTCTCCGACTCGATCGTTCCAACGCGATTCGTTCGCCTCGTACTCACCGCGAGCTCTCACAGTGCCGGATCGAGCACGGCGGACATTCGCGATTCGGCCGGTTTCGCTATCCGGGAGCTCCGGGTGGGCAGAGACACCGGCGGCATCCTCACCGATGTCCTCCGACACGGCACCACCCGTCAGACACAATCGCTGATGTACGCGTCATCAACCGATCCGTGGCATCGCGCATCCGATGTCGACCTCGATCTCGAGCAGCCCGGCTTCGACCGCGTCGCCCGAAGCGGTCTCGCGAACGGACTTCCCATGATGATTCCCGTGCCGGTGCTTTTCTCGACACCCGAGGATGGCGCCAACGAGCTGCGGTACCTCGTGCGTCGTGGCTATGCGTTCGACCGCGTGGAGCTCGGCGAAGAGCCCGACGGGCAGTACGTCACGCCCGAAGACTACGCATCGCTGTATCTCCGCTGGTCGCGCGCGCTCAATGGCATCGCCCCGCGCGCCACTCTGGGCGGCCCGAGCTTTCAGAGCCCCGAATCGCAGGTGATGATGGCGTGGCCCGAAGACTCGGCCGGCGCTCCATGGATGACCCGCTTCCTTGCCTACCTCAGAGAGCAGGGCCGCCTCGCCGAGTTCGGGTTTCTGTCCTTCGAGTGGTATCCGTTCGACGATGTTTGCGCGCCCACTGCGCCGCAGCTCGCGTCCGCACCCGGCCGTCTCGGCGACGCTATTCGTCGTCTCCACGAGCAGGGCGTTCCCGGTACTCTTCCGCTCATCATCGCCGAATTCGGCTACTCGGCCTTCGCGGGCCGAGCGGAGGTGGATGTGGAGGGAGCGCTCTACGATGCGGATCTGGTGGGGCACTTCCTGTCGCTGGGCGGTGCGACGGCCTTTCTCTACGGATACGAGCCGACGTATCTCGACAGCGAACGGCAATGCGACGCGTGGGGAAACAACGCGCTCTTTCTCGCGACGAATCAACGCGCGATACGGTATCCCGTCGCCGCGTACCACGCGATTCGACTTCTCACGCACGAG
>JBDTXN010000130.1:0-8323 GCA_040006175.1 Gemmatimonadota bacterium | reverse complement strand
CGGCGGGGTACGCCTTGAGGGCGAGCGCCGCGGCCTTCGCGAAGAACGGCATGTACGTGAGCTTGACGCCGTGCTCCTTCTCGATGCGCTCGCGCAGCCGGTCGCGCACCGCGGACACGGCTGACATGTCGACTTCGTTGAACGTCGTGAGGTGCGCCGTCGCATGCTGCGACTCGAGCAGATGCTCGGCGATGCGACGACGGCGAGTGGTCATGCGTTCGCGCGTCTCGCGACCGTTCTGCGATGCCGGTGGGCTCGATGCCGGTGCACGGGGCGCTGCGGGAGCCGGTGCCAGCGTGGGTGCCGGCGGCGCCTTTGTCGCGCTCGCGGTGGCAAGCATGTCCCCCTTCGTCACGCGGCCGCCCGGCGCGCTTCCCGCGACCTGGGATGGATCGATTCCTTCGTCGGCCGCGATGCGGCGAACTGCGGGCGATGTCTTCGGGGGTGCAGATGCCACAGGCGCAGGCGCAACCGGTGTCGCTGCTACGGGTGCGGGTGCTGTCGGCGCAACGGCTGCGGGCGCCGCCGCCACGGCGGCAGTCGCCATCGCCGGCGCACTCACAGCCGCTCCCGCGCCCGCACTCTCATCGATCTCCCCGATCTCTTCGCCCACCTGAACGACGTCCCCTTCTTTCTTCGCCTGGCGGGTCAGCACGCCCGCCTTGAACGCCGGTACTTCGACCGTGATCTTGTCGGTCTCGAGCTCCACCAGCGATTCGTTCTGCGCGACGACATCGCCTTCCTTTTTCAACCACCGCGCGATTGTCGCTTCCACGATCGACTCGCCAAGCGGTGGTACCTTTATCGAGATCATTCCGCCGTCATCAGAGTGTCGAAGACGCAGCTATCGGCACGAGTAAAACGCGTTGCTCGCCGCGCCGCTGCCTCTTACCATTCGCTCTTCAATATAACGGGACCACCAAGGCGTGCGCGCGCTCACGGTCTCCGCCCACGGCGGGTTGGAGCAGTTGCAAGTCGTTACCGATCTTCCGGTTCCGACACTCGGATCAGCATCGGACGCGCGTGTGCGCATTCACGCCGTCGCGCTCAACCATCTCGACCTGTTCGTCCTTCGCGGGCTCCCGGGTCTCGAGATTCCAGCGCGATCCATCGTGTGTGCGGACGGGGCCGGCACGGTGGACGAGGTCGGCAGCAGCGTGCACGGTCTCGCGTCTGGCGATCGCGTGATGATCAACCCTGGCATCAGCGATCGCACCTGCGCGTACTGCCTCGCCGGCGAGCAGTCGCTCTGCGAGCACTTCAAGCTCCTTGGAGAACATCTCCCGGGAACGGCCGCCGAGTACGTCGTTGTGCCCGGGGCGAATCTCCGTCGGGTTCCCAACGGCATCGGGTGGCCCGAAGCCGCGGCCTTTCCACTCGCCACGCTCACCGCGTGGCGCATGGTCGTCACGCGCGCGCGCGTGCAGCCCGGCGAGACGGTGCTCATCTGGGGGATCGGCGGCGGGGTCGCTATCGCGGCGCTGCAGATCGCCAAGCGGCTCGGCGCACGCGTGTGGGCGATCTCCTCGAGCGATGCGAAGCTGGCTCGCGCGCGCGAGCTCGGAGCCGACGAAACGTTCAACCACCGCACGACCGATGTGGTGAAGACGATTCGCGAGCGCACCGGAAAGCGCGGGGTGCAAGTCGTGATCGACGATGTCGGCGAGGCGACGTGGGAGCGCTCTCTGCGCATGCTCGCGCGAGGCGGCCGGCTCGTCACCTGTGGTGCGACGACCGGTCCCACGGTGCAAATCGATGTGCGCAAGCTCTTCTGGCACCACTGGAGCATCCTGGGATCCACGATGGGGAACGATCGCGAGCTCGATGCGATCACGGAGGCGCTCGGCGAGGGAGCACTGGTGCCGCCTGTAGACGCTGTGTTCCCGCTCGAGAAGGCGCGCGAGGCGTACGAGCGACTCGCGAACGGAGAGCAGTTCGGCAAGATCGTGCTGCGGTTGCGCGATGACTGAAGCAGCGCAGTACACGCCTGAAGAGCAGCAGCGCATTCGCGCATCGATCGTCGCCGGCGACGCGCCCGAATGCCCGCGCTGCACGGTGGCACTCACGACGCGGCCCATCGGCGGCGGATCCTTCGGCCTTGGCTACGCTCGCCGGCGAGAGTGGCTCATCTGTCCGCGCTGCAGGCGAAGCGCCATATTCGACGTCAAGCGGGGAACGAGAAATTGAAGAGGTGATTCGATTGGAGATTCGGATGCGCTGGTCGCTGCTCGCCATTCTGTCACTCGTCGTCGCGTGCAACACGGATGCGACACCGAAGAGCAAGCCTGCCGCCGCCCCGGTGGTCGAAGAAAAGAAGTCGGTTCTGCGCCCGCCTCCACCTGAAGAGCGACTGCCGCCCATGACCGCGGCGCCGACATTCACCGCAGTCGTCGCCGGAAGCCAGCACTCGTGCGGCGTCACGCAAAGCGCGGATCTCTACTGCTGGGGGCGAAACGATCAAGGCCAACTCGGCGACAGCGGCCTGACCGATCGCACGCTCCCCTCGCAGGTGAGCGGAGGACTGAAGTGGCGCACGGTCAGCGTGGGCGGATCGCACAGCTGCGGGATCACGACCGATGGCGCCGCGTATTGCTGGGGCTCGAGCGTGGACGGGCAGCTCGGTAGCGACACACTCGGCACACTCAGTACGCCGTATCGACTGCAACAGGCGCCGCCCTTCGTGAAGATCGCCTCGGGCGACAAGCACACCTGCGCGATCACCACCGACGGGAAGCTGTACTGCTGGGGTGAGAATTTGCACGGGGAGCTCGGGTCCAGCGTCTTCGGCAAATACTCCCCCGTCGCGCAGGTAGCGCCGCAGCTCACGTGGGCGCGCGTGAGCGCAGGCCCGCACAGCACGTGCGCAATCACCATCGATGGAAAGTTGTACTGCTGGGGACTCGACTACGGCGGCGGGATCGGTGTGCAAGCCGAAGACGGCTGTCAACTCGACGGTGCGCCCGCGCAGTGCGCGCTCGCGCTGCGTCAGCCTGCGGATTCGCTTCGGTTCACCAGCGTCGCAACGGGAACGGCGCATAGCTGCGCGATAACGGGGGACGGCACGCTCTATTGCTGGGGCGCAAACGATCGCGGACAGCTCGGCAGCGGATTTCGCGAGCCGCTCGGCCCGACGCCGGTGATGGGCCAGCAGAAATGGGTTGCCGTCTCCGCGGGACGCGGATTCACGTGTGCGATCACGAGCGAGGGCGTGGCGCAATGCTGGGGTGCTGACGACGAGGGGCAGCTCGCAGGCCGCGGCGCTGATGCGACTGTGCCCGCACCGGTCGCGGGGGCCGCTCGCTTCATCGCGCTCTCATCAGGTACGGCGCACACGTGCGCCCTCTCCACCGAGCATCTCGTGTATTGTTGGGGACTGAACGGGAATGGGCAGCTCGGCGCTGGCTCGCATCGGCGCAGCTTCGCCCCCGAGAAGCTGATGTTCCCGGACGAGAATCATCCTTAACCGGCACACGTGGGGAGCGCGTCGTGGAATTTCTGGACCGTCTGCAAGGCAGCTTCGATCAGCTCGCGCTCTATATTCCCGCGCTGCTGGGCGCACTCGTCATCCTCTTCGCGGGCTATCTGCTCGCGAAGCTCATCGAGCGCGGGATCGACCGCGGGCTCAACCGGCTCGGCGTCAACAGGTGGCTGAAGCGCGGCGGAGTGCTCGATGCCGTCGAGCGCACGGGATGGCGTCGCACGCCGTCACGGCTCGTCGGCAACGTCGCGTTCTGGTTCGTGATGTTCGTCGTGATCCTCGTCGCTGCGCACGCGCTCGGGCTCTCGTCGCTGACCAACGTGTTCTCCGAGCTCGTGAGCTACATCCCGAGCGTGATCGCCGCGCTCGTGATCATCCTCGTCGGCATCGTGCTCGGCGAGTTCGTCGACGGACTGCTCATGGCCTCCGCCGGCGGAATTCCCGGCGGCCCGACGCTCGCGCGCGTCGGACGCGCGGGCGTCATCATCCTTGCGATCTTCATGGCGCTGCAGGAGCTCGGCATTGCCACGGAGATCGTGACGACGGCGTTCGCCATCATCTTCGGCGCGCTCGCGCTCGCGTTCGCGCTGTCGTTCGGACTCGGGAACCGCGAGCTCGCGGGGGAGGTCACGCGCGAGTGGTACGAGCGTTTGCGCGCCGAACGCGAGACGATCGCGTGGGAAAACCGGAAGCGCGCTGCCCGCGAATCGCAGGAGACACACGACTCCTTCGACCCCGCCGATGATACCGAGGTGAAGCTGGACTAGGTGGTGCTGTAAGTTGTTGCAGCTCATGTAATTATACACGATTCTGCGGCTTGCTGACACCGCCTGCGAAGTGTATATTTCTGGAGCTGTCGATCAGCGGTTTTTCCCTCCCGTAACCCCCGTCTCATGACCGCTCCGAACAACCGGGAACGCATCGTCTCGCGTCTCATCGACGCCGAGGTGAAAGAGTCGTTCATCAACTACTCGATGAGCGTGATCGTCTCGCGCGCGCTCCCCGATGTGCGTGATGGCCTCAAGCCCGTGCATCGCCGGGTGCTCTATGCGATGAACGAGCTCGGACTGGTTCCCGGGCGCCCATTCAAGAAATCGGCGACGGTCGTCGGCGACGTGCTCGGCAAGTATCACCCGCACGGTGACTCCAGCGTGTACGACGCGCTCGTGCGCATGGTGCAGGACTTCTCCCTGCGCTACCCACTTGTCGACGGTCAGGGAAACTTTGGTTCGGTGGACGGCGACTCTGCCGCGGCCTACCGGTACACGGAGGCGCGTCTCACGCCGATGGCGATCGAGATGCTCTCGGACATCGACAAGGGCACTGTCGATTACGTCGCGAACTACGATGACAGGCTGCAGGAGCCGCGAGTTCTTCCGTCGGGCATTCCGAATCTCGTCGTCAACGGCTCGTCCGGAATCGCCGTCGGAATGGCGACGAACATCCCGCCGCACAATCTGCGCGAGGTCATCGCCGCAGTCGTCCATCTGATCGCCAAGCCGGATGCTACGCCAGTCGACATCCGGAAGATGATCAAGGGCCCCGATTTCCCGACGGGTGGCTACATCTACGGCCGCGAAGGGATCAAGAACTATCAGGAGAATGGGCGCGGCCGCATCGTGATGCGCGCGCGCGCGGTGATCGAGGAGAAGGAGTCCTCGAACAAGTCGCAGATCGTCGTCACCGAGATTCCCTACCAGGTGAACAAGGCGCGGCTCGTCGAGCAGATCGCCGACCAGGTGAAGGAGGCGAAGCTCGAGGGGATCAGCGCGCTGCGCGACGAATCGGATCGCGACGGCATGCGCATCGTCATCGAGCTCAAGCGCGATGCGATTCCGCGCGTGGTGCTCAACCAGCTGTACAAGCACACCACGATGCAGTCGACGTTCGGCGTCATCAACCTCGCGCTGGTGCCCGACGTCAACACCGGGCAGCTCGTGCCGAAGGTGATGCCGCTCAAGGAGCTCCTCGAGCACTACATCACGCACCGGCACGAAGTCATCGTCCGGCGCACGCAGTTCGATCTGGACAAGGCACTCGATCGCGAGCACATCCTCGAGGGGCTCAAGATCGCCGTCGACAACATCGATGCGGTGATCAAGCTCATTCGTGCGGCCGAGGATACACCGGTGGCGAGCACGCAGCTGCAGGCGCGCTTCAAGCTCTCGGAGCGGCAGGCCGAGGCGATCCTCAACATGCGTCTCGCGAAGCTCACCGGCCTCGAGATCGAGAAGCTGGAGCAGGAGCTCAGGGAAGTGCGCGCCGAAATCAAGGATCTCCGCTCGATCCTGGCGTCGCGCGACAATCGCATGAAGATCATGACGGACGAGCTGCAGGCGCTGTCCGCGAAGTACGGCGACGACCGTCGCACCGAGATCACGAGCGACGAGGGCGAGTTCACGATCGAGGATCTGATCGCCGAGGAGGACATGGTGGTCACTGTGTCACACTCGGGATACATCAAGCGCACGTCGGTGTCCACGTACAAGAAGCAGCGACGCGGCGGCCGTGGACTCAACGGACAGGGGCTCAAGGACGAGGATTTCGTCGAGCACCTGTTCATCGCCTCCACACATGATTACATACTGTTCTTCACGAGCGACGGTCGCTGCTTCTGGCTGAAGGTGCACGAGATCCCGCTCGCGGGGCGTGCCGCCAAGGGAAAGCCCGTCGTGAACCTGATCAACGTCACGGCCGACACCACCATCCGGGCAATGGTCCCGGTGCGGGAGTTCAGCGACAAGCAGTACCTGCTGTTCGCCACCCAGCTCGGAACCGTGAAGAAGTCGGCGCTCACGGAGTACAGCAATCCTCGCGCGAGTGGGATCAAGGCGATCAAGATCGAGAGCGGCGATCAGCTCATCGATGTGCAAATCACCGAGGGGAACAACGACATCGTGCTGGCCACGAAGTACGGCCTCTCGATTCGGTTCCACGAGAACGATGTGCGTGAGATGGGGCGTGACACGACGGGCGTGAAGGGCGTGGACCTCTCGGAGGGCGACCAGGTCAAGGGGATGGTCGTGATTAAGCGCGACGCGACGTTGCTCGTCGTGACCGCGAGAGGAATGGGGAAGTGCTCGCCGATCGAGGAATACCGCGTGCAGAAGCGCGGCGGCAAGGGAATCCTGACGCTGAATCGCACCGAGAAGACCGGTGAAGTGGTCGCCCTCAAGGAAGTGCTGCCGGACGACGAGTTGATGCTGATCACCAAGCAGGGGATCGTCATCCGCATGCCGGTGAAGGGAATTCGAGTGAGCGGTCGCAACACGCAGGGCGTGAAGCTGGTGCACCTCGACGAGGGAGACATCGTGTGTGACGTCGCGCGTGTAGTGATCGAGGATGACGAAGGCGGCGAGGAAGTGCTGGATGAGACGGTGGGAGTGTCGCCGGACGTAGAGGAAGAGTAGGCTTCATGGCCGCGTCCGCGACCGCGGCCACCACGCCGCGCGAAGAGGCGAACGCCCTGGTCTCGCTCGACGAGATACGGGCGGCGGCGCGTGTGCTGCGCGGCGTAGCCGTGCGCACGCCGCTGCTCCCCGCAGACGATCTCTCGGCGCGGCTGGGTGGCGGACAGATCTTCGTGAAGCCGGAGATGCTGCAGCGCGGCGGCGCGTTCAAATTCCGCGGCGCGTACACGTTTTTGGCGGGGCTCTCGCCCGAGGACAGGGGACGCGGCGTGATCGCGCCGTCCTCGGGCAATCACGCGCAGGCGGTGGCCTTCGCGGCGCGCATCTTCGGCGTGCCGGCGACGCTGGTAATGCCCACCACGGTCACGCATGCGAAGCGTGCCGGCGTCGAGCGACTCGGCGGCCGCGTCGAGCTCGCGGGCACTACGACGGCGGATCGAATGACGCGCGCCGAGCAGCTCGCGAGCGAGAGCGGCGCCGTGCTCGTGCCGCCGTACGACGATGCGCGCATCATCGCGGGACAGGGCACGGCGGGACTCGAGATCGTCGAGGATCTTCCCGATGTCGAGATGGTGCTCGTGCCCGTGGGAGGCGGAGGGTTGAGCGCCGGCGTGGCGGCGGCCGTGAAGCTCCTCGTGCCCTCCGCGCGCGTGATCGGCGTAGAACCGGTGGGTGCAGCCAAACTCACGCGTGCGCGCGCGGCAGGCGCGCCCGTGAGGCTGGACTCGACGGGCGGGCTAGCGGATGGGCTGCTCGCGACGCAGATCGGCACCATTCCCTTCGCGCACCATGCGGCGTTCCTCGATGAGGTCGTCACCATCGAAGATGCCGAGCTCGCTCCCGCGATGCGCTATCTGCTCGACCGGCTCAAGATCGTGACGGAGCCGAGCGGCGCAATCACGATTGCGGCGCTGCAGTCCGGACGCGTGGTGCCTCGCGGCAAGACCGTTGCAGTGCTGAGCGGCGGTAACATCGAGTGGGATGGGTTGGGAAGTGTTCTCGCCGATGGATAAGGCGCGCATCCTCATCGCCGATGAGGATTTCGTTCTTTCCCGCACGCTGACGTGGCTGCTACGCGATCAGGGCTACGATGTGGCGGTCGCGCCCGGTGGCCGGGGCGTGATGGATCATCTCAAGGTGACGGCCCCCGACCTTTTGATGATCGACGTCGGCGACCAACCTTCCGATGGCTACCAGCTGCTCGAGACGATGCGCGGCGAGGAGCAGTGGCGCGACATGCCTGTGCTGGTGATGTCGCCGCAGGCATCGGACGAAATGTCGATCCAGGTGCTGAAGTTCGGCGCGACGGATTTTCTGAGCAAACCGTTCCATGTGCGCGAGCTGCTCGCGCGCGTGCGCATGCAGCTCCGCCTGCGCCGCGAGATCCTGCATGCGCGGCACACGCTGCGCTCCACGGAGAACGAGCTCGCGCAGG
>JBDTXN010000129.1:0-8332 GCA_040006175.1 Gemmatimonadota bacterium | reverse complement strand
GAAGAAAAGCCTATAAGCCGTTGTGATTTATGGTTCTGCATTGATGCGCTTGAAGTACTCCATCACCGACTGGCGCTCCTCGGCGGAAAGCCCGCGGAGCTCGTTCCACGTGGGCTCGGGATACTTGAGCGCCGCGCGTCCCTTGGCATTTGTGTTCGTCGGCGCGACAGTCTCCGCGTTGGTCGCCGACTGGGATTCGCGCTTCCCGTTGTCCTCCCGCTCGTCCTTCTGAAGCGAAAGCCCGGCGTCGAGCAGCCGGTGAAAGAGCTTTTGCTGGCGATCGAGCAGCGATGCGTCCACACGCCCGGTTTCCAGCTGCGAGGCGATGTCGCGCATCTCCTTCGCCATCGCCTCCGCGTGCGCCTCGCCCGCACCCGCTTCCTCGGTGCGCTGTGCGAGCCCCCGCTGCGATCGCGCCAGCGTGCGCGCCTGCTCGCTCCCCTCGCCGCTCGGCTGTCCGCCCGCACCCGGCATCATCGACGCCGACTGTCCGTTGAGCGACCCCTGCTCCTTCGCGAGCTGCCGCATCTTCTCGATCATCTCGGCGAAGCCGGACGCGGACGAGCCGTTCGCCGCGCGCTGCCGATCGGCCATGAGCTTTGTCGCCGCTTCGTTCAGCGATTGCGCGGCCTCCTCCATCGCTCCTGCCGTTTCCTGCTGCCCGTTAGGCGACGCGTCCGCCGTCTGCCGCGTCGCCTCCTGTACGCGCTGCTGTGCGTCGCCAAGGGCGCGCTGCGACTGCTGCGAGACGTGCGACGACTGGCGCGCGGAGCGCTGCACTCCCTCACTCACCTTCTCGACACCCTGCTGCACCGCGCTCTGATCGCCCTTGAGCGACGGCGATCCCCCCGCACGGGCCTGGTCCGCGAGCGCCTGCTGCTGCCGCGCGAGCTGCAGCGTCTCCTGAATGGACTTGTCGAGGTCCTTGGTGAGACCGTTCTTCCACTCCTGGATCTGCTGCGAGCGCGCCTCGGAGAGCTGCTGCGCGGCCTGCTCCATCTGCTGCGCGCCCTGCTGCGCGGCCGTCGCCTGTTGAGATGCCGATTGCTGTGAGCCCGATTGCTGTGAACCCGGCTGCTGTGAGCCCGGCTGCTGGTGCTGCTCAGCCCCCGGCTCCTTCTGTCCGTTGCTCCCCTGCTGTTTCTGCGCGCCACTCTGCCCGGCGCTCTTCTGCGCCGCCTGCCGCATCGCCTCGGCGGACTGCTCCGCATGCTGCGCTCCCTGCTGCAGCGCCTTGGGGCCGCTCTCGGCCTTCTCCTGCTGCAGCCGCTGCGCGAGCTGCTGAACGTCGTTCGCGAGTTGATGCGAGCGATCACCCAGCGGCGCCGCATCCTTGCCCGCGCCGCTGTCAGCGCGCGACATCTTGTCCGCCGTGGCGCGCTCCTGCTTCGCGAGGTCCTTGGCCTCGTCGCGCAGCGTTTGCATCGAGCCCTCAAGCGCCGCACGCTTCAGCATCTCGGCGCTTCGCTCGAGCTGCTGTTTGAGCGCTTGCTGCGCCTTGGCGAGGTTCTCCATCGACTGCCGTGCGTCCTGCGGCGACTGCTGGCGCGTGCTCTTCTGCACATCCATGAGCTGCTGCTGCAGCTCGGGCGTGAGCGCCTGGGCGAGCATCTGCCGCGCCTCTGCGAGCTGCCGAGAGAGCGAGCTGTCGAGCGCGCCGGCCGCCTGCAGCTGCTTCCCCAGCGCCTCCGCATCCTTCTGCAGCGACTTCACCTGGTCCTGCAGCTTCTGCTGTTGCGCGGCAAGCGCCTTCGACTGCTCGGCGGCGCGGTAGGACATCGCGGACTTCTCACTCTCGCTGTGGCTGCCGCTCTTCGCGTTCGACTTGCCGTCGCTTGCCGTCGATGTACGATCACGGCTTTTAGACGCTTCGTCGGTGCGCTGCGCGAGCTGCTTCTGCTCCGCCGCCGTGCGCGCGGCACGCGCAGCGAGGCTGTCGCCCATGGCGCGTGCGAGCTCACGCTGCTCGGACAGCGATGGCACACGCAGTACGAGCTCCCTGCTCACCGCCGTCTGTCGCCATGGAGAGTTGTCCGTGGCTGCGATCGTCACGTGCAGCACGTCGCCCGGCTGCAGCGCGCGTACGCCTGCATCGATCGTTGCGGTGCCCGACCATTCCGGCGCGCTTGGCGCCGCCAGCGGCTGCTCCAGCGCCGGCTGCGCGGTGCCGCTCGCCAATTCGCGCCAGCTTCGCATGGTCACCGTGGCGAGTCCATGATCGTCGCTCGCGGCCGCGCGCAACGCGAGCTCGTTGCCCGCCAGCATCACCGTGTCGTGCGCGGGATCGACGATCTCCACGCGCGGTGCCGAATCGGGGAGCACATCGACGTCGAGAGGCGCCGGCACATCAGCCACGGGCCCGCGCGCGCCTCGCGCCATCCACATCCAGCGGCCACCGCTCGATGCGTTCAGCCGACCCGCGAAGTTGTGCCCGTCGGGCTCGAGACGCACCGTGTCGCGCGCGCTCACGAGCGCGACGGCATCGAGCACCGCGGATGCGCGCCCCCGGATCACGAGCGTCGTGCCGCGCGGCACGCGCACCGTCTCGCCCGCGGGAACAGTTTCCGCCGGCCGATCGAGATACGCGGGATAGATCGCACGAATCGAGACATCGCCCACGAATGGGCGGTCCGTGACGCGCACGACGACGGTGTCCGTCTGCGTACGACCGTCGGTGGCCACGAGCGCGACATCGGCGTCGAGCGGACCGAGAGTGACTGCTGCGGCGCCGCCGCTCACGTCGAGCGTCCGCGCGCTCCACGGCGCGCCCGTCGCGCGCACGTGGAATTCGATTGAGCGCCGCGACGGGGCGAGGATGCGCAACCGCAGCGAGTCGCCGCGCATCACCTCGCGCGGTGGGCTCACGATCGACAGCGGAGGGATCAGCGCGCCCGTCCACGCGCCCACCGGATGCCGCATCGCTCGCCAGCCGTCCGGTGCGCTGCGGCGGGCGCCGCCGAACACCACGAGCGCCGCAAGCGCGCACGCAACCGCACCCGCGCCGGTGACGGCCGCGCTTCGCAAGAGCGCGGGCGCAAGGGCACCGGAATGTGAGGAGAGAGCAGCCCCGAGCACGCCGGCGGCGCGCTTGCCGAATGCGCCCTGCCCTTCCACCTCGAGCGCGCCACGCAGCGAGCCATCGCGCAGCGCGCGCTCGCGCTCGATCGCGTGCGCCACCCGTGCCGGCGTCGCTGCGCGCCGCACGCGCACGATCGTCCACGCGAGCGGACCACCGATCGCGAGCAGCACGATCGCCCACGCGATGGCCGGCGCCGCGGGCGCGCTGATCCAGCGTGCGTCGCCGAGCCAGAAGACGGCGACACCGATGATCAGTGCAGCCGCGGCGAGAGCCATCGCAGCGCCGCGGGCTCCCATCACCGCGAGGAGCCGGAAGCGCTCGCGCGCAACGAGCTGTCGAAGCGTCATGCGCCGATCACGAGAGCGGGCGGCTCGTCACCGCGTACACGAAGAGATTCACGCCCATGCGCAGCGCCGCCTCGTGCAGCGCGGGCGGATCGTGGTAGACCTCCGTGTCTTCCCAGCCGTTTCCGAGATCACTGGAGTAGCTGTAGTAGACGACCAGCCTGTCGCCGATGAAGACGCCGAAGCCCTGGGCAGGCTTTCCATCGTGCACGTGAATCTTTGGCAACCCCTTGGGGAAGTCATAGACGACGTGGTAGATCGGATGCGACAGTGGCACCTCGACGAGCGGCCGGTCGGGAAACACGCGCGCCATCTCGCGGCGGAAGCTCGGGTCGAGCCCGTAGTTGTCATCCGCGTGGAGGAAGCCGCCGTGCTCGAGATAGTCGCGCAGGCGTACGACCTCATCATCCGTGAAGTGCACGTTTCCATGCCCGGTCATGTGGATGAACGGGTAGTCCCAGAGGCGATCGTCCATGAGCGTGACGCGCGCCTCGGTCTTGCCCACGGGCAGCGTCGTGCGCGCGGCAATGGCCGCGAGCAGATTCGGGATGCTCGAGGGATTCGCGTACCAGTCACCGCCTCCATCGTATTGCAGCCGCGCAATCGTCATGCGCGGCGTTCGCGCCGCGGTAAGCGCGACCGTCATCGATGCCGCGAGCAGCAGCGCACCGCAGGTTCTGAACAGTCGTCCGCGAGTCGTCATGCATCTCAAGGTAGCAGTAGCGACAGGCGACGCGCGCCCGCTCAATCCTCTTCCTGCGCCAGCCGATACGCGACGTTCCGCGCGATGCCCTGATCGGTCACCAGCGCACGCGCCACGTCGCGCGCGCTGACTCCCGCCGCACGGAGCGCACGCGCCTGATCTCTCGCGGCGTTCTCATCCGGCGCGACCACCGCCGCGCCCTCGATCACGATCACGACCTCGCCACGCGGGGGCGATCCTTCATAGTACGCCGAGAGCGCATCGAGCGTTCCGCGCCGAATCTCCTCGAACTGCTTGGTGAGCTCTCGCGCCACCGACCCCAACCGGTCGCCGGCGCCGGCGTCCGACAGATCGCGGAGCGTTTGTGCTACGCGGGGTGCAGCTTCGTAGAGCACCGCGGTATGTGAGAGGGAGGCAATCTCCGCGATCGCACTCGACCGCTCGGCACCCCTGCGCTCGAGAAAGCCGAAGAACGTGAATCGTTGCGCCGAGATGCCGCTGGCGACCAGCGCCGAGAGGAGCGCGGACGCGCCCGGAATGGGCACGACCCGAATCCCCGCTTCGATCGCAGCGGTCACGAGCCGCGCGCCCGGGTCCGAGAGGAGCGGCGTTCCCGCATCGGAGATGAGCGCCATCGATTCGCCCGACAGCATGCGGGCGACGAGCGCATCCGCGGTGCGCGCCTCGTTGTGCTCATGGTAGGAGAGAAGGGGCGTGTCGATCCTGAAGCGCTGCAGCAGTGGTCGGGAGTGCCGCGTGTCCTCGGCGAGCACCACCTGCACCTGCTTGAGCGTGTCGATCGCGCGCGCAGACAGGTCGCCCAGGTTTCCGATGGGTGTCGAGACGATGTAGAGCATGCCGGGTGCGTCGCTCATCCAGCTGGTGTCCCGGGAAAGAAAAGCGGGTCCGGCGCGCTGATGCGCCGGACCCGCAAAGTGCAACCTGGAAGTGCCGCGTGGAAGCGGCGGTCAGGCCGTGGTCGTGCTCGGAGCCGCGGCAGTCGCCGCGAGATGATGCTTCAACTTCGCCTCGTACTCACGCTTCGGGTGCGCTCCGAGAATCGTGTCGACCACCTTGCCGTCCTTGAAGAACAACACCAGGGGAATCGAGCGAACGTTGAAACGAATCGCCGACTTCTGATTCGCGTCCACGTCGACCTTGGTCACCTTCACCTTGCCGGCGTACTCCTTGGCAAGATCATCGAGCACCGGACCGATCATGCGACACGGACCACACCAGGCGGCCCAGAAATCGACGACCACGAGTCCATCGCCCTTCTCTACTTCCTTCTCGAAAGTGTCATCCGTTACTGCCAACGCGTTCGACATGCTCTATCCTCCACAGCGGGCCTCGCGAGAGCGCTGCCCCACGTTAAATTGTGCGCTCACACCAGACAGGGAGCGCGATTCTCATGCCACCCAGCACTCGTCGTGGAGCGCGAATCGCGCACATCGGAATCGCCGTACGCGCAATCGACGAGCTGCTTCCCTTCTATCGCGAGCTTCTGGAGCTCGAAGACCATCCACTTGCCGACTCCGACGGTGCACGCATCGCCGGACTCGCCGCAGGAGACACGCTCGTCGAGCTGCTCGAGCCCAACGCAGCCGACTCGCCGATCTCCAAGTTCATCGATCGTCGCGGCCCGGGCATTCACCACGTGTGCTTTGCGGTCCAGGATCTGGACGAAACCCTCGCCCGCTGCCGTCAAAAGGGAATCAAGCTGATCGACGACACGCCGCGTGTAGGTGCGGAGGGAAAAAAAATCGCGTTTTTACACCCGTCATCCACTGGCGGTGTGCTCATCGAACTCACCGAGGACTAACGCGTGGCCGCGACCGCGCGTTCCCGTTTTTCAGTCGCGTTGCCTACGCGAGCAGAGGTCCTGCAGCGGGGCCAATTGCACGTCGAGCACGTACCAGCGGTCGGACGGGCCCTGAACGGCCGTCATCTTGGTCTCACGTGTCTGCGAGCCACGGGTGATCTCGACCGTGTAATCGTGCTCACCGGGCTTGGGCGCCACGTCGGAGCTGATCGCGAACCTGTCGTGCGTCAGGTAGCACATCATCGTGAGCTCGCGCTTCTCGAGCTGTGAGCGATCCACGACGTCGCGAGCTGCACCGCGCTCGCTCCCCCAAATGGCGGAGAACGCCTGCAGATCCTGCGCGCGCGCGGCCGCGAGGAATTGTTCGATCGCGAGCTGCGGCGACGCCGCTCCCGTCATCTGGCCGTGCGAAACACCGCCACCACCGCTGCTGCACGCGGCCATGGCGATGGACACGCCGGCCGCAATCACGATCACCTGTAAGCGACTCACCGAACTCTCCGCTGTCGTCGTGGGCGAACCTAACTACGCGTGGTCATGCCAGCAACTCACCAGCGCCTGTACATAAACGTCGACCATGTTGCGACGCTCCGCCAGGCGCGACGAACCGACGAGCCGGATCCCGTCGCCGCCGCGATGCTGTGCGAGGACGCGGGCGCCGAGGGAATCACCGCGCATCTGCGCGAAGACCGCCGTCATATGCAGGACGACGACGTCATCCAACTCGCAAGCGCGGTCCGGACGGTCTTCAATCTCGAGATGGCGCTCACGGAGGAAATGCTCGCCATCGCCGAGCGTTTGAAGCCGTATCAGATCACTCTCGTACCCGAGCGCCGCGAGGAAGTGACGACGGAAGGCGGGCTCGATGTGTCCCGCGAGCCCGCGAAGCTCCGCGATGGGCTTGCACGACTGAAACGCGCAGGGGTGCGTACCAGTCTATTCATCGATCCCGTTGCTGCGGCGGTCCAGCAGTCGCGTGACCTCGGTGCGGATGCGATCGAGCTGCACACCGGAACGTACGCGCACGATGCGTCGAATGCGCGTGCGCTGCGCGCACTCACCGATGCATCGGAGCTCGGTCGCTCGCTCGGCCTCGCCGTGCACGCGGGACATGGACTCACCGTTCGGAACGTCGGCCCAGTTGCTGCAATAGCCGCCATCGAGGAGCTGAACATCGGACATTCGATCATCAGTCGCGCGATCTTCGTCGGACTGGCGCAATCGATCGCGGAAATGCGCGAAGCCATGCTCGCCGCGCGGCGCGCAGCGCGTTGACCGGCCCGACGGGAAGGCCTAGCTTGCCCCTGCGCACATGAGCGGAGTGGAAATGACGTCTCCAGATGGGCTGCTGCACTTCTTCGTACTGGAGGCGACCGACTACATCGACCGCCTCGATTCGCTCGTCACCGCTGCGGGCGACGAGGGGCCGGATGCGAGTGCGTTCGGCCGCTATTCGCGAAACCTGCGCGGGAGTGCGACGATGTCGCGGCAGATGGCCATCGCCGAGTTGTCGAGCGCACTCGAGCGGCTCGCGCGTGCGCTCCGGAACCGCGCCGTGAAATGGGACATAGCGCTGCAGGGCGTGGTCGTATCCGCGATCGATGACCTGCGCATCCTCGTGCGGGCGATCCGCACCCCGGGTTCCGACGAGAGCACTCGCGTGCGTGCACGCGTGGAAGAGCTCGACAAGCTCGTGCCGATCTCCGCCGGCACCTACGCGACGCCATCGCAGAGCCAGCCCACCGGCGCTATCTCTTTTCTCGCGAGCGAAGCGGCCGAGCTCGCCCGGGCGCTCGATCATCTCGTCAGCGCACCCGATGATGCTTCGGCCCGCACGCATCCGGCTGAGCGCGTGCGTGCCCTGCGCGGCGTCGCCGAGCTGAAGGACATCCCCGCGCTCGGTGAGGTCGTCGACGCGGTGGAGAGCACGCTCAAGCAGCTCGAGCTCAGCTCAGTGCAAGCCCCAACGACAAAGCAGAAGACACTTTTGACAGCTTCCGCGGCGATTCTGCGACGCGTGGCGCGAGACATCGCCTCGCGCGGGCGGGTTGCGGATGAGATCCCGGAGCTCGCGTCGTTCAAGGCGGCCCTCGCTGCAGCGGCGCCGGAGGCGGGGATCGGCGATCGCATCGTCCCGATCGCGCAGCTCTTTCACGACGACGAAGGGCCGCACATTCTCACCGCCGCGCCGCAGCCGCCGACCAGCGCTGCGGAGCGCTTTCGGCTCGAGGTGGTGAGTCTGGCGGAGCATCTGCGCGGCGTGGTCGCACAGGCGCGCGCGAACCGCGCGCCCGAGCAGCGCGAGCGAAATCAGCGCGAGCTGCGCTCCGCCCTTCGCGCACTCGGAAGCGCCGCGAATTCGTTCGGCGAGAAGCAGGTCGCAC
>JBDTXN010000128.1:0-8542 GCA_040006175.1 Gemmatimonadota bacterium | reverse complement strand
ACATGAAGCGCGATCCGATCGCGGTGCTGCGCGCGCAGATGGAGCAGCGCGGCGAATGGTCCGAGGAGAAGATGGCCGCGATCGACGATGAGGTGCGAGCGCTCGTCGAGGACGCGTGGAATTTTGCCGACGAGAGCCCCGAGCCACCGCTCGAGGCGCTCACCGAGGACGTCTACGTCGATACCACGAGCGACACCGCGACGGCTGCCGCCGAGGGAGAGCGCTAGGATGGCAGTCATCACGTATCGCGATGCGCTGAACCAGGCGCTTCGCGAAGAGATGCAGCGCGACGATCGCGTCTTCATCATGGGCGAGGAAGTCGGGATCTATCAGGGCGCCTACAAGGTTTCGAAGGGGCTGCTGCAGGAGTTCGGTGAGATGCGCGTGGTCGACACGCCGATCACGGAGCTCGGCTTCGCCGGCGTGGGCGTCGGTGCGGCGATGGTCGGCCTGCGCCCCGTCATCGAGTTCATGACGTGGAACTTCGCGTTGCTCGCGCTCGATCAGGTGGTGAACGCCGCCGCGAAGATGCTGTCGATGTCGGGCGGGCAGTTCAACATCCCGATGGTCTTCCGCGGCCCGAACGGCGCCGCGCTCCAGCTTTCCGCGCAGCACTCGCAGGCGTGGGAGTCGTGGCTCTCGCACATTCCCGGGCTCAAGGTCGTCGCGCCGGGCACGCCGTACGATGCGAAGGGCCTGCTCAAGAGCGCGATCCGCGATGACAATCCCGTGATGGTGCTCGAGGGCGAGATGCTGTACAACGCGAAGGGCGAGGTCCCGGAGGGCGAGTACACGATCCCGATCGGCAAGGCGCAGGTGAAGCGCGAGGGCGATCACGTGACGATCGTGTCGTACGGCAAGATGATCAATGTCGCCAACCAGGCGGCCGACCTGCTCGCCAAAGATGGAATTCGCGCCGAGGTGATCGACCTGCTCACGCTGCGTCCACTCGATTACGAAACGGTGTGCGCGAGTGTGCGGAAGACGAATCGTGCGGTGGTGGTGGAGGAAGGGTGGGAGATCTGCGGCATGGGCGCGCAGGTGGTCGACTACATCCAGCGCGACTGCTTCGACGATCTCGACGCACCGGTGCTGCGCGTGCATCAGGCGGACGTGCCGATGCCGTACGCCAAAAATCTCGAGCGTGCGGCAAAGCCGGACGCGCAGAAAACCGTTGCCGCAGTGCGGCAAGTGCTCTATCTCGACTAGCCGCTCGACCGGGAGGATATGATGGCAACGAAGGTGACGATGGAGGCGCTCTCTCCGACGATGGAGGAGGGACGCCTGGTCAAATGGCTGAAGAACGAAGGCGATCCCGTCGCGAAGGGCGACGTGCTCGCAGAGGTGGAGACGGACAAGGCGGTGATGGAGCTGACGGCTCGCGGCGATGGCGTGCTGCGTGCGCGTTTGGCGGCCGAGGGAGACACGCGCCCCGTGGGCGAGTTGCTCGCGATCATCGGAGCGGCGGACGAGAACATCGATGCGCTCGTCAAGAAAGCGCCGGCGGCTGCGGTCACACCGTCCGAGCCTTCGTCTCCGCCAGTGGAGGTTCCGCCGGTCGCGCAAACCGCGCCGGCCCCCGCAGTCACAATGCCCACGACGACAGGCAAAGCTGCGGAGTCTTCTGCGCCGCCGGCGCCCGGCGATCGCGCGCCTTCCGGCCCATCAGGCGCTCCCGCGCAGTCGCCACCGCCTGCACCCGCGGCAGCCCCCGCCCCCGCCGCCGTGTCCGGCAACGGTGGCGGGCGCGCGCGCTCATCTCCGCTCGCACGCAGGCTGGCCACCGAGCGCGGGCTCGATCTCGGTCAGCTCCATGGCAGCGGTCCCGGCGGGCGCGTCATTCGTCGCGACATCGAGGCGGCCGTAGCGGCGTCCCCTGCGACGACGCCCGCGGCAGCGGCAGCAGCGCCCGTAGCGCGCACCGCTCCGGCGGCACCGCGCACCAGCGCTGCCGGTGACTTCGAGGACGTTCCGCTCACGCAGATTCGCAAGACGATCGCGCGCCGACTCGCCGAATCGAACGGGCCGATCCCGACCTTCTTCCTCACCGCCGACTTCGATCTCACCAGCGTTCGCGAGCTGCGCGCACAAATGATCGCTCTCGGCGACGAGTTCAAGGTCTCCTACAACGACATCCTGCTCAAGGCGATCGCGACGGCGCTCAGCCAGCATCACGAAGTGAATGCGCACTGGCTGGGCGACAGCATGCGTCGCCACCATCGCGTACACCTCGGCATGGCGGTTGCCGTCGAGGACGGACTCATCACGCCGATCATTGCGGACGCGGACACCAAGCGCATCAGCGAGATCGCGCGCGAGTCGCGCGAGCTCGCGAAGCGCGCGCGCGAGCGCAAGCTCGCACCAGAGGAGTACACGGGCGCAACCGCGACCGTCTCCAATCTCGGCATGTTCGGCATCGACGAGTTCACCGCCATCATCAACCCTCCGGAGGTTGCGATCTTCGCGGTCGGCGCGGTGGGCGATGTGCCGGTGGTCGTCGACGGCGCTGTGACCGTACGTACGCGCGTGCGCATCACCATGAGCTGCGATCACCGCGCAGTAGACGGCGCGACTGGCGCGCGCTTCATGCAAACGCTGCGGCGCCTGATCGAAAATCCTCTCATGCTCGTGTTCTGATCGGGCAATGACTGCTCTCACTACAGGATCGAACTGACAATGGCTTCCTTCGACGTGATATTCCTCGGCGCCGGACCGGCCGGATACGTGGGCGCGATCCGCTGCGCCCAGCTCGGGCTCACCGTGGGCGTAGTCGAGCGCGAGGGACTCGGCGGCACGTGCGTGCTCTGGGGCTGCATCCCGGCGAAGGCGCTGCTCGAGTCGGCCGCGATCGCGCATCGGGCGCGCGAGGCGAAGGCCTTCGGCGTGAACGTGGGAGAGATCACGACGGACTACGGCGTCGCCATGAAGCGGTCGCGCGCAGTGAGCACGCAGAACTCGAAGGGCGTCGAGTTCCTCTTCAAGAAGGGGAAGATCACCTGGATCAAGGGCACGGGCACCCTCACGGGCAAAAAGACCCTCTCCGTAACCGATGAGAAGGGCGCCGCCACGACGCACGACGCGAAGAAGGCGATCGTGATCTGCACGGGTTCGCGCGTGAAGGGAATTCCCGCGATCGGGCTCACGCTCGACAAGACGAGCATCCTCTCGTCGGACGACGTGCTGATAGCGGAGAAGGCGCCGGCGACCATGGCCATCGTAGGTGCAGGCGCGGTCGGCTGCGAGTTCGCGGATGTGTTCAACGAGTTCGGCACCAAGGTGACGCTACTCGAGGCTCTGCCTGCGATCCTTCCCCTGGAGGATGCGGATGTTGCCGCCGAGCTCACGAAGAGCTTCAAGAAGCGCGGGATCGACGTCGTCACGGGGGCGAAGATCACGGGCGCGAAAGTCGGCAAGGGCTCGGTGACGATCAGCCTCGCCGGTCCCGAACAGAAGGAGCTCACGGTCGAGAAAGTGCTCGTCGCCGCCGGGCGCGCGCCGAACATCGAGGGAATCGGACTCGAGGCGCAGGGCGTGAAGCTCACGAATCGCGGCTACATCCAGATCGATGAGCAGATGCGGACGAGCGCCGAGGGCATCTACGCGATCGGTGACGTGGCGGGACCGCCAATGCTCGCGCACAAGGGCGAGCGCGAGGGAGTCGTGGTGGCCGAGGTGATCGCGGGCAAGAGCGGGCACCACGTGAACTACGGAAACATTCCGAACGCGACGTACTGCCATCCGGAGGTCGCGTCGGTCGGGCTCACGGAGCAGCAGGTGAAAGAGAAGAAGGTCGACTACAAGGTGGGTCGCTACAACTTCTCGGCGAGCGGCCGCGCGCGCACGTCCGGGCAAACCGAAGGTTTCGTCAAGATCATCCGCGACGCGAAGTACGGTGAGATTCTCGGCGCGCACATCATCGGAGCGCATGCCACGGAGCTGATCCACGAGCTCGTGGTTGCGCGCGAGAACGAGTTCACGGTCGAGGAAATTGATCTCGCGATCCACGCGCATCCGACGCTCTCCGAGGCGATCGCCGAGGCGGTGCTGGACTCCATGGGGCGCGCACTGAATGCGTGATCCGGCGATCGCCTCGGCGTACGATCTCGAGGCGCACGCCGAGCCGTCCGAGCTCGCTCCGTTCCACGTCGTGCATTTGGGGCTCGTGCCCTACGCGCGCGGGCTCGAGCTGCAGCGCGCCGTCGCACGGGCGCGAATCAGCGGCGCAATCGCGAACGATGTGCTGCTGCTTCTGGAGCATCCGCCCGTCGTGACGCTCGGGCGCAGCTCGAAAGCGCAGCATCTCGTCGCATCGCCTGCAATGCTCGAGGCGCGCGGGGTGGAGCTCTTCGAGGCTGAGCGCGGCGGTGACGTCACCTTCCATGGCCCCGGTCAGCTCGTCGGCTACCCGATCGTGAATCTGCGCGAGCATCGGCAGGACTTGCACTGGTATCTGCGGCAGGTGGAAGCGGTGCTGATGCACGCGCTCGACGCGATCGGAATTAGGTCGGAGCGCAGCGAGGGGCGCACCGGCGTGTGGACGAGCGGGCGGAAGATCGCCTCGATCGGCGTTCACGCGCGCGACTGGGTGACGTGGCACGGCTTCGCGCTCAACGTGCACACCGATCTCTCGTACTTCGATCTGATCGTTCCGTGCGGGCTCTCGGGCGTCACAATGACCTCCGTCGGGCGAGAGCTCGGGGCAAACGCGCCGACCTCCGAGGCGGTCGCGAGGACTGTGGCGGAATCGTTCGGCGCGCTCTTCGAGCGAACCCCTGATCCGCTCTCGCCGGACGATCTGTCAGCGCTCCTGTCTGCATGATGCGGGGAGGCCTATTGCGCGGGAGTTCGCGAGCGACGCGCAACGGCGGGGCTGAATCGTAGAGCGCGCGCTATATTCCAGCAGGTCGCCGCTCTCCCCCAAATCCGCCCGTCGATGTTGACCGCCATTACGCGCGCCGTGAGCTCGTCGCTTGCGTCGGGCGAGCTCACCTTTCGCGATCGCGCCCCGATCGACATTTCCCTCGCGCAGCGGCAGCATGCCGACTACGAGCGCACGCTCGTGTCGCTCGGCGTGCATGTCGATCGCCTGCCCGCCGAGGATGCCCTCCCCGATGCCGTGTTCGTCGAGGATGTCGGGATCGTGCTCGAGGAGATCGGGATCGTCACCACACCCGGCGCGGTCTCCAGACGTGGCGAAGCCGAGAGCATGGCGCGCGCGGTGGCGAGGTATCGGCCAGTGCATCAGATGAGCCTTCCCGCCACGCTCGATGGCGGCGACATCGTGCGCATCGACCGCACGCTCTACGTCGGCCTCTCGACCCGCACCAACGAGGCCGGCCTCGACCAGCTCGGCGCGCTCGTGTCACCACTCGGTTACACGGTGCGCGGAGTGCCCGTCAAGGGCGCGCTGCATCTCAAGACGGCATGTACGTACGCGGGACGCGGCGTGCTGCTCGCGAACCCGGCGTGGGCGGACACCAAAGCATTCGGCGATGTCGAGCTGCTCACGGTCGACGATGCGGAACCTTGGGGCGGGAGCGTATTGGCTGTTGGTGAGACGCTCGTCATGGCCGCGTCGTTCCCGCGTACGCGCGCGAAGCTCGAGTCGCGCGGATTTACTGTGGCGCCCGTGGACCTGTCCGAGCTGCAGAAGGCGGAGGGTGGCCCGACGTGCCTCAGCATCGTCTTCGACGCGCCGGATGCCTGACGGGATCGACTTCGCGGCGGAGCTGAATCCGCAGCAGCACGCGGCGGCGACCTTCGGTGACGGACCTCTGCTCGTCGTTGCCGGTGCAGGCACGGGGAAGACGCGCGCGCTCGTCTACCGCGTGGCTCACCTGCTCGGGCGCGGCGTGCAGCCGCACCGCATTCTCCTGCTCACATTCACGCGACGCGCGTCGCAGGAGATGCTCGGACGCGTCGCGCGGCTCGCAGGCGGCGCCAGCGCACGGGTGCACGGAGGCACCTTCCACGCGACGGCACACCGGCTGCTCCGCGCGTACGGCCCCGCGGCGGGATTGGCGAAAGATTTCACGATCCTCGACCAGGGCGATGCCGAAGATCTGATGGGGATGTCGCGCGCAGCACTGGGCTTCGGCCAGCGCAAGTCGCGCTTCCCGAAGAAGGAAACGCTGCACCACGTCTACTCGCGGCACGTGAACACGGAGATCCCCGTCGAGGACATCTTGCGCGACGATCTTCCGCAGTTCAGCGATGTCGCCGCGGACATCAAGCGCGTGTTCGCCGGCTACACCACGCGAAAGGAAGAGCGGAATCTCGTCGACTACGATGATCTGCTGCTCTTCTGGCTCGCGATGGTCGAGGGCTCGCCGGAGCTCGGCGCGCGCATCGCCGGGCTCTACGACCACGTGCTCGTGGACGAGTACCAGGACACCAACGCGCTTCAGGCGCGGATCCTTCGCGCGATGGCGGCGGTGCACCGCAACATCACCGTCGTGGGCGATGACGCGCAGAGCATTTACGCATTCCGCGGCGCGAACCTGCGGAACATGCTCGACTTTCCGAAGCAGTTCGAGGGTACGACGGTCGTCGCGCTGGAGCACAACTATCGCTCGACGCAGCCCATCCTGGACGTCACGAACACGGTGATCTCGCGCGCGCGCCAGCGCTTCACGAAAAATCTGTTCACACAGCGTACGGGCGGCGAGGCGCCCGCGCTCGTGGCGGCGAAAGATGAGCACGAGCAGACGAGCTGGGTGGTGGATCGCATTCTCGAGCTGCACGAGCAGGGCACGCCGCTTCGGGAGATGGCCGTGCTCTTTCGCGCGGGCTACATGTCGGCGGATCTCGAGATCGAGCTCACGAATCGAAAGATTCCATTCGAGAAGTGGGGAGGGCTCAAGTTCCTCGAGGCCGCGCACGTGAAGGACGTGTTGGCGTTCCTGCGCATCCTCGAAAACCCGCGCGACGAAGTGAGCTGGTTTCGCGTGCTCCTGCTGCTCCCCGGTGTCGGTGATGCCACGGCGCGCACCGCAATCGACCTTCTCCAGGCGCGTCGCTGGGATCCGTCCGCCCTCACGGAGCTCACGCCGCCGCCCCGCGCGCGCGAGGCGCACGCTGCGCTCGTCGCGCTCTTCGCATCGTTGCGCGAAAGTCCGCGCGACGGCGCCGACGGTGCTGGCCGGGCGGTCCCCGCCGAGATCGCGGCGCTGCGCCGTATGTACGACGCGATCCTTCGCGAGCGCTACGATCGCGTGGAGCCGCGCCTCGCCGATCTCGATCAGCTCGAGATCATCGCGGCGAAATTTCCGTCGCGTGCGGCGTTCCTCTCGGAGCTCGCCCTCGAGCCGCCTTCCGCCACGCAGGATCTCGCGACCGGGAGCACCACCGATGACGACGCCCTCATTCTCAGCACCGCCCACAGCGCCAAGGGGCGCGAATGGGACGCCGTGTTCGTGATCTGGGCTGTGGATGGATGGTTTCCCTCTTCGCGCGCCCTGCGAAGCGACGAAGAGATGGAAGAGGAGCGACGCCTCATGTACGTGGCGATGACGCGCGCGCGCCATCACCTTGCGGTACTCTACCCGCTCAATAGCTACGGCTCGCGCTGGGGAAGCGACTACACGCTCGATCAGCTCTCGCGCTTCATCGACGTTGGCGTGCGCGAGCGCATGCGTCGCATGGCGGCCTACCCTGCTCCCGCGCCGGTGCTCGCGCCGGAGCAGCCCACCGGTACCCCGCTCGACCTCCGCGCGCTACTTCGCGGCCGTTTCGGCGCTCCCTGATCCGACGTAGGCGCGCACCGCGGCGTACGGATCCTTCGGTGCCGCGCGCGCGATCGCTATGATGCGCGCGACTGCCGCCGGCAGCTTCTCCCCCTCGCGCTCGTAGATCGCGTCGAAGTCGTCCAGCCCCGTGCGATACATCCGCCTCGACATGAGCGCCGCGTTGTCGAGGTGGAGCGCGACTCGCTTGTCCGGATTGTAGCCCGGGAGCGTCGGCTCGATCTCCGTCGCGAAGCGCTCCCGCGCCGCCGTGAAGACGGTCTCCCGCGCGCGGAGCCGCTCGTCCCTGCTCGAGGCGTGCACCTTGAACGCCGAGTCGACGCTGTTGTACACCGCGCTCCAGAAGCGTCCGAGCGTCTTCTGACGCGCCCAGTCCTTACGCGCCTGCTCCACGCGCACACTGTCCCCTCGCGCGGAATAGAACCACTCGGCGCCACGCGTGCCCACGAAATTCGCGAACGATTCGTTGAACACCGCCTGGCCCGATGCATAGAACGTGTTGTGCGTGAGCTCGTGGATCACGGTGTTGACGAGTTCCACGCTGTCTTCATCGAGCGTGGTCGATAGCAGCGGATCCTCGAGATAACCAAGGGTGCTGAATGCAGAGGCCGGACGCAGGTAGGCATCGAAGCCCTCGCGCGCGAGATCGGCCGCTGCGCGCCTGGCGTCGTGCACGTCGAAGTAGCCCTTGTACGGCACACTGCCCACGATCGGGAACCACCACGTCTTGTAGCGCAGCCGGTCCCGGTAGGCCGCGGAAAGCACCACGACGAGTGTGTCGCGATCGATGCGGCTGT
>JBDTXN010000127.1:0-8566 GCA_040006175.1 Gemmatimonadota bacterium | reverse complement strand
CGCCGAAGAGCGTCATGAAGATCTGGCGGAAGTGCTCGCGCACCTGCGTGAACGTCGTGAGGAAGAGATCGCGCGCGGTGACGTCGATCTCCTTGATCGCCTGGTGCAGCGAGTTCTTCGCGTCGATGAGATCGGCGCGCTGCGTCGTGAGGAAGTCGAGGCGCTTCGACTCCTCCTCGTGCTCCTCGATTGCGAGCGCATTCACCGGCCCAATGCTCTCGAGCTCCGCGCGCAGCTGCGCGACCTCCGTGCGCAGCACCGGCTCGTCGATCTCGCTCGGCGGCACGGCCGCGAGCATCTCCTCGAGCGGACGACGCCACTCCGCCTCGAGGCGCTCGCGGATCGCGGTGCGGCGCCCCGAGAGCTCCGTGAAGCGCAGCTCGGCATGGTGCAGCGACTCCGTGAGCGAGTGCGCACGCTGGTGAGCAGCGTCGCCCGCGTGCTCGATCTCCTGGAGTGCCGCGTCGGCATCGTGCACCGCGCGCTCCGCATCCTCGAGGCGGCGCTGCGCATCCGTGAGCGCCGCGGCGCGCGCGTCGAGATCCATCCGCCACGTGGCCATGTGCTGCGCGAGCTCGCGGTCGTGCTGCTCGATGTCCGTGAGCTCCGCCTGCAGCGCCTCGAGCCGAGTCCCCGCCGTCGCGACCTCGGCCGCGAGACGGCGCTCGCGGTCGGCCGCGTTCTGCAGCCGCGCCATGAGCTGCGCCTCGATCACCTGCGCGGTGCCGCGCTCGTCGCGCGCGAGCTCCTGCGCGCGCTGCAGCTCGCCGAGCTGAGCGCCCGCGGCCGCGTGCTCGGCCTCCGCTCGCTCGAGCGACACCGCGCTTTCACCGCGTCTTCCTTCCACCTCCGCGAGCCGCGCGACGAGCTCCTGCTGCCGAGTGTGCACGCGCTCGTGCTGCACGTCGAGCTGCTCCACCTCGCGTGCCGCACGCTGGCGGCGGCGCTCGATCTCGTCGCGCTGCTCCACGGCACGCCGCATCCCCTGCTGCGCCGCGCTCGATGCCTCGATCGCCTTCGCGACCTCGGCCTCCGCGCTCTGCAGATGCGCGCGCGCGTAGTCTGCCTCGCGCACGAGTCCCGCGCGCAGGACCTCCGCGCGCGCCAGCGCCTCGCGCGCTTCCGTGAGCTCCGCGCGGCGCCGAAGCGGGCCCGCGCCAGGCGCCGCGCCAGGGAGCCACACGGCGCCGCGCGCGTCGACGAACGCGGTTCCGCTGTCTTCCTGCCGCACCGCGCCGAGCAGCGTGCGCGTCCACGACTTGGCGGGATCTGCCGCCTCCACGAGATCCGCGAGCGTGCCCGGTTCCGAGCTCCCGTGCACCGGCGCATCGAGCGGCAGGAGGAGCAGGGGGCCCGGGTTCACGCGCGCGTGCCACGCTCGAATCGAATCCGCTGCGGCGCGATCGCGCACGAGGATCGCGTGTACCTGATTGCCCAGGAATCTCTCAACGGCTTGAGCCGACGCCGCACCAGTCGACACGAAATCCGAGAGCGGGCCGACCACTGCGCCATCGCCGAACTGCTCGCGGTCCTTCAACAGCTGCGCGGCCGCCGGCGCGAGCCCAACGCGATCCCGCTCGAGTCCTTCGAGTCCATGGACCTTGCCCTGCAGCGCGGTCCACTGCTCTTCCGCGTGCAGTCGCTCGCTGCGTGCAGCACTCTCCCGGGAGCGCGCCGTGTCCGCCGCGCCGCGCGCCGCAGTAACCGCCCCTGCCATCGCTGCCGCGGCGGCATCAGCCTCCTCGCGGTGACGTTCGGCCAGCTGTAGCTCGCTCGACGCGGCGCCCAGCGCCTCGGCGACCTGCTCCCGATCCGCGCCGAGCTGCTCGGCGCGCTGGGCGAGCTCGCGCTGCTCGCGCTCAGCGCTCTCGCGATCGAGCTCGAGGCGGCGTCCTTCGTCGCGCAGCTCGCGCGTGCGGCGCTCGTGCTGCTCGAACGCCTGACGCGTGTTGCTCACCGCCGAGCGCGCGCGCTCCTCCGCGTTCGTGCGCGCGCCGAGCGTCTCGCGCGCCTGCACGAGCTCACCTTCGAGGCGCGCGCGCTCCTGCGCAACCGAATTGCGATCCTCGGCGAGACGGTTGCCGAGCTCTTCACCGGAGCGTCGCTCGGCGTCTGCGCGCTCGCGCCGCGCGAGCGCATTGCGCTGGCGCTCTTCGGCAACCTTGAGCTCACTCTCGAGCGTCATCGCGTTCGCGCGCTGCTCGGTGACGAGCCGTGAGAGCTCTGTGCGCCCCGCCTCCGCAGCGGTGCGCGCGCCGTACGCGCCCTCGCGCTGGCGCTCGATCTCGTGTACGCGCTGCTCTGCCGCGGGGAGCGTCTCGCGAAACGACGCGACCTGCTGCTCGAGCGTCGCGAGCTCTGCATGCCACGAATCCATCTCGCGCGACACCAGCGTGATTTCGGCAACGAAGCGGCGCGCCGTCAGCTCGGCGTGACGCTCAGCCTTCTTGCGCTGCCGCGCGAGCGAGCGCACCTGGCTTTGCACTTCGGAGATGAGATCGTCGAGGCGCGAGAGGTCGACGGTGGTCTCCTCGAGGCGTCGCGCAGTGGTGCGGCGGCGATCTCGATAGAGGCCCACGCCCGCGGCCTCTTCGAACAGCTCGCGGCGATCGTCGGGGCGATCGGAGAGGAGCGCGTCGATCATCTTCGCTTCGATCACGACGCCGCTGTCCGCACCGAGTCCCGTGCCGCGCACCATGTCGTGGATGTCGCGGAGACGACACGCCGCGCCGTTCAGCATGTACTCGCTCTCGCCGCTGCGCGAGAGTCGTCGCGTGATGACGACTTCCTTGAACGGGACGGCGAGGGCGCCATCGTCGTTCGAGAAGTGGAGCGAGACCTCGGCAATGTTCACGGGGCGACGCGACGACGAGCCCTGGAAGATCACCTCTTCCATCTTCGCGCCGCGCAGCGTCTTCGCGCGCTGCTCGCCGAGCACCCAGCGGACCGCGTCGGAGACGTTGGACTTTCCGCAACCATTGGGGCCGACTACGGCCGTGACGCCGGGCTCGAACTGGAGCGTCGTGTGATCGGCGAACGACTTGAATCCCTGCAGCTCGAGCTTCGTCAAACGCACTAGAAGGATCTCCCGGTACGAATCGTCACTGTGGGCTGGTCTCCGTTCGCCCGAAAGCTAGTGACGAGCGGCTGTGCCTGCTCGGCCGTTCGGAAGGCGCCCGCCCAGAGGCTGGCAGTTCCGTCTTCCTGCACGAGTGAGTATACGGGAAGTCCCTTGGAGAGATAGGCGTGCACGAACATCGGCGCCTGATCCTGCGACACGCCCTTCTGAATCAGGACGGCATACGGCAGTCGCACGATGTGCGCGGCCGCCGCGGTGCGATAGCGCTTCGCGCGCACGTCGCGGAGCAGGGAATCGGCGCTCGCGGAATCCGCGAATGCGCCGGAGATCACCACGTACGATGTGGCGCCATCCGGGCGGCGATAGGGGGAGAAGGTGAGGGCGGGGAATTCGCGCCGCGATGCCTGGTCCAGCTCTCCGTTCGCGCCGGTCATGCTCGAGACATCCGCGAGCACGACGGAGTACGGCGCGGGAACGGCATTGGATGAGGCGGCAGAGACGTTCGCCGCGCTTCCGTTCGCGGTGTCCCGCGGCGCAGCGAGTGCCGTGGGCGCGGGCGCCGCGATGACACGCGCCGCGCCGTGCGCCGAATCGGCTTTCGCGTTGAAGGTGTCGCGGCCGTTGTTGCGAGACATCATGGACGTCGAGATCCATGTGAGCAATCCGGCTGCGACGAGCGCACCGCCTACGATCGCAGCCCAGAACGTGACCGTCTTCGCACCACCGATCGGCGCGTGCGTGTCGACGGTGGACTCGTCGTTGCGCGCCCACGGCGGAACGAGCGCAGGACCTTCCTCGGCAACCACGTGCTGTTCGGAGACTGCGCTCTCTCCGGTGTCGCTAACATCCTCCGCTTCGAGGCGTTGTCTTTCGAGCCTCTCATCCTGCTCGTCGGCATTCTCCACTGCGCGAAACGCTTCGTGGAAGTTCGCGCGCGAAGACGGCGCGGGAGGCTGCTGCGGTGGCGGTGGCGCGGGTGAGCGAAGCTCCGGCGGCGGCGGCGTGTACGCGTTCGGCAGCGGAAATGGAGCGGGCGCCGGCACCGCTGTTCGCGACGCCTCGGAGCTCGCGGCCGGCGCAATCGGTGCTACGAATGCCGGCGTCAGGCGTGCCGGAACGATCGGGAGTCGCGCGTGCGCGAGCACCCGTGTGCCCGGCGCCGCGGCGACGTTGCCCACGAGCATGACACCGTCCATCGCCTGAATCAGCGACGAAAGTGCGCTCGACTCCGAGGGCGCCACGATGAGGAGCAGTCCGTCCGCCGCGCGAAACGCTTCGACCAGCTTCGGCCACCGATCGCTGCCAAGCAGCGCCTCATGGTCGATCGGCACGGCGCCACTCGGGAAGATGATGAGATTACGCGCGGGGTCTACGGTGTACGCGATCTTGTTCAGCGACACGCCGTAGAAGAAGCTGTCCACGAGTCCATACGGCGCATCCATCGGCACGAGGTCCTCCAGCGGCCCGAGCTCGCCCACCGCGTCCGCAACGGCCACGCGGCGACGGCGCGCCTGCATGCGCGCGATCCCCAGCGCGACCTCGGCCGCCACCGACGGATTGTCGCCGATCACGACCGCACCTGCGCACGCGTCGAACGCGGAGGCGTGCCGATTTCCTTCCGCTTCCCAAACCGAGAGAATGGGACCGAGCGGCGTCGACATCAGGGCGCTCCCTCGTAAACCCAGTAGGATTTTCCGGATGTGTGCGCGATGCGCTCTGCCTCTTCGCGTGTGGGGTACGGGCCGATCACTACTCGATAGATCGTTACGCCATCGCGAGTGGTGGCCACGAGCCGTGGCGTTGCTCCAGTGACATGCACCTGGTGCAGAATATCGTTCGCCGCCTCCTCTGCGCGCAACGCCGCGAACTGCACGGTGAATCCGGACTGCCTGGGCGGTGCGCTGTCCCCCGCGTGTGTCGCGACGGGAGGCGCCGCCGGGCGCGGTGGCGCCGCGGGCTTCGCTTTGTCCAGCGAACCGTTGTCGACCTTTACCGTGTCGGATTTGGGCGACGCTCCAGAGAACGGATTCTCCGACGTGTCGCGCTGCACCGAATTGCCCGACTCGAAGGTCACCGGCTGATCGAGGCTCGCTGCCCGCGGACGAAATCCGTTCCAGCTGATGAACATCCAGTCGTCGCTCGCGCCGCCGACCACGGCGCGCTTGGTCGCCAGCGTCTCCGCGTCCACGAGCACGACGTCCTTGCCGCGCACGAGCGCGAGCCATCCGTTCGGCGCGACCGCCGGAAGATCGGGGCGCCACACAGTCGGCACCGCGCCGAGCATGCGGTCCGTGCTCACCGAGACGACGTACGCCGTGTCGCCCTCGGACGCGCGCGCGAGCACGTAGCGCCCCGTTGGATCCATGCGCAGCGCGAGTGCCGCGGACGGCAGCGGAATGTGCGCCGAAATGTTTCCGGAGTAGCGGTCGACGACGAGCATCTCGTGGCTCGAGTCCGACGCCGCATAGATGCGATCGCCGCTCGGCGACGTCACCACTGCGCGCGGCCGATGCGGCAGCTTGACGCTCGGCACGATCTGCAGGTCGCGCCCGCGCACGCCCACGAGCCCGGAATCCACGGGAAAGTAGATGCGATCGCCGGCGGGCGTGCGAATCGCCTTCGAGACGCGGGGCAGCAGCACACTGTCCGCGATGCGATCGTCTGGCGGATGGATCAGCCAGACCATCGTCCCCAGACCGCGATTGGCGAGTACGAGCAGCGTACCGTCGGGCTGCGGGACGACATCGTGTGCGGGCGAGGGCGGCTTGAACGTCCAGCTTCCCGCGGGTGTGAGGCGAGTGACCGACCCGTCGGCAGCTATGCCGTACGCGGCCGATCCGTCTGCGGAGACGAAATTCGAGAGCTTCGTGGCGGGATCGCGCGTGACGTCACGGCGGCGCAAATCGACGCGCACGAGGCCGCCCTTCTCATCTTCGCCGAGCACGGCGCCGGCGCCGTCGTCGAAGCCGAGGAGGCGCGCGCGCACCGGCGTCTTCCCGGATGCGCTCCAAACGACGGAGTCCACGCGCGGGTATGCAAACGCGCGCGCGACTCCGCCGTTCCGCGGAAATCGAAGTACGAGTTGATCCGGTCCGTTCGCGCTGGCGCTAACCGTGGTGCTGTCCGTGCTCTTGACCGGAGGCCGACGCTCCGCACCACGGCACGCTGCAACAAGTACGAGCGCCAGCGCCAGAGGCGACGTTCGCACGAAGGAGAAGCTACGCGATCAGAACGTCGGATACAACGAGAATTGCCAGAATCCCTTTCGTCCGGGAGAATCTTTTGGAATCGCGTAGTCCCATCGCAGGATCACGTAGTTGAAGAGATTCGCTCGGATGCCGAAACCATAGCTCGTCAACAGCGATCGAGTGTTGGCAGGATCGTCCTCGCTGCTGCGCCTGAATTTCACGGTCTGGCCGTTGAACCACGTCGTGCCGGCGTCGTAGAAGAACGCGGCCTCGATCGGCGGCAGCGGGATCACGCCCGCCAGACCGCCGCGCACCAGCGGGAAGCGGAGCTCGATGTTCCCGAACACGACCTTGCTGCCGAGCAGCCGGTTGCATCGCTGCGCGTTGCTCACGGTGGCCGGGCAGTTCGCATTCGTGATCGCGAAGCTCCGTTCGTCGTAGCCGCGAATCAGATCGCTGTAGCCGAGATACTTCTGCAGACTGTCCGCATCGCGTCCGTAGGACATGTTGGCGGTGAGACGAGTCGCGATCGTGAGATAGCTGAAGAGGATTGCGTCGTAGCGGCGGTAGTCGCCCAGCAGCCCGATCCACCGGAACTGTCCGATCGCGGGCGTCACGCCGAACCGATAGCGCCGACCGTAGATCGGGCCCGTGTACCCGAACAGGGTGTTGTCCGACACGTACGAGAGACTGGGCTCCACGTAGTACTTGCTGCTCCCGGCCACCTCGTTCTGCTGCGCATTCGTGAGCGGGTTGCCGAACTGGTCGACCACCTGCGAGAACACGAGGAATGAGCGCTCGAGATCCGCCAGTGTGAGGCCGAGCTCGAAGCGAGTGAAGCGATTCATCGGATAGATGCCGATCGCGAACGCCTCGCGGTCGAGGTAGCGCGCGATGACGTCCTGCTCGGTGAGGGTGCCGTCGCCATTATCGAAGAACTGCGACCCTTCACCGAAGTAGTACGGCGACTGCTGATATCCCACCGCGTACTGAAGCCGGTGCGCGAGGTTCGTGTACGCCGCGAGCCCTTGCGCATCGGCGAGCCGCCCGTTGATCGACAGCGCGAAGGCGAGGTGGTTGTCGCCGACCATGTCACTGAGCGAGATCGCGGTCCCTCCGAACACTCCGTTGCCGAAGTTGTTGCGCGAGTAACCGACCGTCGGCCGAGCGATGAAGTCCGGCGAGAACCGGATGTGGTACTTGTACCGCTTGAACTGATTCGTGTCCGGAAGCTGCAACGCGCCGCTGTCCAGAATCGCGGCGACGCTCACGCGCGTCTCCGTACGTGCTGCCGAATCCGTGATCGCGCCGGAGGTGCGGAAGGTCGTACCGGAGCGATAGTACGAGTACGAAAGCGAGTCTCCAGTAGTCGAGTCCGCTCGCGCGCCGCGGGCCTTTGCGCCGCTGTCCGCGCGCTGCGCGACCGTCGTCTCGGTAACTTCCGTGAAGGGCTTCCGCTTGAGCAGCCGCGGATTGTCGATCGTCCAGACGGTGTATTCGCTGTTCTCGAGATACGTGAAGGCCAGGCGGTCCGTCGCGTGCGACCATGTGATCACCGGGCTGAACTCGGTCACCGAGATTACGCCGCCAACGACGTTCGTGAGCTGAAAGTGCTGTTTCTGCCCGAGATCGTAGAGGAATATGTTCTGCCCGCCCGTACGGTCGGACACGAACGCGATCGACTTGGAGTCGGGTGCCCACGTGGGGTTGATGTTGAGCCCACCCTGTCCGGGAATCAGCTCGACGTTGCCGCCATCCATGTGATAGATCGCAATCTGCCAGTGCGGGAAGCGCAAATTCTTGAGATCCGCGCCAGGCGCCTGATCGGTCGCGAAGGCGATCATCGTTCCATCCGGCGACCACTGCGGCTGCACATCCGCGAACTCATCGTGCGTGAGCTGCGTGAGGTTCTTTCCGTCCGCATCCACCATGTACAGATCGGTGATCCCGCCCTTGTTCCCCGAGAACACGAGGTGCTTGCCATCCGGAGACCACGACGGTCCGACGATTCCGTCGAGCGGGAGCTCGAGCTTCGCGATGCGCTTTCTCCTCTTCACATCGAGGAGATAAAGATTCTCCTGGCCACCCCCGAGCGCCGTGAAGGCGAGCAGCTTCCCATCCGGAGAAAACGAGCTCTGCGAATACAGGAGTCCGATCTCCTGATAGTTCGGATCGAACGTGCTCTTCACCAGGCGCGAGATGCGCTTGCCCGTTTTCGCATCGCCGAGCCAGAGGTCGATGAACACCTGGCCCTTGAGGAAGCTGCCGTTCGAGAGGAACGCGATGTACTTGCCGTCGG
>JBDTXN010000126.1:0-8740 GCA_040006175.1 Gemmatimonadota bacterium | reverse complement strand
ACCGATGCGGGGAAGACGCTCACCATGGCGTACCACGACAGCTGCTACCTCGGCCGTTACAACGACGTGTACGACGCACCGCGTGAGACGCTCAAGCGTGCCCTGCCGATCGTGACGATGGTCGAGCCGGCGCGCACGCGCGACCGCGGCATGTGCTGCGGCGCGGGTGGAGGTCGCATGTTCATGGAAGAGACGATGGGCAAGCGCATCAACGTCGAGCGTGCCGAGCAGCTGCTCGCGACGGGCGCGGACACGCTCGCGGTAGCGTGCCCGTTCTGCATGACGATGATTTCGGACGGGGTGAAGGCGAAGGGAAGCGAGGTGCCTGTGCTCGATATCTCCGAGGTCGTCGCCTCGCGACTGCGGAGTTAGTCCGACCGCTGTCCGTTACGGATTCGGGATCCAGAGCACTGGCAGGCCGTTAGATTGTCCGCCGACGATCCCCGCGCTGTTGATGCCGGCGGTCTTGTCGCCGATGATTCCCGGGGGCAATACAAGTCCAATACCTGTCCGATTAGCCGTGACTAGAGCGACTGAGCCGAAGTCACCCGTCGAACCGAAGGCCTCCGCGGTCTCGGAAACCTGCTGGGATTCGTTGATGCCCGTAGGCGCGATGCCGCTAAAGCGTGGAAGGTACGAGCCTTCTTCAAAAACGGCGGTACCGGCAGCAAGGTCATAATAAACCGCTTTGTTTTCGGGAATGTTGAACTCGAGACCGGATCCGACGCCTATGCCGTGCGAGTTCACCGACACGATCGTGGAAACGGGTAAAAATGCCCCCGCTTGAGTAGCGCGAAGCCATCCTCCAGCGGGGGACCAGGAGAATGCCACCGGGAAATTCCCGAAACCTCCAGTCCGCGGGTCGGGTGTGCGCACGATCGCATTGGCTACAGCGAACCCGGTTGCGATCGATGAGAACTCGGCGTGTGTGCTGTTCGGCGGCACGCCGGCATCGATGCGAATTCCATCGACCCAGATCGCTGCGTGTGTCTCTCCATTCACCTCAACGCTTCCGACCACGGTTGCGGTCTCGCAACGGCAAATGGCCTTCGCTATGCTCGCCGCAGTATCGAGAACCGTTGTGTGCCCGTTTTTCCACGTTGCAGCGTGCCCGTCAATCGATCCTGCGATGGTACCGTCGTTCGCGATCCCTGTGGGGATGATCGGAAGAGTGGATCTCTCGTGGGTTGGCCCGTGCCACAGGACTCCGCCAGTCGCACTCGCGCCGACCACGTCGCCATTGTCGTTGAGCGCCACCACGGTTTCGGTTCCCGGGAGATTCGTCCGGGTATATGCGGCGAACATCTCTGGAGGGAAATCCAGCTGGCCCGCTTGTCCCGACTTCGGCGCAAGGGCGCGATCACCATTGCATCCGATGGAGACAACGATGGATGCGAGGACTAGCGATAACCTGATCGACCGCATGTCAGACCTCTAGAATTGCGCTCGATTCGTTGGCTCGAGCTCGTGCAGATAAGGCCGCGCTGCTCACATCCGATGGTCCGTGTTCGCGCCGTCAACATCGCGAATGTCCCCGGACGCGAATGCGTGGCTGGCTCAGCCTTTGGCTGACCACACTCGGACCGGTGGCGGTTGGCTCCTCGCGACGTTCGTCTGCATTTGCCGAGCCGATCGTTCCAGCACGATTGGCCTTGCGTCAACCCAGCGTCGCGACGTCCAGCTACTGCCACGGGCACTCAGGCGAGAAAGATTTGTTTGTGAGCGTCGCGCGAACGCACGATGTTGTGGAGTCGGATCGTCTGCTTCGCGGGTGACTCGTCGTACTCGATGGTCTCTGTGTCTCGTAGCCGGAGGTCGTGCGCCGGCAAGAGCTCGAAAAACTGCTCGACCATAGGCCGCCCCGGATCGGCGATCGTTGCGATGCCGCCCGGCGCGAGCGCGCGCGCGATCACGTTCACCACGAGCGGCGGATACCGGTCCTCGTACAGGACGTCGGCGGCGACGACGCGATCGGCAGTCTGCAGATCGGCGGGAAGATCGCGCCAATCGATCATGCGCGTGCGCGGTTCGCGCTTGAGTACGCGCCACGCGTTCGCTCGCGTGAAGAGCAGGGCGTCATCATAGTAATCGCTCGCGAGCACGTCGTACCCTGCGCGCATCGCGCCGATGCTCACGAGTCCGAGGCCGGCGCCGAGCTCGAGGAGCGACTTGCCCGCGCCCGTCTCGCGCGCCACTGCGCGCGCGAGGATGCGCGAGGAGGGCCAGATATCCGCCCAGTACGGCAGGCGATCATCGCGCACCATGTCCTCTTCACTGATCAGCGCATCGGTGTTCTCGGGATGCATGATGTCCACAGTGCCTCCCGGCAGAGCCACGCGGGAGTGCGCGACGACGAAGCGCCGCTCGAGCTCTGCCACGAGCGGCTTGGCGCGCAGCTCCGTCATCCGGTCACAGCGAAAAGTGAGTTGCGAGCTGTGCGTCGTCGGAGAGCAAAATCGCATGCACCATCTCGCCGGCCTCCACACGCGGACGTTCGTGCGGAATCACCAGCAACGCGTTGGCGAGCGACATCGACGTGAGAATTCCCGAGCCCTGCGGACCGGTGAGCCGCGCGCTCAACGAGCCATCGGGCTGCACGGTCACGATTGCACGCAGAAAATGTGTGAGCGCAGCGCCGATCTTCACCGGCTCCTCGAGCGTCACCTGCACCGGCCGACGAAAGAGACGCGTGTGGCCGAGCATTTTGCGCACCACCGGGCGCACGAACAGCTCGAACGTCACCATGGTCGACACAGGATTTCCGGGGAGCCCGATCCACGGCATCTTTCCAAGCCATCCGAACCCCAGCGGCGCGCCCGGGCGCATGCGCACCTTCCACACATCGAGCGTCACACCTTTCTCGGCCAGCACCGGCCGCAGGTAATCGAACTCACCGGCGGAGATGCCCGCGGAAGTGACGAGCAGATCGCATCCCGCAGCGCGATCGATGCGCGCGCCGATATCCGCGGGATCGTCGCGTGCAACGCCGAGGTTGACGGGAACGCCACCGTTGAGGCGCACGAGGGAGTTGAGCGTGTAGCTGTTGGAAGTCACGATCTTCTTGCCATCGAGCGCTTCGGAGAAGCGATCGAGGTCGACGATCTCGTCGCCCGAGCCGAAGAACGCGACCCGCGGCTGCCGATACACATCCACCGATGCGGCCCCGACCGAGGCGAGCACGCCGATCTGCGCGGCGCCGATCGGCTGTCCGCGGTCGAGCACGAGCGCGCCGCTGTGGATGTCCTCGCCGCGGAAGCGCAGGTTGCGGCGTGCATCGCGATTATCGCGAATGGCGACGCGCTCGAGGCCGCCGTCGGTGTCCTCGAGGCGGATGACCGTATCCACTCCCTCGGGGAGCGGAGCGCCCGTCATGATGCGCGTGCAGCTTCCCGCTTCCACGGCTCGCGTCGGGAACGCGCCGGCAGCGACCGTCTCGAGGACAGTGAGCGCAACCGGCGTGCTCGCCGTCGCGCTCTCGACGTCCGACGCGCGCAGCGCATAGCCGTCCATCGCGGAGTTGTCCCACGCCGGAAGCGTGAGAGGCGAGACGACCGGTGCGGCGAGCACGCGACCGAGCGCGTCGAGCAGCGACACGCGCTCGATGCTGAGCGGCTCGATGTTCGCGACGATCTTCGCGACGGCGTCGGAGACCGAGAACACTACTGCGCGTCCCGAAGCTTCAGCGACGCGAGCATCACCATGATCCGATTGTGCACGCTGTCCACCGCCGACGTGGGCGTGATCCAGTTGTTCGCGAGCAGGCTGAAAATCAGCATGTGGTTATCGGCCGTGAGCGCGTAGCCGGAGAGCGAGCGCGCGTTCGCCACGGAGCCTGTCTTCGCGTGAATCCTGCCTGCGGCCGCCGTGCCCTTCACGCGGTTGCGCAGCGATCCATCGAGACCGGCGATCGGGAGCGCATCGTAGAAGACGTGGAACGCGGAGTCTGACCGAATCTTGTTCAGCACGCGCACGAGCGTCTCAGGGCTCAAATAGCCGTAGCGCGAGAGACCGCTGCCATCGCGAATGAGGTAGCCGTCGGACTCCGCGCCCCATGTCGCCAGCTGCCGCTCGAGAACGACGCGCCCACTGTCCGAGGATCCGACGCCCGTCTTCTCGAGGCCGAGTGTCTTGTAGAGAATCTCGGCGATCTGATTCTGTGAAGGCTTCTCGAGCGCGGCGAGAATCTCGCGCAGGGGTGGGGAGTGAATCGTGAAGAGCGGCGTTGCGACCGGCGTGGCGCTCCCATCATGCGGTGCCGCCGGGTGAAGCTCTCCGCCTGCCACGACGATGCCACGCGAGCGCAGCGCTTCGATCAGCGCAGCGAGGTACGCCTCGCGCTGATCGGGATAGACGTAGGCGATCGTGTCGACCGCGTTCTTGAGGCGTCCGCGCGCCGTGAACTGCGTGCGCGTTGGATCGAAGTCCAGCCGGAGCCCGAACGTGTCGGACGCCGTAGACGTCGCGTGCGATGCGAGGACAATCCGCGGGTACGTGCTCGCCGGGACCGTCGAGATGCTGTCCGGCTGCATCCCCGGCTTTCCGTGCGCAATTGCGAAGCCGAATCCCTCATTGAAGTACAGCGCATCGACCCCTGCTCCGTAGTCTTCGCCGAGATCATCCCACGACCATCCGAATCCGATGGTCGTATCGGGGAAGACATCCGGACCCGCCTGAATGCCGCCGGCGATCGTCGTGACTCCGTGGGCTCGCAGCGAATCTGCGACATCGAGCAGCGGCTTCATCGCCGAGCCCCTCATGTGATCGCTGATCGTCGGATCGCCCCGGCCGTTCACGATCAGAGCTCCCTGCAGCGTGTCGTGCACCACTCGTCCGCCAGCCGCGAAATCCGTGTGGAACGTGTAGTCCGGCCCGAGCTGCACGAGCGACGTCGCGCCCGTCACGATCTTCATGTTCGACGCGGGCATGAACAGCTTCCCCGCGTTCAACGAATAGAGAGTGTCTCCGCGCTCCGGATCGACGATCAACACGCCGAACTGCGCATCCCGGAACTGCGGCTGCCGCACCATCGAGTCGATCGAGAAGCGTACCGCTGCGCGAGCATTTCGCACCGGCGAGGCCGGCGTTGCACCACCAGTCGCGCACGCGACCAAGAGCAGCGCGGGGAGCACCACACGAGCAAGCTTCATCTGCGCATCACCTTCGTTTCGATGAGGTTGACCAGCGTCGCGAGCCACTCCGGGGTCGAGAACAGCACCACGGGCACGTGCGCGCGCAACTCTGCATCGTCCGTCGCTATGGCGAGATAGTGCTTGCTCTGCTCCGAGCCTGGCTCGTACAACGGCGACTTGCCCGTCTCCCTGCGAAAGATCTCGATCTTCGGCAGCGCCGCCGCCTTGAACCCCTCGGCCACCACGATGTCCGCGTCGGACAAATACTGCTCCGCGATCTCTTCGGGCGTGCGCTCCTCCGTCCATCGCTCCACCAACGCGAACTTGTCCGGCGACACCATCGCCACGCGCTCGGCCATTCCCTCGTGATAGTGCTTGTACGTGTCCGTCGTCGAAGGATCGATATTGAACGTGTGCGACCCGTGCTTCATGGTCATCACGCGGTGCCCGCGCCGGTGCAGCTCTGCCGCGAGCTTCACGGTGAGCGTCGTCTTGCCCTGCTTCTTAGTACCGATGATCGTCACGATCGGCGGTCGAGGCATATTGCTCCGCGAGGGCGAGCTCGTCTGGTGTGTTTACGTTCATGAAGAGGCGCTCCGGATCTCCGAAGCGCTGCACTTCCTCCGCCGGCACCCGCGCCACGCGCACGTGCTCGAAAAAGCCGATCACCCGCCGGTCGTCCGCGTCGATCGATCGTTCGATCGGCGCGATGCACGCCGGAGAATAGAACGCGCAGAGTGGCTCGAGCCCGCGTCTCGACGATCCGCTCTCGGGCGCGACGACGTCCGCATCTTCGCCCCGTGCGCGCAGCTCCGCGATCAGCGCCTGTGGCACGAAGGGCATGTCCCACGCGACGACGATCACCGCCGTAGCTGCATGCACGAGCGCCGCATGGATACCGCCCAGACTCCCGATGCCGGAGCGCACATCACTCTCGAGACGCACGCCGGGCAGCCACTTCGATGCGCCGGGATCGTTCGCGATGAGCAGAAGCGAGTCGGTTTCGGCGGCGAGCACGCTCGCAACGCGATCGATCACGCGCGAGCCGTGCACGCGCTCGAGTCCCTTCGGACGTCCGCCGTAGCGCGATGCCTGCCCGCCAGCCAGGATCACGCCCGTGCACGGCAGGGTCACGTCTGGTGCAGCTGCGGCGATCCGCTCACTGCGCGGCCCACAATTCCCATGCCGGTGGCCTTCGCGATGTCTACCGCCATCGAGCTCGGCACGGATGGCGTCGCGACGAGCCCGATACGTGCGCGCGCCGCCTTGAACGCGAGCTCGCCCGAGATGCGGCCGGTCACGAGGAGGACGAGATCTTCCGGGCTGCGTCCATCGAGGATGGCCGCGCCGATCACTTTGTCCACCGCGTTGTGCCGTCCGATGTCCTCGGCGTGATAGAGCAGCGTCTCGCCGTCGGTGATAGCCGCGGCGTGAATGCCACCTGTCTCCTTGTAACGCGTGCCGCGCGCGAACAGGTCCTTGAAGAGCGCGCGCATCCGGGCCAGGTCCAGGGGCGGGAGCGCGGACTTTCGGCGGGGCAGGGCGCTGAACGAGCCGAGGATCGTCGTGACGGCGCCGCATCCCGACGCGAGAACGCGCCTGCGATCGCTCGCTTCCACCGTCTGGTATCGCTCGGCCGGCACATCCACCCAGAAGCCGAGCTCCTGCGCGCACGGACGCATCTTAAGAATGTCGGCCGCGGTGTCGATGTATCCTTCGCCGTGCAGCCACCCCACAACAAGCTCATCGAGCCGCTCGGGCGTGCACATCCACGTCACGGCGGGGGTGCCGTTGACCTCGAGCCAGACGGGCACTTCCTCCACCGCATCGAGCGAGACGGCCGGATTGGTCATGATGGGAATATACCGCGATGCCGATGAGCCGGGGATGCGGCGAGGGTCAGCTTTCGCCGCTGAACTCCGCCGAGATCGTCTCGTCCTCACGAACGATGACACTCGCAAGCCGCGCCGGACCCGAGAGCGCGGCCGAAAGCCGTAAGAACACGAAGCGCGCGAGATTTTCGCAGGTGGGAATCAGCTTGCCGTCGGCGAATTCGGGGACGTCGATGCTGATGCGCCTGCCATGAAAGCGCGCGCGTACTTCGCGATCGAGCGCCTTGTCCAGCATTCCAAGGTCGATGATCATGCCGGTCTGCTCGTCGATCACACCGCTGACGGTGACGTCACACGCATAGTCGTGCGCGTGCGGCACCGTTGCCGCGCCGAAAATCTGCTCGTTGCGGAGGTCGCTCCAATCTGATCGCCAATAGCGGTGCGTGGCCGTGAAGGACACGCGACGCGTCAGGGACGCCACGCGCTAGCGCTCCACGTTTTCGACCGGCGTGCGCGCTACCCGTTCAGGTGACGTCGCGTCCCTCGGGGGTGGGCTCGTCCGGTGGAATCCACGGAATGCCGTTCTCCACGACCATGTTGTAGTCGTGCGTGCCGAAGAGCGCCGCATCATCGTTGTCCTCCACGGCCCCCGAGTCGGGAGTGCCGGTATTCTCGCTCGCGCCAAGGAGCGAGTCCTCCCCCAGGTTCCGAACGTGTGCCACCTCATCGTCGGCCGCCTCGGCCTCCTCGTCCCGGCGCACGGGATCGATGAAGATGTCGTTCGCATAGCTCTCGAGCCCGATGACGTCGCTGAGCACGTGATCGGCAACGAGCTTCTCACTCTCGGTGCCCACGCGACCCGACAACGTGACGTAGCCGTCCTTCACCTGCACGAGAATGTTGTCGACGTCCAGCGCGCTCTCTCCAGCCAGCTGTTCGCGCACGAGTCCGCGCAGCTCCTCATCACTCAGATCGTCGAGATCGAAGACGTTCTCAAAATCCTGCGCCATGATGCTACCTCGAGCTATCGGGAGAAGGTGTACGAGAGTCCGAATGTGACCGTGGCATTCTGCTTCCACTCGTTTTGCGCGGCGCCCAGCGGCAACACAGATGTGCCGCCCGTGGGCGCGAGAAAGTACGAGCTCGGATAGGACAGTTGCCAGAAGTAATCCGTGAGATCGAGACGCGCGCCCCATGGCCCGTGCGTCACGAACTTCAGTCCGCCGCCGAAGTGAATTGCAAAGCCGGTGCCGAATGAGTAGCCGCCGACGTCCTGCGATGTCCCGCTCTTCGAAACGCCGACACCGAAGCCGAACTGCGGTACGACGTGGTGAAAGCTCTTCTGCCCGGTGAGCGCAACGTTGATCCCCGCATCCGCGATCCAGAGCGGATCCGACTCCGTTCCGAGATTCCGTGCGTCACCGACCTTCGTAGGGTCGAGCACGTTTCGGCTGGATGACGCACGCGCCACCCGAATGCTCAACTCCGCGGGGCCGCCGATGTGGAGCCCGTACCGCACCCCAATGATCGGACTGCTCTTCGGACCGACGTTCGCCGAGCCCTTGTTGCCGGTGAAATATCCGCCGAAGACCGTGAAGTCCTGACGATACGTGAAGTCCTGGTACGGACTCTTGTCCGGCGGATTTCCGACTTGTGCGGCGAGTGGCAGGGTGCCCAGGCAGAGCAGTGCGGCGGCAAGTGCGAGCTTCACGTTACGGCTCCCGTCTCTCTGAGGTCGATCCCGGTCATCTCGGTGGGCTTCTCCACGCCGAGCATCGC
>JBDTXN010000125.1:0-8777 GCA_040006175.1 Gemmatimonadota bacterium | reverse complement strand
TAATTCGGAGCGGTTACTGGGTCGCAAAAGGGGTCGTCCTCCTTCGCGGGCTCCGAGTGCCGCTGTGATGCCGGTGGAAGTCACCTCATTGTGATGCGAATTGCTGAAAAAAGTGCACCGCACGTCCGACGCTAGCGGTGCCAAGTCGCCGTTGTCGGCGCTGATCGGCGACACGTCGCTCATCGGCGCTGAGCAGAGTGCGCGCGAGGCGCGCGCACTCGCCGAGATCGTGCAGCGCATCAATCAGTCGCTGGAGCTTGATCGCGTGTTCGCACTCATCGTGCGCCACGCCGCCGAGCTGCTGCACGCGCGGGGCGCGCGGCTCGGTCTCGTGGAGGAAGGCGCGATGGCGATCGCCGCCACGCACGGCGATCCGGGCGACCTCGCGATCACCGCGGCGGAGGCGTTCGGAAACATCTCCTCCTCGGGCGAGCACCCGCTGTGGGAGCGCCTCCGCGATGTCGCCGATGCCGGCAATGTCGTTGCCGTTCCCTGCATCGCGAACGGGCTCGTCATCGGCGCGATCAGCGTCTTCGACATCCCCGAGCGTCGCTTCGACTCGCACGACGAGGAGCTGCTGCTCGCGCTCGCGAACCACGCGGCGATCGCGATCGACAACGCGCGTCTCTATCGCCAGTCCGTGCGCGCGATGGAGCACGCGAGCATCCTCGCGAGCTCCGCACGCAGCCTCGCGATGCACCTCACGCCGGAGGAGATCTACGCGGACATCGAGCGCATCTGCAAAACGTCGCTCGACGCGGATGGGCTGACGTTGTATCAGGCGGCGTCGACGAATGGCCTCGTGCACACCGCAGTCTCGAGCGGCCCTGGAAGCGCCGTGGCCTCGATCGCCATTCCGAAGTTCTGGAGCATGACGGCAGGCTCGGTCCTGCTCTCCGGTGTTCCACTCTTCATGAACGAGCTGGAAGCGGTGATCGAAAGCAACCGCGAATTGGAGGTCAAGCATTCCCTCCGGCAGATTCTTCACGACGACGGGGTGCAGTCACTCGCCTTCATCCCGCTGGGTGTGGAAGGCCGCCTCCAGGGATTGCTCGTGCTGCGCTACCTCACGCGGCAGTCCTTCGACGCGGATCAGCGAACGCTGCTCATCGATTTCGGCGGCCACTGCGCGCTCGCGCTGCGCAACGCACTCCTGCTCGAGCGCGTGGAGCAGCGCGCCCAGCGCCTGGCCGCGGTGGCGAAGGTGCAGCAGGCAATATCGGCCGCGGTCTCGCTCGCCGACGTGTACGCGGAGAGCTATCGCGCCGTCGCATCCATTGTCGATGCGCCGTGCTTCGTGCTCATGCGCCATGACGCGCTTCGCGACACGCTGGTCCCCGAGTACGTCATTCGGAACGAAAGCCCTGGCAACGTCGACGTCACCACGTGTCTGCCGATCGTGAGCGGCACACTGCCCGACGACAGTCTCGTCCAGGCGTTCCGAAGCGGTCAGCCGAACGTCGTCGCGATTCCGGAGGAAAAGCGCACGCTGCACGGCAAGCTCGCCAGCATGTCCGTCGTACTGAGTGCGCCCATTGTCAACGGCGAACAGGTGCTCGGCGTCCTTCAGGCGCAGTCGAACATTCCCGACGCGTACGATCAGGAAGTCGTCGACATCGTGATGCTGATCGCTCGCCAGGCAGGCACCGCGATCGCTCGCGCGCACGCGTCCGCGGCAGAGCGCGCGGCGAACGAACGCGCGCGCGCACTCGCCGTGGCGCTGGAGGCGATGGATCAGCCCGTGCTCATCCGCTCGCGCGACGAGATCGTGCTCTATGCGAACGGCGCCGCCCTCCGCGAGTACGGCTACACGCGCGAAGAGTTGATCGGCCTCCCGTCACACGTGCTCACGGTGCTCCCCACCGTCCGCGCGCACGACCACACGCGCGAGCTGCACCGCGAGGACCTCGCCACCTCGGGATCCTGGTCTGGTGAGCTCCTGCTCCAGCGGAAGAACGGCTCCGAATTCCCCGCGTGGTTGAGCATCAACAACATCGTGAACGACGACGGGGAGATCACCGCCAGCGTCGTCAGCACACGCGACCTGACCGAAGAGCGTCGCGTGGCCGAGCAGCTCAGGCAATCCGAGAAGCTCGTCGCGCTCGGCGAGCTGGTGGCCGGCGTCGCGCACGAGGTGAACAATCCACTCACGGGCATCTCCGCCTTCGCGCAGCTGCTGCAGGAGGAGCGCCTCACACCCGATCAGCTCGAAGCCGCGCAGATGATCAAGCGCGAAGCCGATCGCGCAGTGGCCGTGATCCGCGACCTGCTCACGTTCGCGAGAAAAACGGGGCCGCGCAGCGTTCCGATCGACATGAACACGCTGATCGAGCAGACGATGCGCCTGCGCACGTACGGGCTCCGCACCGCGGGCATCGAGATGCGGCAGGATCTCGCGCCGGGGCTCCCGCTCGTGCGCGGCGATGATCGACAGCTTCAACAGGTGCTCCTCAATCTGGTCGTGAACGCCGAGCACGCCGTCGCGAGCTGCCAGCGACGAATCATCACGCTCCGCACGAGCGCGGCTGCGGGACGCGTGGTCGTCGAGGTGTCGGATACAGGCCACGGAATGTTGGTCGATGTTCAAAAGCGCATTTTCGAGCCCTTCTACACGACGAAACCCGAAGGAGCGGGTACGGGCTTGGGATTGAGTGTCAGCTTCGGCATCGTGCAGACGCACGGTGGAACCCTCACTGCGCACAGCGCGCCCGGCGCCGGCGCCACGTTCCGTCTCACGCTGCCTCTGGACGAGACTTCCGCATGACTCTCAAGCTGATGTCCAACGAGACCACGTCGCTGCCGCCGGCGGATGATTCGTCGGCGCTCGCGCGCGTGCTCGTCGTCGATGATGAAGCCGCCATTCGCACGGCGCTCGCCCGTTTCCTCAAGATGCGCGGCTTTCACGCCGTCCCCGTCGCCTCAGGCGCTGCGGCGCTCGAGGCCATGCAGCAACAGCACTTCGAAGCGATGGTCTGCGACGTCCGCATGCCAGGAATGACGGGACTCGAGCTCATCCAGCCCGCGCTCGCGCAGATGCCGGATCTCGCGATCGTGATGCTCTCCGCCGTGAACGACGCGGTCACCGCGAGCACCGCCCTCGCGCGCGGCGCGGCGAACTACCTCGTCAAGCCCATCGAGCTCGCCGATTTGCACGGTGCCGTCGTCGAGGCGCTCGCGAAGCGCGCGCGCGCCATCGAGCACAGGCGCGCCGAGCAGGCAGCCGCGGCCGAGCTCACGCGAAAGATGGAGGAGATGGTGCGAGATCGCAGCTCGCTCGAACTGCTCACCGTCGACGTCGCGCATTCCGTGATCTCCGCCATGGAAACGAAGTCGCAGTTCATGGCCGGCCACTCGGAGCGTGTGACCGCGCTTGCGACCGCGGTCGCTGCGCACATGGGACTCGACGATGCGACGATCGAGGCCGTTCGCATCTCCGGGCTGCTGCACGACGTCGGCACCGCGGGAGTGAGCGAGATGGTGCTCGCCAAGGCGGGCGAGCTCACGACCGAGGAGATGGACCATGTGCGCGAGCACGTGCGCATCGGCATGCAGATCCTCTCCCCGCTTCGCTACCTCGGTCGCGTGCTCGATTACGTGTGCGACCATCACGAGCACTTCGATGGCCGCGGCTATCCGCGGGGCGTCGCCGGCGAGGCTATCTCCCTGGGAGGACGCATCATAGCTGCAGCCGACGCGTTCGATGCGCTCACCTCCCCCCGCCCCTACCGCGAGGCGGTGTCCCCCGCCGCGGCGGTAGTCACGCTGCAGGCCCGGGCGGGAACGCTCCTCGACCCCGCAGTTGTGGCTGCCGTGGGCGCGGTAATCGCACGAAGAGAGGAAACGAGAACCGCCTGAGTACGCGCCAAGGCACCGTTTGCCCAACAGGGGGACGTAGCCGCGCGTAAGAAGGCAGTGTCCGTCCTTTTACCCGTGTCCGCTTCGTGAAGAGAGTTTGTGTCATCGTCGGTGCCTTGCTGAGTGCCGGATGTGTGGGAACGCCATCGGTTTCCGGAGTGGCCGGCACCGCACCGGCACCAAACAAGGAGTGGACGCCACCTCCGCCGCCGCGGGACACCCTGCCCTCCGCATCGACCGCTTTGCCATCGGACCTCGCCTCGCGCGTGAGCACGCTCACGCTGGGCGACGTCGTCGATCTCGCACTCCGCAACAATCCCGAGACGCAGATCTCGTGGGCCAATGCACGCGCGGCCGCCGCCGCGTACGGTGGATCGAAGAGCCTCTATTATCCCACGATCGACGCGGACATCGGCATCAATCGTGTCAGGTCGTCGCCTACGTTCACCAACGACAGCGTGCTCCGGCCGTCGCTCATGCAAACGAACTACGGTCCGGCCTTTTCGGTGAGCTGGCTGATCGCGGATCTGGGCGGCCGGGCGGGAACGATCGAGTCGGCACGGCAAGGACTCATCTCGGCGAACTGGACGCACAACGCGACCATCCAGAACGTCGTGCTCCAGGTGGAGAGCGCCTACTTCAACTACATGGCGAACAAAGGGCTCGTCGAGGCGGAGCGCCTCAGCGTGAAGGAGGCGCAGACCAACCTCGAGTCCACGCAGGAGCGCCAGCGCGTCGGGCTCGCGACGATCGCCGACGTGCTCCAGGCGCGTACGGCGGTTTCCCAGGCACGGCTCACACTCGAGAGCACCGAAGGGGATCTGCAAACCACGCGCGGTGCGCTCGCGGCCGCGATGGGACTCCCGGCCAACATTCCGTACGATATCGACGCCGCGCCCGCCACGGCGGTCGGACCCGCAACCGACAGCGTCGACGCGCTCATCGCGCAGGCAGTGAAGAGCCGGCCGGACCTCGCATCCGCGCAGGCACAGTACCGCCAATCGCTCGGTGACGTCCGCGCGGCGCGCGGCAATCTCTTCCCCTCGCTGCGCGCGACAGGCACAGGTGGGCGCACGTACACGCAGACGCTGCCCAGCGGTGCGACGAACTACACCCTCTCGCTTGGACTCGCTATTCCCATCTTCTCCGGATTCTCACGCCAGTACGCGGTGAGACAGGCGCGCGCCGAGGCGGATGCGGCGCTGGGTCGCGCGGCGTCGGTGAAGCAGCAGGTGCAGTTCCAGGTTTTCAGCTCTTACTACGCGCTGCAAACCGCGGCGAGGCGTGTAAACACAGCCGATGATCTGCTCGCGAGCGCCCGGTCATCGGAGGAGGCCGCGCTCGGACGCTATCGCGCCGGCGTCGGCTTGTTCGTCGACCTCCTCACGGCACAGAGCGCGCTCGCATCCGCACGCGCGCAGCAGGTCGAGGCGCGCTGGGTGTGGCAGACTTCGCTCGCACAGCTCGCGCACGACACCGGCGTGCTCGACACCAGCGGCAGTGCGAACATTCGCGTCACCCGGGACACCATTCGAGAGGCACCACCGCAATGATCGATCGTCGCTCGTTTCGCTTCCTCACCGCCCTCGCAACGGCGACTGCGCTCGTCGCGTGTGCGAAGAAAGCGCCGCCGCCTCCGGCCGCGGTGCCGGTGACGGTCGGTAAGGCGGAGGTCCGGACGGTGCCCTACACCTTGCAGGCCAACGGCACGGTGGAGCCCATGCAGACTGTGGCCATCGAGCCGCAGGTGAGCGGGATCATCACGAAGGTGATGTTCAAGGAAGGCGACGATGTGAAGGAGGGACAGCCGCTGTTCGAGATCGACCCTCGCAGCTACCAGGCGGCGTACAATCAGGCGCAGGCGGTGGTGGAGCGCGACAAGGCGCAGCTCGCGAGCGCGAGCTCGGACGTGGCTCGCTACGGCGCGCTCGTGGAGAAGAACTACGTCACGTCGCAGCAGATGGAGCAGGTGAAGACCACCGCAGCGGCGCTGCAGGCGACGCTCGCCTCCGACGAGGCCATGGCGCAGCAGGCGAAGCTCAACCTGCAGTACGCGACCATCCGCTCGCCGATCTCGGGACGCGCGGGCAGTCTCCAGGCGCGCGTCGGCTATCTCGCGCGCGTGCCCGCGGCCACACCGCTCGTCACCGTCAATCAGATCCACCCGATTCTGGTGCGCTTCGCCGTTCCGGCTTCGAGCCTCCAGCGCATTCGTCAGTACGCGTCCACGACACTTCCCGTCACCGCGCGTCCGGCGAGCTCGCCCGGCGCATCGAGCGCGGGCATGCTCTCGTTCGTGGATAACGCGATCGACACGACCACTGGCACGATTCTCCTCAAAGGCACCTTCGCCAACAAGGATGGCGCGCTCTGGCCCGGCGAGTTCGTGACGGCAACGCTGGAGCTCTTTCAACAGCCGAACGCCGTCACGGTGCCGACGCAAGCCGTCATTGAAGGACAGAACGGAAACTTTCTCTTCGTGGTCAACGCCGACAGCACCGCAACGCAGCGTGAGATCACGATCGACCGTGCCGCGGGCGACCTCACCATCATCTCGCAGGGCGTGAAGCCAGGCGAGCAGGTGGTGACGGATGGCCAGCTGCGATTGAACACGGGAACCAAGGTCCAGATCAAGCCGCCCGCCGGCGGAGATCAGCAGAGGGCAGGATGAGTATTTCGGAGCTGTTCATCAAACGTCCCGTCATGACGACGCTCGTCATGGCGGGCATTCTCATTTTCGGATTCGTCTCCTACCGCAATCTTGCGGTGAGCGATCTGCCGACGGTCGACTATCCGACCGTCTCGGTCAACGCCTCACTGCCGGGGGCGAGCCCCGAAACGATGGCCTCATCCGTTGCCACGCCGCTCGAGAAGCAGTTCTCGACGATCGCCGGCATCGACGTGATGACATCGCAGAGCGCGCTCGGCACCACGAGCATCACGCTGCAGTTCGCGCTCGACCGCAGCATCGATGCGGCCGCAGCCGACGTGCAGGCCGCCATCTCCCAGACGCTGCGCCAGCTTCCGCAGAACATCGTCCCGCCCTCGTACCAGAAAGTCGATCCATCGTCCGCGCCCATTCTCTACTTCGCGTTGCGCTCGAAGTCGCTGCCGCTGTCGCAGCTCGATGAGTATGCAGAGACGTTTCTGGCGCAGCGAATCTCGATGGTGTCGGGCGTCGCGCAGGTGCAGGTGTACGGCTCGCAGAAATACGCGGTCCGCATCCAGCTCGATCCGCAGGCGATGGCGACCCGCAAGATCGGCATCGACGAGGTCGCCGGCGCGGTCAACTCCGGCAACGTCAACCTGCCCACCGGCGTGCTCTGGGGAACGGACAAGGCATACACGGTGCAGGCGAACGGACAGCTCGCGAACGCCAAGGACTTCCGCCCGCTCATCGTGGCGTATCGCAACGGCGCGCCCGTGCGCCTGCAGGACATTGGGAACGTCGTCGACGGCGTACAGGACAGCAAAGTCGCGAGCTGGTACAACGGGCAGCGAGCGATCGTGCTCGCAATACAGCGGCAGCCCGGCACCAACACCGTCGAGGTCGCGAAGCTCGTGAAGGCCTCGATGTCGCAGATGGAAAGCCAGTTTCCCGGCTCCGTCACCGTGGAGACGCTCTACGACAAGTCGCTCACAATCGAGCAGTCGGTGACGGACGTCAAGTTCACGCTCATGCTGACGCTGTTCCTCGTCGTGCTCGTGATCTTCATCTTCCTGCGCAATCTCTCGGCGACGATCATCCCGAGCCTGGCGCTTCCGATGTCGCTCGTCGGGACGTTCGCCGTCATGTACATGCTCAATTACAGTCTGGACAATCTCTCGCTGATGGCGTTGACGCTCTCGGTGGGATTCGTCGTGGACGATGCCATCGTCATGCTGGAGAACATCGTCCGCCACATCGAGAAGGGCGAGCCGGTGTACGAGTCCGCGCTCGTGGGCTCGCGCGAGATCGGCTTTACGATTCTCTCGATGACGCTGTCGCTCGTGGCCGTCTTCGTGCCGATCCTCTTTCTCGGCGGCCTCGTCGGCCGGCTCTTTCACGAGTTCGCGGTCACCATTGGCGCGTCGATCCTCGTCTCGGGCTTCGTATCGCTGACGCTCACGCCGATGCTCTGCAGCCGCTTCCTGAAGCCGCATCACGAAGAGAAGCACAGCCGCTTCTTCGAGATCACCGAGGGCGCGTACAACAGGACGCTTGGCTTCTACGAGCGCACGCTCAGATGGGTGATGGACCACCGCCCGTTCGCGGTCGCGTTCTCCGCGCTCATCATGCTGGGCACCCTCGGACTGGGCGCGGTCGTGCCAAAGGGATTTCTCCCGAGCGAGGACACCTCGCAGCTCAGTGCCTCGACGGAGACGGAGCAGGGCACGTCGTTCGAAGCCATGGCGGCGCACCAGAAGCAGCTCGCCGAGATCGTACAGCAGGATCCGAATGTCGAAGGCTTCATGTCCTCGATCGGTGCGAGCGGGCGCAACCCGACCATGAATCAGGGGCGCTTCTTCATCCACCTCAAGGATCCGAACAAACGGCCGCTCAACGCCGATGAAGTCGCACGCGAGCTGACACAAAAGCTCTCGGTCATTCCCGGTACGCGCGTCTTCATCACCAACCCGCCGCCGATCAGCATCGGCGGCCGCTCGAGCAGGAGTCTTTACCAGTTCACGCTCCAGGCGACCGATATCGCGACATTGTATCACTACGCTGGCATCATGGAGCAGAAGATGCGCGCGCTCCCCGGCCTCGCCGATGTGAATAGCGATCTCCAGATCAAAAATCCGCAGGTGAAGGTGGACATCGATCGCGATCGCGCCGCGTCGCTCGGCATATCGGCCAGCACCGTGGAAGACGCCCTCTACAACGCATACGGTTCGCGGCAGGTCTCGACGATCTACACGCCGAACAACCAGTACTGGGT
>JBDTXN010000124.1:0-9044 GCA_040006175.1 Gemmatimonadota bacterium | reverse complement strand
CATTCTCGATCACTGGTGAGAGAGATTCGACGGAGCATTTTCGCGGTGACGCGTATTCGCCCTCTATGCTCTCACTCGCGCCGAAGGCCGGCAATGCCGTTCACCGACTCGTCGTCGTCGTTCACCGATTCACACGCGCTTCAGGCCCGCTAGCGTAACGGGACGAGCTCTGTAGCTTCGCTTTGCAGGATCTCGTGCTTTCCTACTCAAGACCGGAGCTGTCCTCATGCGTGTCGCCCCCATGCTCGCGATCGCGCTGTTCGCCCTCGCCTGCCGTGCCAATTCCGATGCCTCAGCCACACCGGCAGCCGGTGCAACGCTGTCGGAAGCTGCGCTGGATTCGGTGAAGGCCGTGGACGCCGCCTTTGCTGCGGGCATGAACGCAAAGGACTCGGCGGCGGTGTTTGCGGCGTATGCGTCCGACGCGAAGATAATGCCCCCCGACTCGCCGATCCTCGACAAGGCGGCTGCGCATCCGGTGATCGCCGGCCTGATCGCGGGCGGCGCGACCGACTTCGTGCTCACCCCGACGACCGCATACGGCGTTGGAGATCTCGCCTATATGGTTGGGACTGCCAGCTTCAAGATGAGTGGCGCGCCGGAAACCGTGAAGTACGCCGAGGTGCTGCGGAGGGGCGCGGATGGCAAGTGGCACTATGTGGTCGACATGTTCAGCGGAGTCAATCCGCTCGCCGCAGCAGCTCCCGTGGCGAAGAAGAAGTAGGCGGCATTTGGTGCGTAGAAGTCGGTAGACGCTCTCGTGAAAGGGCGCAGTCGCCTGCGCCGCTCCTCTCTTCTCTTGACATTCGAGAGTAACGCTGCAATCATCCTCTCGACACCCGAGAGGAGTGCGCCGTGGCTCGTCCGCAAACCGATGTTCTGCAGGGCACCCTCGACCTGCTGATTCTGAAGGCGCTGTCGCTGACCCCCATGCACGGGTGGGGGCTCAGCCAGCGCCTCGAGCAAATCTCGCGCGAAGTGCTGCAGGTGAATCCCGGCTCACTCTACCCGGCGCTCGAGCGGCTCCAGGATCGCGGCTGGATCTCCGCCGAGTGGCGGCAGACCGAGAACAATCGTCGCGCAAAGTACTACTCGCTCACCAAGGTGGGGCTGCGGCAGCTCGGGGTGGAGACGGACGCGTGGCGGCGCTTCGTTGGCGCCGTCGACGAAATTCTCCGCACGACCTGAGGCGACCCATGTCGATCTCGAACTGGGCGACACGGCGTCTGCGAGCCCTCCTCCACCGCGACGTACTCGAAGCCGACATGAACGACGAGCTCCGGCTGCACTTCGAGCTGGCCGTCGCGGATGGTGTGCGCCGAGGACTGTCGAGCGAGCAGGCCACGGCCGAAACGCGTCGTTACTTCGGCGGTGTGGAGCAGGTGAAGGAGACCTATCGCGATGCGCGCGGTGTTCGCGTCATCGAGGAGCTTCTGCGAGATGTGCGCTACGGCTTTCGCGCACTGCGACGCACTCCCGGCTTCAGCATCGTCGTCCTCCTAACACTGACGCTCGGCATCGGCGCAAACTCGGCCATCTTCAGCGTCGTTCGCGGCGTTCTCCTCCGGGCCCTTCCCTACGCCGATCCGCACCGACTGGTGATGGTCTGGGAAATCGATCGCGACAGCGGAACGCAGAGCGAGAACGCGTCGATCCCCGATTATTTCGACTTCGCGGCGCGCGCACGAAGTTTTTCGTCGCTCGCCGCCTTTGCGGAGCAACCGCTCAACTACGTCGCAACGGATGGGGCGCCGGAGCGGGTGAGCGCTGCGCTCGTGAGCGGGAACTTCTTCCCTGCTCTTGGCGTGCCCACGACGTTGGGTCGCGGCTTCTCCGACGCGGAGGACCGGCCCGGCGGACCACGCGCCGTCATCGTCAGCGATCGATTCTGGCGCACGCGGCTCGGCGGTGCGCGCGATGTGCTCGGCCGAATACTTCGCCTCGACGAAGTGAGCTATGCCGTCGTCGGCGTCGTTCCTCGCACGATGCAGTTTCCGACGGCGGAAATAGATCTCTGGGTGCCACTGCAGCTCACGCCGGAGAGCGGTGAACGATCGAGCCACGGAATCGCGGTCGTGGGTCGACTGCGCTCCAACGTGACGATTGGGGCGGCACAGCAGGAGATGACGTCGCTCGCGTCACAGCTCGAGCGTGAGTATCCTCGCGACAACAAGGCTCGCGGTGTGCGCCTCGAGCAATTGGAGGACACGCTTCTCGGACCCGTGCGCCCCGCGCTCCGCATTCTGCTCGGTGCAGTTGCACTGGTGCTGCTGGTTGCCTGCGTGAACGTCGCGAACCTGATGCTGGCGAGGCTCACGGCCCGCGGCCGCGAGGTCGCCGTTCGCTCCGCGCTGGGTGCGAGCGGCCTTCGGCTCACCCGGCAATTCGTGATCGAGAGCCTGATCCTCACGCTGGCAGCGAGCGCGCTCGCGCTCGGCCTCGCACCGCTGACGTTGCGCGCATTGGTTGCACTTGCACCAGGGACGCTGCCGCGACTGAACGAGGTGCGGCTCGACGGCACCGTGCTCGCCGTGACGCTCGGTGTCGCGTTCGCCGTCGCCATGGCGTTCGGGGTTCTTCCCGCGATCGCCTCGCGCGGATGGGGCGTGTCGCTGAACGATCATCTCCGAGGCGGGCAGCGCGGGGGAGCCTCGCCACATCAGCAACGCGTGCGCGGCGCGCTCGTGATGTCGGAGATGGCGCTCGCGCTCGTTCTGCTGGTGGGTGCGGCGCTGTTGATGCAGAGCTTTTGGAAGCTGCGCCGCGTCGATCTCGGATGGAGCTCGACCAACGTTCTCCGCGTGCAGTTCCAGCTCCCGAGCACGCGCTATCCGCAGAGCTACGCCGGGTATCCGCGAAGCTGGTCGCGCATACTCGATTTCCAGCGCGAGCTGCTCGCGCAGAGCGCCGCGCTCCCGGGTGCGCGGAGTGCAGCACTCGCGTCGAACGACCCACTCGACCCGGGATTCACGAACAGCTTCGTGATCGAGGGCCGCGAGGCCGAGGCTCGCAACGGGCAGGCGGAGCTCGCGACGCGGCCGGTGAGCGCCAACTACTTCGGCACGCTCGGGATCCCGCTGCAGCAGGGGCGCGGCTTCCAATCATCGGACGATGCGAATGCCGCTCCGGTCGTGCTCATCAACGAGGCGGCCGCCCGCAAATACTTCCCGACGGAGAGCGCAGTCGGGCACCGCGTTCGATTCTGGGGAACGTGGCGCACCATCGTCGGCGTCGTCGGCAACGAGCGCTTTGCCGGACTGGCAGCGGAGCCGCCGCCGGCCATGTATCCGCCGATCACGCAGGCGCCGGTCGCGTCTGCGAGCCTGCTCATCCGGACGAGCGGAGATCCGCTGCAACTCAGTGGAGTGGTGAGAGATGTCTTCCGACAAGTCGATCCAGGGATCGCCCCGTATGGAATCGCGTCGATGACGGAAGTGATCGACAGCTCGATTGCGCAGCGCCGCTTCACGATGCAACTCCTCGCGGGCTTTGCGGCGCTGGCGCTGGGTCTCGCGTTGATCGGCGTGTACGGCGTCGTCTCGTACGGCGTCGCGCGACGAACGCACGAGATCGGCGTACGCATGGCGCTTGGCGCAACACGCAACGACGTCGTTCGCCACGTGCTGCGCGACGGCTCGCGCCTCGCGTGCTACGGAGCGTTGCTGGGCGCACTCGGCGCACTCGCGGCGACGCGGCTGCTCTCCACGCAGCTCTACGGCGTGAAGTCGTCCGATCCGGTGACGCTCGCGGTTGCCGCGGGAGCGATCGTGGTAATCGCGATCGTGGGAAGCTACGTTCCGGCACGGCGGGCGGCGCGCATTGCGCCGGTGACGGCGCTGCAGATCGAGTAGCTGCCGTTCAGTCCGGTGACTGCACTGATGGTGCGTCTTGTGCTATGCGCATTTCAGTGGTCCTCGGACGCTACTCGGTGGCCCGAGCTCGACTCAATTCAAAAAAGGGAGCGTGATCCATGTTGCTCACGACACGAACGCGCGCATTGTCTGTTGCGATCGCGCTCGGCCTCGCACTCGCGGGATGTGGTCGCAAGGACGCAGACATCACGGCCGATGCCGAGAAGGCTGTTGCCGGCATGCAGGGCGTCACCGTGGACGTCGCGAACGGAATAGCCACGATCTCCGGGCAGTTCGCCGACAGCGCGGCAAAGACCACGGCCGAAACAGCTGTGAAGGGCGTGAAAGGCGTCAAGTCCGTGGTCGACAATGCCACGGTGACCCCGCCACCAGCGCCGGTGGTCATCTCGCCGGATGACTCTCTCAAGACGAACGTCACCGCCGCGCTCAAAGGCTTTCCGACACTCAGCGCCGACGTCAAAGACGGTGTCGTGACACTCACGGGTGTGGTTCAGAGAACCGCGCTTCCGAAGGTCATGCAGGCGCTCAGCGCTTTGCATCCGAAGAAGATCCAGAACAAAGCCACTGTGAAGAGATAATCCGACTTCTACCCACGACTATCAATAGACAATGCCGACTCTCGAGGAGAAATACGCGGATCTCATCACCGCGGCGAAAACGAGCGGGGCCACGAACCTCGCCGTCCGAACGCAGGACAACGTGCTCTACATCGACGGTATGGTGCCGACAGGAGAAGCAAAAGACAAGCTGTGGAACGTGTACGATAATATCGATCCGGACTTTCGGAGTGGAGATCTCGTTCTCAACCTCAACGTGTCTCCCGCCGCGCCATCAACCCAGCTCAAGGTCACGACGGAGACGTCGAACCTCAACATTCGGAAGGGGCCGGGCACTGATCAGCCGATCATCGGAAAGGCCGCGCACAACTCCGAGGTGACGCTGCTCAGCAAGTACAACGACGAGTGGGCGCTCGTGCGATCCGCGAATGGTGAGGAGGGGTATTGCTCGCTGAAATTTCTGACGGGCAGCTGAGTGACGGACAGCGCTCGCCGATGAGCGATGAGGATCACCACGCGAACGGATCTCCAGCGCACGTGAGCGCGGGCCCGACGGAGATGGTGTCCATCAAAGCAGATGAACGGTGGCGTGCGTCGCGACCCGCGGCGCACGCCACCGTGCAAAGCAAGGGCGAGCTCGTCGCCGGGCTCGGCATTACCTCGATGTCGCGAGGTCGCGGTTGAATCACTCCCTCTGGTTCAGCAACTGGACCGTGATCTGGCGCACGCTCGCGGTGGGCGCAGCCGCCTATGCCGCGCTCGTTCTGTTGCTGCGTATCACGGGGCAGCGCACCCTGTCCAAGATGAATGCGTTCGACTTCCTCGTCACAGTTGCTCTTGGCTCCACTCTCGCCTCGGTGCTGTTGTCCAAGGACGTCGTCTTCGCGCAAGGTGTGACCGCACTCGTAGTGCTGATCGGCCTGCAGTACATCATGACCTGGCTCGCTGTTCGGTCGCGCGGGGTGCAACGGTTGCTCACTGGAGAGCCGGTCCTGCTCGCTCATCGTGGAGTAGCCCTGGCCGACGCCATGCGCAGGTCGCGCATCACGCCGGCCGAGCTGGGAGCGACTGTTCGATCCGCGGGGATCGACCGACTCGCGGACGTCGAAGCTGTCGTCCTCGAGACGGACGGCTCGTTCAGTGTCATCCGCAAGCACGCCGACAGCTCGGTTGAAGGATCATCTTTGGTGCCGCCCCGACGGTGAAAAGCTGCGACGACCGGGCGGCCTTTTGAGAAAACTAGAAGCGGGAGAACGCAGTATGCATCATGACAACGTGACCGCCCACCACGATCACGGGGCCACACCGGATCGCGCTCCGCCACGACACGCCCGCGACGAGACGTCGATGATGCACGCATCGTACGGCCGCTTCGCGGCGATGCTGCTCACGTCGACGACCGTGATGTTCGGGCTGATGTACTCGATGGTCTACCGCTTCGACCATGTGCGGTGGAGCCAGACGCGCTTCTGGATGGCCTGCTACATGGGCGCCGCAATGACGATCATCATGCTCGCGTTCATGCTCGACATGTACGCGAACAAACGTCGCAACGCGTTGATCTTCGGCGGGGCCGCGCTCGTGTTCCTCGGCACTCTCTCTCTCGCACGGAGCCAGAGAACCGTGGATGACGTGGCATGGATGAAGGCAATGATCCCACATCACTCCATCGCCCTCACGACGAGCAGCAACGCGCGGCTGTCCGACCCACGGGTGAAGAAGCTCGCCCAGCAGATCATCGCATCCCAGACGCGCGAGATAGCAGAGATGGACTCTCTCATTACGGAGCTCGAAGCGCGGTGAGGCGCAGTGTAACTCGTTGCGTTGACGATCCGGCCCACCGGTCTCACCTCTCCGGCTTTTTGCCTGGACAACGACAGCGCCGTGGTATGGCGGTTGGCAGCAGGTCGACGCCTGGCAGGCGGGCGTCCACTGTTGCCGCTGGCCAGCAGATGGCGCAATAATGGCCATGGGCACCATGCCGGACGACTACGGACTGGTGGGGATCCGGCTTCGCGCCTGGTGGAACAACGTGAGTGGCAGCCTGTGGTTCGTACCCGGGGCGATGATCCTCGGCGCCATCGCGCTCGCCGCCATGATGGTCGAGCTCTCGGGCACCATCGATCGTAGCACTCTGATCAAGTACCCACGCATCTTCGGCGCCGGTGCGCAGAGCTCGCGACAGATGCTCTCCACCATTGCCAGCGCCATGATGACCGTGGCCGGGGTGACGTTTTCCATCACTGTGGTGGCGGTCACGCAGGCATCCAGCCAGTATACCCCGCGCATCCTGCGCAACTTCATGCGCGACCGGCCGAGCCAGATCACGCTCGGCACGCTCACCGGGGTGTTCGTCTACTGCCTCGTGGTGATCCGGACCGTGCGCGGCGACCAGGACCGTCTCTTCATTCCGGCACTCGCCGTTCTCGGCGCGTTCGTGCTGGCGATCATTGCGATCGGTGTGCTGGTCTACTTCATCCACCACGTCGCTGGTTCGCTCCAGGCGTCCGGCATCCTGGAGCGTGTGAGCGCCGAGACGATCGCCGCCGTCGAGCGACTCTTCCCCGTGAAGCTGGGGGAGGGGGAGGAGGCGGAGCCGCCGCTGGCGGAGTCGATCGCGTTGCTGGACTGGTGCCCGGTGCCGTCGCAGCGGACAGGCTACATTCGCGGGCTGTCCACCAATGGGCTACTGCGCTTCGCCGTCGAGCACGACCTGATCGTGCGCATGAAGGTCGGCGTCGGGGAGCACGTCGTGCGGGGATCCGTTCTCGCCAGCGCCGCACCGGCCGGACTCGAGCCCGACGATGAGCGGTCGCTCGCGGCGCTCTACGACATCGGCCACTTTCGCACCGTGGAGCAGGACGCGGCATTCGGAATCCGCCAGATGGTAGACATGGCCGTCAAGGCACTGTCGCCGGGAATCAACGACACGACAACCGCGGTGTCCTGCATTGACGCGCTCGGCGCGGTGCTCGTCGCGCTTGCAGACCGACGCATCGACGCCCGCGATCAAACGTACGAAGGACGTCTTCGTGTAATCGCCCGCGGCCCCACATTCGAAAGCCTCGTCAACACTGCGGTGGATGAGATCCGCCAGAACGCCGAGCGCAACGTCAGCGTGCTCGCGCGACTCCTCGCGATGCTCGCCGTCGTCGCCGAGCGTACAGCTTCGCCAGCTCGCCGAGACGTCCTGCTCGGGCACGCCACGCGCATCCTGGCCGTCGGTGAGCGCACCGTGCCCGACGCGAACAACCGCGCCGAGATTCGGGCGGCGTTCGAACGCACGGAGATCGCCGCCCGCGGCTCGCCACCCGGCAACCTGTAGCCTCCGAGCTGCCGGCTAGGCGTACCATGCGTCTTGAAGCCTGTCGTGCCTTCTGGGAACTCTCGAGTACGCCTGCGACTTCGCTTCATGACTATCATCGCAGCGCAATAACACTCGAGAGGGCTGAACCGAATGCGTGCAATCTGGAAGGACGTCGTCATAGCAGAGGGCAACGACGTGGTCGTCGTCGACGGCTACTCGTATTTTCGTAAACAGGACGTGAAATCCGGGGCGCTCGATCCGAGCGATCACACGAGCACATGCCCGTGGAAGGGCCAAGCACGGTACTACAACGTTCGCGCAGACGGCGAAGTGAACTCAGACGCGGCGTGGGAATACCCGAAGCCCAAAGCGGCGGCGGCAACGGTGAGCGACAGAATCGCATTCTGGAAGGGCGTTCGCATCGAATCCTGATCGCTTGCGGGAGGGAGGCGCGCACGCTTTGCATCCCTCTGCCCACCCGGAGGCGATGACATGGCGGAAATTCTGGTTCGATACACTGGGCTCGTGCAGCACGACAACGGTACATCGTATCGAGCACAAGCGGGTGGGGCCGTAGGCTCCGATGGGCTCTGGGAAGGTTGGATCGAGTTCATCGGCGCGAATGGTGAGGCACTTCGAAGTCCTCGAGAAACGACTCAGCCGAACCACAACGCGCTCGTGTATTGGGCGGAGGGGCTGAGTACTGCGTACCTCGAAGGTGCGCTGCGTCGCGCGCTCCATGCGTTGCTCGAGCCGAATGCCAGCGTCCCGCTTCCCGAAGCAAGTATTTTCAGCGGCCCGGCGGCTAAACCCGCCGTAGTTCCTCCGCCCGTGCGGCCCGTGCTCGACCCCTTCGCCACGCACGCGCAGGGGGAGCACGTCCTTCGCCAGCAGCTAACCGCGCTATCGCGAGACCATCTTTTGGCGATCATCAGCGGCTACGCCCTGCCGGTCGAGGCCGAGTCTGTAACCACGGATCGCGAGCTGGTCGACGAAATCGTGAAGGCGGTTCATCAGCTCTCGAACGCGGCCCATGGAGTCTGAGGCGATTCGGCACTGGTGGCGGAAACGTCGCGCATTGGAGCGTTGAGATGACTGCTCGACGCTTCAGCGATGCGAACGCGAGCGCGCCATCGACTTCGCATCAAGGCGCACCCGCCCCTCGGCGCCGCCACGCCGCCGCCTGATCGGCTTTTCCCCATTGTTCGTAAAGCAACGCAAGCCAACCGATCGTCTGCGCTCCGTATCTCTTTGCGGGCGGCGATCCCATCGCCCGAAAACGCGACTCCGCTTCGAGAAGCAACGGCT
>JBDTXN010000123.1:0-9171 GCA_040006175.1 Gemmatimonadota bacterium | reverse complement strand
GCACGGTGCCGATCCAGACGAAGCGCGGCTGCGTGTTCAAGTGCATCTACTGCACCTATCTCAACGTCGAGGGATGGGGCTATCGGCTTCGCGAGCCCGAGCTCGTGGCGGACGAGATCGCGGAGCTCGCGACGGATGCGCGCATCCGCCACTTCGAGTTCGTCGACTCGACCTTCAACGCACCACCGCGGCACGCAATGGCCGTGTGCGAGGCGATCGCGCGGCGCAATCTGCACGTGCATCTGGACACGACGAACTTCACCCCTGCCACCGCGCAGCCGGAGCTGCTCGCCGCCATGCGGCACGCGGGCTTCAAGTGGTTGGGGATCACGGCCGAGAGTGCGAGCGATCCGGTGCTGGAGAAGCTGCAGAAGGGCTTCGATGTCGCGCAGCTGGAGAAGGTGGCGGCGAACGTGGAGCGCGCGGGGATGGGCGTGCTCTGGATCTTCCTCATCGGAGGCCCGGGGGAAACGCCGGCCACGCTCGAGCAAACGCTGAGCTTTGCGGCGGCGCGACTGGAACGCGGCGACGCGGTCTACCTCACCGTGGGCCTGCGCGTGTATCCGGGGACGACGCTGCACACCATCGCCATGGACGAGGGCGTGGTTCCGCGCGGCGACCCTCTGCTCGTGCCCCGCTTCTACTTCTCCGAGCAGCTGCAGATGGAGTCGACACTCGCGCGACTCCGCGAGTTTGCGGCGCGTCATCCGCGCTTCATGTTCTCGGCCGACTCGCGCTCGCCGCTGCTGCCGCACCTGACGCGGCTCGCATCGGCGCTGCGCCTGCCGCGCCCGCACTGGCGCTACATGGGCGTTTTCCAGCGACTGAGCCGCTCGTTCTCGTGAGCGACGGCACCGGGAGCAGCGACATTGACGTGCTGGTCGTCGGGGCGGGGCCGGCTGGGAGCTCGACGGCCTGGCACCTGGCGCGCGAGGGCGCGCGCGTGATGCTGCTCGATCGCGCGCGCTTTCCGCGCGAAAAGCCGTGCGCCGAATATCTCAGCCCCGAGGCATCACGGATCCTTTCGGCCATGGGAGCGCTCGACGCGTGCGAATCGGCGGGCGCCGCGCACCTGGCCGGGATGGTGATTCGCGCGCCCAACGGGGCGCACATCCGCGGTGAGTTCGCCGCGGCGCACGGCTTCCGCGCCTTCCGCGACCGCGGCCTCGCGCTGCGACGGCCGGTGCTCGACACGATTCTCCTCGAGCGCGCGCGGGCGGCGGGCGCCGAGGTGCGCGAGGGGGAGCAGGTTGTCTCAGTGCTGAGAGATCAGCGCCACGCGGTGTGCGGCGTCCGCGTGCGGCAGTTCGGTGGCGGAGAGCGCGACATCCGGGCACGCCTCGTCATCGGCGCGGACGGGCTGCGTTCCGTCATCGCACGCCGCATCGGGGTCGCGCGCCATGCGCTTGGTCCTCGCAGGCTCGCGTTCATCGGCCACTATCGCGGCGTCTCGGCGATGACGGATTTCGGCGAGATGCACGTCGCGCGCGACGGCTACGTGGGCTTCGCTGACGTGGGGCACGGGCTCACGAACGTTGCCGTAGTGGTTCCGCGCGCGAGTGTGAAGGGGAACGTCGCGGGCGATCCCGGCGCCTATCTCGAGCGATGGATCGCGGCGCACCCGCACATCGCGCCCCGCATGGGACAGGCGACGCGCGCGACGCAAGTGCGCGTGACCGGACCGTTCGCGGTGCATGCATCGCAGGCGTGGGGTGCTGGCGTGGCGCTCGTGGGAGACGCCGCGGACTTCTTCGATCCCTTCACGGGCGAGGGGATCTACGCAGCCCTCCGAGGGGGCGAGCTGCTCGCTCCCTATGCACTCGAGTCGCTGGGCGCTACAAGTCCGCGCAAAGCGGACGCTGCCCTACGCGCGTACGACCGTGCGCGCACGCGGGCTTTTCGCGGCAAGTGGGCCATCGAGCGTCTCGTCGCCCTGGCCGTTGGTGCGCCAGCGCTGCTGAACCGCGTGGCGGCAACGCTCGAGGCCAGCCCTGCCATGGCTGACCTGTTCGTCGGTGTTGCAGGCGACTTCGTTCCGGCGCGCGAAGTGCTCAGGCCGGGCTATCTGGCACGGCTCGTCTTCGGCATCGTTGCGCGGTCCCCGAACGACCCGATTCCACTCTCTCCGTAGTCATGGCCCTGTCCACTATCGATCCCGCAACCTTCCGCAGCGTACTCGGCCGCTTCGCCAGCGGCGTCACCGTCGTCACGGTTCGCGACAATCAGCTCTACGACCACGGCATGACCGTGAGCGCGTTCTGCTCGGTCAGCCTAGATCCGCCGCTCGTGCTGGTGTGCATCGAGAAGAGCGCATCGCTTCACAGCGTGCTGGCAATCGGGAATACGGCGTCGCAATTCGCGGTCAACATTCTGGAGTCCACGCAGGAAGACATCGCACGGCGATTCGCCGAGGAGCATCCGGATCGATTCGAAGGAGTTGGCTTCGGTCGCGGCACGACTGGCGCGCCGATCATCTCCGACTGTCTCGCGGTCATCGAGTGCGAGGTGCAGAGCCGGCATCCCGCTGGCGATCACACGATCGTCATCGGAAAGGTTCTCGCGTCCGCGACGAGCGAGGGAAGTCCGCTGCTCTACTATCGCGGCGGCTACGCGAGTCTGGAGCGGTGAGCCACGCATGAGCTCACTTCTCACCCCGTCGCGCAAGCGTGGATGCGAGATCCTCGACGACCCCGGTGTCAGCGACGCGCTTCGAACGCGGTCTCTTGCGGACGTTGCGCGCTCCAACACGATGTTCGGCGGCTGGCAGGCGGTGCGGGCCGAGCTCGCCGCGGTTCTGGATGCGCGCGGAGCGGGACGCGTTTCGTTACTGGATGTCGGTACGGGTATCGGGGACATTCCGTCCCTCGCGACGCAGTCGTGGCGGGAGCGCGGGCTCATGATCACGACTCTCGGCATCGACATGAGCGCGTCGCTGCTGCGCGAGGCGCGCGGCGGTGGGCTCGTTCCGGTCTGTGCCGATGCGCGCGCGCTTCCGCTCGCGTCCAAGAGCGTCGACATCGCGATCTGCTCGCAGACACTGCATCACTTCGAGACGCTCGACGCCCTGATGGTTCTGCGCGAGCTCGATCGCGTCGCGCGCGAGCGCGTGATCGTGAGCGACATTCGGCGAAGCTGGCTGGCCGCTGCGGGAATTTGGCTGGCATCGTTCCCCTTGCGCTTCCATCCCGTGAGCCGCCACGATGGGGTAGTATCGGTGCTGCGCGGCTTCACGACTTCCGAGCTGCGGGTGCTCGTGCAGAACGCCGTGCACCAGACTCCTGTTGCGCGCAGGCGCATCGGATTCCGCACGACGGCGTCGTGGGCGCCGCGAGCGCTCGCCGCGTGACAGGCACCGCTCGCCCCATGATCGCACCATTCGATCTCGGTCCAATGCCGGAAGATCGGAGCATGCGTACGGTGGATGAGCTGCTCGTTCGCGCACCGCTGCGCCGGATCTTCGAGTACGCGCGCGAGGTGGATCGGTGGCCCGAGCATCTCTCGCACTACCGCTGGGTGCGATTTCAGCAGCGCGCGACGGACGGCGGCGGAGTCGTGGAGATGGCGGCGTGGCGACCGTTCGGGTCGCTACGGTGGCCTACGTGGTGGAAATCCGAGATGTCGGTGAGTGAGAGCGCGCCGAATGTGCGCTTTCGTCATGTCGCGGGTATTACCAAGGGCATGGAGGTGGAGTGGAGCTTCGCGCCGGAGGGCAACGCGACGCGCGTACGCATCGTGCACTTGTGGAATGGGCCGCCGGTGCCGCTCGCGGGACTTCTGGCGGCAAAGGCCGTGATCGGTCCAGTGTTTGTCCATGGAATCGCGTCGCGCACGCTCGCGGGCCTCGCAGCGGCCGCCGAGCGCGGTCCGGTTCTCTCAAGAGGGTAAGCGCATGACGGTACGTCGCAGAGTTGTCATCTCGGGTGTGGGCGCGATCACGCCCATCGGTCTCACGTCGGAGGGGCTGTGGGACGGCCTTCGTGCGCAGCGATCGAAGGTTCGAGAGATCACGCGTTTCGATCCGTCGCTCTTTCGGAGCCGGCTTGCCGCGCAGGTTAATGATTTCGATCCGAGTGACTTTCTCGAGGCGAAGCGCACGAAGCGACTCGATCGGTTCGGGCAGCTCTCCGTCGCTGCCGCGCGCATGGCGCTGGAAGACTCGGACATCGATCTCGCCGCCGAGGATCGCGAGCGCATCGGCGCGATGATGGGCACTGCGCTGGGCGGGGTGGGCTACGCCGAGGAGCAGTGCAGCGTGTTCTACACCGGCAGCGTCAAGGACGTGGACCCGGCGCTCGCGCTCATGGTGTTCGGCGGCGCCTCGAGCTGCAACATCGCGATCGAGTTCGGCGTCATGGGTCCCAACTCGACGAACGCGATGAGCTGCGCGAGCGGGACGATCGCGATCGGCGAGGCATTCCGGCAGGTGCGCGACGGCTACGCCGACGTGATGCTCGGTGGTGGCGCCGAGGCGCCGCTCTATCCGCTGTGCTTCGGGGCGTTCGCGCTCATTCGCGCGATGAGCACACGCAACGACGATCCGTGCACGGCGAGTCGCCCGTTCGACAAGGATCGGGATGGCTTCGTGATGGGCGAAGGCGCGAGTGTGCTGGTGCTCGAGGAGCGCTCGCGGGCGCTCGCGCGCGGGGCGAAGATCTACGGCGAAATTGTTGGATTTGGCATGTCGAACGACGCGTACCACATGACAGCGCCGCGTCCGGACGGCACGCAGGCGGCGCGCTCGATGCGCCGCGCGCTCGACGATGCGGGCGTGAACGCGGGCGAGGTCGGCTACGTGAACGCGCACGGGAGCTCGACGCCGCTCAACGACAGCACGGAGACGCTCGCGATCAAGCAGGTGTTCGGGGAGCGCGTGTACTCGATTCCGGTGAGCGGAACCAAGGGCTACTACGGGCACGCGCTGGGGGCGAGCGGCGCGATCGAGGCGGCGATCTGTGCGCTGGCGATGACGAACGACTGGCTGCCGCCGACGGTGAATCTGGCGAACGCGGACGAGGCGTGCGATCTGGACTACATCAAGCGCGTTGGGCGGGCGGAGTGTCCGGAGGTGATTCTGTCGAACTCGTTCGGCTTTGGCGGAATCAACGCGGCGCTGGTGTTTCGCCGGGCGGGGTGACGCGCCGCACCTCGATAGCCCAGTAGAGGTATTGCTGGAAGACGGGCCACGATATCTCTTCCGGCATGCCAATCCGGACTCTCGTGGTCGACGATCACTCCATCATGCGCGCCGGGATCGCGGCCATGATCGCCAACGAGGAGGACATCGTCGTGGTCGCGGAGGCCGCGGACGGGGCGGAGGCGGTGGCGATGTACCAGCTTCATCATCCGGATGTTGTCCTCATGGATCTCCGCATGCCGAAGATGGATGGAGTGGCGGCCACGCAAGCGATTCACGACGCGGATGCGAAGGCGCGCATCGTTGCGCTCACGACTTATGACGGCGACGCGGAGATCTATCGGGCGCTGAGTGCCGGCGACCGTCAATCCACGCGCCTAGCGTGGTGTGTCCGGCAGCGCCATTTGCGCCGATGGTGCGGTCACGTCGCACGCTTGCGGCAATCGTGCATTGCATGCGGTTGCGACAAGTAGAAGCAGAGCGCCACCGCCGATAAAAATCTTCGAGGTCAAACCGTGGAGGTAGACGACACCTGCAACGAGTGCAAAACTGCCTGCCGTTCCGAGGATGAGAGGCAGGGGTGATCCGTGCACACGACGCCCGTGCCAGAATCCCCATAGGGCGAAGAGAAGCGCAATCGCGATGACCGGAAGCAAGATCGCATCGCTCCTCAGAAAACTGAGTCCGGTCGCAGCCAGGACACTCACGATCACCGGTGCTCCTGCACAACAGAGCGCCGCGCAAGTTGCCGCGACAGCACCGGCTCCTCCTGCAAAGCGCGACACATCGCGCTCGACGGTGCTCATGATCGTGATAGCCTGGAGATGAATGTTTCTGGAGCGGGGCAGCACGAGGTGGCGTTTTGCTGCATCGGTGGACAGGGAATTGTCCCGTACGAGCAAAACACGCAGCAGTGCCCGGCATGCGGCCGGAGAACGGCATGGCATGTCGCGCATTCGTGAAAGAAAAGGCATGCGTGATCGGGCATCACGTGTGCTTCGCTGTGGCCGCAATGCGGGCAGGTCAAGAGAGACCGGAATTCGATCGTCATTAGCGCTCTCCATTCTGTAAACGGGCAGAAAACGGATCATCGAAGAGGTAAGTACGGACTGTCATTCGCACGCATGACTCCCGACGACCCGCATCAACAATTTATGCGCAAGGAGCTGATAAATTTGGAGTAGGTGACGAGCATCGACCGTGGGCTTCGGCTGGTCGAATGACGCTTACCACATGACGGCGCTGCCTCAGGACGGCACGCAGGCGACGTTCGCCGGAGCCGCCACTCTACTCGCCGCTGAGCTGCTCCATTTCGTTCCAGCGCGGCCCAGACTCGCTTCCCCTCGCGCGCGACTCGATCTCGAAGTGCTCATTCGCGCCCTCGTCGTAGGCACAACGCATCCATATCCCACCGCGGTCACGATCGTCGCGTGGTAGAATTGACCGTAGAAAAATGCCGCAGGCTTTTTGCCGTCTTGGCCGAAAAAAATTGCGAATAAACAAAGTGACTCGAGCTCACACACCCGCGTCTTCGAACCGACGATCCCCTCCATCAACCAAAGTACGGCAGGATCGCTCGGGGCGCGACCCCGACGACAAAGGCAAACCCCTCGAAAGACGGGGACGCAAAGCCAACGAGACTACGGCGCACGAGGCTGCGCTAGGTCGGTCGGGTCGCCCGAAGAGCCGAAAGGACTCCGGTCATGCGCTATCTTCGCACCTTGCTGGCAATGAGCGGTTGTACCGCGCTTCTCGCGTGCACCGCAACTGACTCCCTCACCTCCGCGGACCCCGCTTCGACGACAGCCGCCTCGCTCGCGAGTTCAATTGCGATTGATCCGGCGATGTCGACCGTGCTGTCGAAATCACAATTCACGCTGTCGCCTCGCATGCAGAACGCGTCGGGCCGGCTGCTCGGTGGCGCGGACAGAGTGTGGAGCTCCAGCGACGTCTCTGTCGCAACCGTTTCCGCGAAGGGGTTGGTAACCTCACACGCGCCTGGCGTGGCGAGGATTTTTCTCGTGTCCGGATCAAAGGCGTCATACACGACAGTCACGGTGCTCGATTCCGGCTTTTCCCACCGCCTAGTTGATGTCACGCCGCGCACGGCCACTCTCGAGGCCAAACAGACTTTTGCACTCTCGGCGGTAGTGACCAATCCCAGCGGGCACACGCTGCCAAACTTCCCGGTCACCTGGACGAGCTCCAACAGTTCCGTGGCCACGATCGATACTGCCGGGAAAGTGACCGGTATCGCCGCGGGCACGGTGAGTATCGTCGCAAATGCGGGAACGGACCAGGCCGTAGCGCAGCTCACGGTGACTCCGGCCAAGACCGTCGCCGCACCCACTTCGACACCCACCACCGCGCCAGCCCCGCCGCCGGCCCCAGCGCCCGCGCCAGCACCAGCGCCTATCACCGCTCCCGTGACGACGACGCCCTCGTCCGCCGGGACGCTCTTCAGTGGATACACGAACATTTCAAAGCATTGGCCGCATATCCGGACGATGATGACGGATTTCTACTACAGTTGGACAGACGCCGAGCGCACGTGGGCGGGTGCGCATTACGATCTCGCAATGTCGGGTTCGGGAACCTCTTGGAACACAGTCAATCCCACAGTCGGTCACCTTCCATACACGCTCGAGTGGACGGTGCTCATCCCCGGTACGGCGAAGGAAGGGCTCACGACGGGGTACTACTCGGACATGGTTGCGTGGTTCAAGGCGCACTCGATGAACGTCGAGACCGCGTTTCTGCACGCGGCTGGTGCACGCCGCGATTCCGCGGGCCGTGCAGTCGCCACGATCTGGGGCTCGCGGCGCTGGATGATCAACCCCGCCGACGCCGGCGCCCTTCAATACCAGATGGACCGCTACTCGCGCATCGTTGCGAACGAAGGTGGCGCGTTCGTGGATGAAGCAAGTTCAGGGGACATGCTCACTCGAATCAGCAACACCATCGAGTATCCTACGAGCGCGACGTTCACGGCTCCGCAATCGGCGGCGTTCGCCGCAGTGAAGCGCGCGATGGGTGGCAAGGTGCTCATGATCAACACCGCCGAGTATCGGACCGACTTCGATCGCGCCAACGCACTCGCGGCGGGCTCGGTGCACATGGAGATGATCAACAATCCGCTGACCCCTGACATGCCGGGTCGCTGGCAATGGATCGAGTCGCTGACGAGCAGCGGCGTTCTTGTCGACATGGTCACGCTCTACAGCACGGCGTCGGCGAACAACATGGCCGCAACCTTTCCGAAAGGAAATTACGCGACCAGCGCGCAGCGCATGAAGATGTGGGAGTTGGCGAGCTACTACATGGCAGTCTCCTCGACGCCCGACAACCTCGCGCTCCAGCTCGAGAACAGCTGGAGCGTTCCCTACTCCTCCGTCTGGCTCAAGGCGCAGGAGGCGAACGTCGGCCACCCGGTCGCGGCGCGCGTCCTCTCTTCGCGCGGCACCGATCCTCTAGGTCAAACGTACGAGGTGTACACGAGAGAAATGGACCGCGCACTGGTGATTGCGCGAGTGAATCAAGGTTGGGGATCGCACAGCTACCTGGACGCATCGGCCGTCAGAATTCCGCTGCCCACCACCGATGTCTGGCTTCCGCTGCTGGCAGACGGCACCTTGGGTGCACCGGTGACGAGCGTGTCTCTGCGCAACGTGGAAGCCATGGTTCTGGTGAAAAAGAGCAGAATCTAGCAATGGCAGTCCGGTAACGCGGCGCACGGCTGGCCGCGTCACCGCATGCTGCTTTCTGTAAAGCCACCTCGCACTGCTTATCCCGGTGCGAAAAATGGTAAATTTGGCGTAGATGCCGAGCGCACACCTCCGGGATACCGAGCCCCTCGCCACAAAGCCGCAGGAGTCCGACCTCGCTCGCGAGACCGAGCGTCGCCGCACGTTCGCGATCATCTCGCACCCCGACGCCGGTAAGACAACGCTCACCGAGAAGCTCCTCCTCTACGGCGGCGCCATCCATCTCGCAGGCTCGGTGAAGTCTCGCCGCGCCGAGCGCCACGCGACGAGCGA
>JBDTXN010000122.1:0-9203 GCA_040006175.1 Gemmatimonadota bacterium | reverse complement strand
GGCCGAGGTAGCAGCTGTCGTGGTACGCCATGGTGAGCGTCTTCCCCGCATCGGTATCGAAGGGCACGCGTCCGGCCTCGAGTAGCCGCTCGATGTACGTCGAATGATGGATCACTTCGTAGTTGCCGCCGAGCTGCGGGTACTCGTTGCCGATCTGGTGGAAGCAGTGCGGGCAGAACGTCACGATGGTCTTCACGTCGTAGCGCGTGAGCGTCTCGATGTTCTGCTTCGCGAGCATCTGGTAGAGGTACTCGTTCCCCATGCGACGCGCGGGATCACCGTTGCACGTCTCCTCCTGGCCGAGGATCGCGAAGGGCACGCCTGCGGCCTGGAGGATGCGCGCGAAGGCAACGCTGATCTTCTTCGAGCGGTCGTCGAACGAGCCCATACACCCGACCCAGAACAGAATCTCCGGCTGCTCACCGCGCTCGAGCAGCTCGGCCATCGTCGGAATGTCCATCCCGTCCGCCCACTTCGCGCGATCGTCCGGGCGAAACGCCCAGGGTGACCCATTCCGCTCCATCGACTCAAACGTCGGCAGGACCTCTGGCGGAAAGCGCGACTCCATGAGCACGAGGTTGCGCCGCATGTCGATGATATGATCGAGATGCTCGATGCCGACCGGGCACTCCTGGATGCACGCGCGACACGTGGTGCACTCCCAGAGCTCTTCCTCGGTGATGTAGTTGTCGAGCAGCCGGTTCTCGAGAATCGCCGTCGCGCTGGTAGCTCCATCGTCGCCCTCGCCGTGCACGAGCGCGTGGTGCCTGAGCTCGGAGCGATCGCCCACGAGCAACGGCGCCTTTTCCATCAGGCGGCGCCGTGTGTCGAGAATGATCTTGCGCGGGCTCAGCACCTTGCCGGTGATATGAGCCGGACACGCGTCGGTGCAGCGCCCGCACTCGGTGCACGTGTAGCCGTCGAGCAGATCCTTCCATGTCATCTGATCGACGTCGGCCGCGCCGAACTGCTCGACGCCCTCGGCCTCGAGATCCATGAAGCGGATGGCGCCCTTGGGTCCCGGTCCCTGCGAGTTCGACAGATAGACGTTCGGGATCGAGGAGACGATGTGCAGGTGCTTCGAGTACGGAAGAAAATTCAGAAACGCGAGCACCAGTAGCGCATGCGTCCACCAGAACACGCCGTGGGCGGCTCCCAGAATGCCCGGCGGCAGTGCCGCCAAGGGCTTCGAGAGCGCGAGTGACAGCAGCTTCGCGCGCGTGATGGACTCAGGATCGCGCGCGAGCTCGATTGCGTTCACCGCGAACATCGTGACCATCAACCCGGCGATCGCGCCGAGAATGAGGTACGCGTCGCTGTGCTCCAGCTTGTCGCCCTCGAGCCGCGGCGGATGCATTACGAGTCGCCGGTAGAACGCGAAGGCGATCGCGCCGAGCACGAGGATCCCGAATACGTCCTGCGAGATCGAATAGAAGTTGTAGAGTGGTGTCGGAAGGAAGGCGTACGAGAACGACGGAAAGCTTCCGTTCACCAGCAGCTCGATCGTGCCCGCGGTGAGCACGCAGAAGCCCCAGAAGATGAGCGCGTGCATCGGGCCGGCGATCGGGTCGCGCAGAATCTTCTTCTGCAACAACGCCACGGAGATCACGTTGCGCAGGCGCACGATCGGGTCGCCGCCGCGGTCCTCGGGTCTCGCTATCCGCAGATACGAGAGGAGTCGCTGCACATTGTAGGAGAAGAAGCCGGCTGCGAGCAGCAGCACGACCAGAAATACGGCGTTCTCGGTTCGCATGGCACCGAAGCTATGAGGCGTCAGAGGCCGAAACAACCAGCGGAGCGATCAGCCTTTCTCGCGTGCCTCTTTCACTGCAGCCGTGAGCACGGGGAGAATCTCGACCACGTCGCCGACGATGCCGTAATCGGCCACCTTGAAGATCGGCGCTTCCTTGTCCTTGTTGATCGCGACGATCGTGCGCGAATTGCGCATCCCCGCGATGTGCTGGATCGCACCCGAGATTCCACACGCTACGTACAGATCGGGACTCACCTGCCGCCCCGTTTGCCCGATCTGATCGCTGTGCGGGCGCCACCCATCATCGGTCACGGCACGCGTCGCGCCGACCGCTGCATTGCCGAACGCCGCTGCGAGATCCTCGACGAGGCGGAAATTGTCGGCGCTCTTGAGTCCGCGTCCGCCGCTCACGATAACCGGTGCATCGCCGATGTCGAGCTTCGCGCCGCCGCCCGCGATCATCTCTTTCACCAGCACTTTCGAGGCGCCCGGATCCGCGGCCGGCTGCGCGCTCTCGACGCGCGCCTCCGTCGGCGCCTCGACGGCCGCGCGTGCACCGGGATGCAGCGTCATGATCGCCGGCGATCCCGTGAGCTTAAGCGTGGCGATCACTTTCCCAGCGTACGCAGGATGCTTCACGACGAGTGCATCGCCGGAGAGCTCGAACGCGATGACATCCGCGGCCATTCCCACGCCGAGCTTCGCCGCGACACGCGGCGCGAGATCGCGTCCCTGGGCGCTCGCCGAGAAGACCGCTGCACGATAACCACCAGCGCGGATCCGCTCGGCAGCGGTGGCCGCGAGCGATTCCGCATTCGCATTCGCCAGTCCCGGATGCTCCACGACGATCACGACGTCAGCGCCGTACTTCCCGAGCTCCGAAGCAAGCGACGAGACGCCCGGGGCACCGGCGAGGAACGCGTGCACCTCGCCGCCGCCACATGCATCCGCGAGCGCGCGCGCGGCACTCACCGTCTCGAACGCCACACGACGCAGCGCGCCGCCGCGTGATTCCGCAAACGCGAATGTGTTTGCCATTACAGGACTTTCGCTTCGGTGTGCAGCAGCCGGACGAGCTCTGGCACTGCAGCCGGCCCCTCGCCCACGATCCGCCCCGCCGCGCGCTCCGGCGGGAGCTCCATCTTCTCGATCGTGATGCGCTCCTCGCCCAACTGGGCGGGCCTCACCTCGAGCGGCTTCTTCTTGGCCGCCATGATCCCCTTGAGCGACGGGTATCGCGCGCGCGGCATCCCCTCGTCCACGCTGACGATCGCGGGCAGCGAGAATTCGACGACCTCCGCCGCGCCCTCGAGCTCGCGACGCGCCGTCGCCCGCCCGTTCGCGATCTCGAGCGACGACACCGCCGTCGCGCACGGAAGATCCAGCAGCTCGGCCGTCATCGGACCGACGGTCGCGTTCGCGGAATCCACCGCCTGCCTGCCAAACAGGATGAGATCATAGCCACCGCTCTTGAGCTCCGCCGCGAGCGCCGTCGCGATCGCGAGGCCGTCCGCCGGCACGCGATCCGATTTGAGTTGCACCGCGCGATCCGCACCCATGCTCAGCGCCTTGCGCAGCTGCTCCTGCACGACGTCCGGCCCGAGCGAGATGACGACCGTCTCGCCGGGTCCCTGCTTCTCGTTGAGCTGCAGCGCAGTCTCCACGGCGTAGCCGTCGAAGTCGCTCATGTCGTACTTGAGCCCAGTCTCATCGACGGAAGATCCGCTCGCCGCGATCTTGAACCGCGTCTCCATGTCGGGAACGCGCTTGATGCACACCGCGATCTTCACACGAGCCCCGGGTTAGTTGAACGCGCTCAAGCCGGTCACTGCCTGACCGAGAATCAACGTGTGAATGTCGTGCGTCCCTTCGTACGTATAGACGCTTTCGAGATTCGCCATGTGCCGCATCGAAGCGTACTCGGCGAGAATGCCATTGGCGCCGAGCAAGCGTCGTGCCTCGCGCGCCACATCGGTGGCGATGTCGCAGTTGTTGCGCTTCGCGAGAGAAACCTGCTGCGGCGTGAGCTTCCCAGAATCCTTGAGTCGCCCCAGGTGCAGCGACACGAGCTGCGCCTTCACGATCTCCGTCAGCATCACCGCGAGTCGCTGCTGCTGAAGCTGGAATCCCCCGATAGCCTTGTCGAACATCACGCGGCTCGTGGCATACGTGAGCGCCTCCTCGTAGCACGCCATTGCCGCACCGATCACGCCCCACGAGATGCCGTAGCGCGCCTGCGTGAGGCACATGAGCGGGCTCTTGATGCCGCCGCTCTTCGGAAGAATCGCGTCCTTCGGGAGGTGCACATCCTGGAACACGAGCTCACTCGTGTCCGAGGCGCGCAGCGAGAGCTTTCCTTTCTGATCCTTCGCCGTGAAGCCCGGGGTGTCCGTCGGCACCACGAAGCCACGGATCGATTTGTCGCTCTTGTCGCCATTCGTCTTGGCCCACACGATCGCGACCTTCGCCTGCGAGCCGTTCGTGATCCACATTTTCGCGCCGTTGAGCACCCACGAGCCGTCCGCCTGCTCGTTCGCCATCGTGATCATCCCCGATGGATTCGAGCCGTAGTCCGGTTCCGTGAGGCCGAAGCATCCGATGATCTCGCCCGCGGCCATCTTGGGCAGATAATGCTTCTTCTGCTCCTCGCTGCCGAACGCGAAAATCGGATACATCACGAGCGCGCCCTGAACCGATGCGAATGATCTGATCCCGGAGTCTCCGCGCTCGAGCTCCTGCATGATCAGCCCATACGACACGTTGTTCAGCCCCGCGCACCCGTATTCCTCGGGGAGGTTCGCGCCGAACACTCCGAGCTCGGCGAGCCCGGGGATGATTTCGTTCGGAAAGCGACCCTCGACGTAGCAGTCACCAATGATCGGTAGTATGCGCTCGTCCACGAATTGGCGGACGCTGGCGCGAACGGCGCGTTCCTCTTCGGAGAGCGCGCTATCGATGTCGAAGAAGTCTTGCATGGAGATAAAGCTACGTCTCGGGCACTCTGCATTAAAGTACCTCGACGCCCGTTGGACGCCCTTGCGTCAGCTACGCCGCGCCGCTCTGAGTGCGAGCTCGTGCTGCGTCACGACGACCGATGCCGCCGAGGGCGAACGAAGCTCCCGGCGCGCCTGCGGCGCGATCCCCACCGCGGCCGCCTTCTCGCGAAACGCGGGTCCGTGATCGATCGGCAGTTCGGCCTCGGCCTGCCACTGGTGCACCATCTCGTGCAACAGCGTGTGCAGCGCCTCCGCCCATCCGTGCTTCCGGATGTGCGCGCGGCTGATCGTGATCTCGGCGGGCTCGCCGTACGGAGTGGCGGTCGTATACTGGCCGAGTCGCGAGCGCATGCGCCCGGACAGCTTGATGGGGATCTGCGCCAGGGTGCCGTCGAAGTAGCGCAGGTTGTACTCCTGATGCCAGTGCGCGAGCTCGCGGAGGGTGACCGCGTCCTGCGGATCTGCGCGTCCCGGCCGGCGCACCGGCGCGCGGTGCGCCGCCGCGACGGGATGCGTGAGGATCACCTTCTGCGCTGCACGACGATCCGCCTTCGTTCGTCCCTGCACGAAGCTCACGATTGCGCGGAGCACATCCTCGGGTGCGTTGAGATACCCCTTGTTGATGCGCAGCTCGGCGCCGCTGAAACTGACCATCACAGCGCGATTCGAAGTGAGCTTGAGCGACTTGATGCCGTTGAGTCCATACGTGCGCAGCCGATGCAACAGCTGTTCTGCATTCTGAGGCGGCGAATCGAACTCGAGAAACAGCTGCATGAGCTGATTGACACGCGCCGCAATGAACCGTCTCATCGGGAAAATCGCCGCACCGGATCGGGGAGGAAGTTCTGAGCCTCGGTCGACCAGATCTGGGGCTCGACCTCGATCGCCTCCGGCCTGAGCGTGATGACGTTCATGGCCGATGGCCGCTGTCCGCGCGTACGATTCGAAACGGTGCCTGCCGTGCAGACGATCGTTCCATTCGTCGTGTGCTCGACGTGGTGCACCGATTCCTGGTGGTCGTGGCCGCAGAGCACGAGATCGATGCGCAGATCGACGAACGCCTTCGCGGCTCGCTCCGGGTGCGACAGGCCGTAGCGATTGGAGATCTCGCCACGAAGCGGATTGTGGTGCATGACGATGACGCGCTGATTCTCCTTCGGGGCCCGCTCGAACTTGGCGCGGGCCTCCTCGATCTGCTCCTCGCTCACGTTCCCGACCACGCCGACATCACGCGGATTCCAGGTGAGCGTGCCCGGCACTACCCCCTGCGCGGTGTTGATACCGACGAAGGTGACACCCGGCACCGTGAGCACCGGCTCGAAGTCGGCCGAGATGTACTTCGCATAATTGGCGATCGCCGAGGCGCGGGAGCCGACACCCAAAGGTGCGCGCCACCATTTCACGTCGTGATTGCCCGGAACGACGATGATGCGACTGACCTTTTCCGCGTCGCGAAGCAGCTGCCGCGCCGCCTGGAATTCGCCTGGACGCGCGCGCTGCGAGAGATCGCCGGAGACTGCGATTACGTCGAAGCGTCGCGAAGTAATCATCTCCGCGATGTTGTCGAGCTGTGCCGGTACTGCTGGTGGTCCGAAGTGGAGATCCGATACGTGCAGAACTCTCGTCAACCCAGTCTCGCGATGATGGCGTCGGTGAACCCCGTGGTGGTCGCGTTTCCACCCAAGTCTGCGGTGAGCGAGCGGCCGGAGTGAAGGACATCATTCATGGCAGTGCGAATTCGATCTGCGGTGTGCGAATCGCCGACGTGGTCGAGCATCAGACATGCCGCGAGGACGACTGCCCCCGGGTTTGCAATCCCTTTTCCTGCAATATCCGGTGCAGTGCCGTGCACCGCCTCGAAAATCGCCGCCTTCTCGCCGATGTTTGCGCCGGGTGCGAGACCGAGTCCGCCCACCAGTCCCGAGATCTCATCGGATAGGATGTCGCCGAACATGTTCGTCGTCACGATCACATCGTAGCGCTCGGGCGTGAGCACCAGGTGCATGGCCATCGCATCGATGATGCGCTCCTCGAACACGATTCGCCCTTCGTATTCCTTGGAGATGCGCCGTCCCGTCTCGAGGAAGAGCCCCTGCGAGAGTTTCAGGATGTTCGCCTTGTGCACCAGCGTGAGCTTCTTCCGGCCGCGCGCCACCGCATGCTCGAACGCGAACCGGATCACCCGCTCGGCGCCCGCGCGCGTGATGATCGCGACCGACTCGGCCGCTGCGTGATCGTCGTTGCCGATCTTCACGTAATGCTCGACGCCGCTGTACAGCCCCTCGGTGTTCTCGCGCACGAGGATGATATCCACCCCCGAGTAGCGTCCGTTGGGGATGAGCGTACGCGCAGGGCGGACGTTGGCGAAGAGGTCGAAGCGCATCCGCAGCGCGACGTTGACGCTGCGGTAGCCGCTGCCGAGCTGTGTCTCGAGAGGACCCTTGAGGGCGACGCCCGTTCGCGCGATCGACTCCAGGGTGGCCACGGGCATCGGGTCGCCGGCAGCGTTGAGGGCCGACATCCCGGCGAGCTGCCGGTCCCACGCGATCCGTGCTCCTGCTGCTTCCACGATCCTGACCGTCGCGCCAACGATTTCGGGACCGATCCCGTCACCGGGGATCAGCGTGACGGGAATTGCATCTGTCATTGATTCGGGGGTCCAAGAAGGTCTGCAAGATGTCCGGCGAGCGATGCGGCGAGCGCGGGTCCGAACGCCGACTGCGGGTCGCTCTGCACGTCTGCCATGTAGATGATCTTCGCGCGCACCGCGTCGAAGATCGCGAAGCGCAGCACCGCGCACTCCATACCGCCGGGCACCGGCTCGAAGCGGAGCTCGATCGGCAACAGCACGAGCTGCCCGCCTTCCTGCATGGCCACGAGCGTGCGGAGCTGCGAGGCGATTGGGTCGGGCAACTGCTTGGGGAGGCGCTTCGGCCCCGGATATCGGAGCCACTGCGCAGCGAAGCCGTGCGGATCCGGTGCGTATGCCTCGTTGCGCTTCGCGATCGCCTCGATGGCGGGCGGGAACACCCACATCTTCTTCACACCGCGATCGCTGAACGCGAACGACACCTCATCGTCGAGCGATGAGAGATATGCAGTCTGATCCGTGATCTGACCCGCCCATCCGAGCGAATCGCCCATCCGCAGGTAGTGCGTCGGGAGAATCATGAGCCGACGCGTGGAGAACGCCGCGAGCACATGCTGGTGCGTGGTCGTCGAACGCTCCTGCGCATCCGCGCGCGCCGGATGGGCGGCAAGCGCGGACGTCGCGAACAGGGCGGCGCCAATGGCGGCGGAGATCTTCACTGACATCATCCTCGAGGCCGAAAGCTATAGGAAGGGCGTGCAGAGGGGTACCGAGTGATGACGCGTATGCGTCGTTCGTCGGCACGCTGCCCGATCCGCACGACTGGCCATGCGCGGTACACCGCGTACATTGCCGCGGCGTATGCGCCGCTCGCTCACTATACTCTGCTGGATAGCCGTCTCCGTGCTCGGCGCGATCGCGCTCGGGCGCCTCGCCCTCTCGCGCGGTGAGACCATCAGCGCTGGATGGCTTCTCGCGGCCGCCCTCTGTTCCTACGCAGTCGCCTACCGCTTCTACGGCCGCTTCATCACAGCGACGATCTTCGCGGTCGACGATCGCCGAGCGACGCCCGCAGTGAGACTCGAGGATGGCCGTGACTATCTGCCGACGAATCGGTGGGTGGTGTTCGGACATCACTTCGCAGCGATCGCCGGTCCCGGTCCGCTGGTCGGCCCCACGCTCGCGGCGCAGTTCGGCTTTCTGCCCGGCGCGATCTGGATCGTCGGCGGCGTGGTGCTCGGCGGCGCAGTGCAGGATCTCGTGATCCTACTCGCGTCCGTGCGCCGCAACGGGCGCTCGCTCGGCGCGATGGCGCGCGACGAGATCGGACCCGTCGCGGGGACGACGGCGCTCGTGGCGATCCTCGGGATTATGGTGGTGCTGATCGCGGTACTCGCGCTCGTGGTGGTGAATGCGCTCGCCGCGAGCCCGTGGGGAGTGGTCACGATCGGACTTACCATCCCGATCGCGCTGCTCATGGGCGTACATCTGCGCTGGATCCGTCCCGGACGAGTGCTCGAGGCGAGCGCGATCGGGCTGGTGCTGCTCGTCGGCGCCCTGTATGCGGGCCGGTGGGTGGCCGCTCACGCCGACGTCGCCGCGCACTTCACGCTCACCCGCCAGACGCTCGCCCTCTCCATAATGGTGTACGGCTTTGCGGCCTCGGTGCTTCCGGTGTGGCTGCTCCTCGCTCCGCGCGACTATCTCTCCGCATTCGTGAAGATCGGCGTGGTACTCGCGCTCGCGCTCGGCATCATCGTCGTGCTTCCGCCTCTGCAGATGCCCGCGCTCACGCGATTCGCGCACGGGGGCGGGCCGATCTTCGCCGGCACGATCTTCCCCTTCGCGTTCATCACCATCGCAT
>JBDTXN010000121.1:0-9279 GCA_040006175.1 Gemmatimonadota bacterium | reverse complement strand
GAAAGGCTCAGCGCGCGGCTCGACTAGCGCGGTGTCAGTCGCGAGTCGCGCAGAGTCTCACGCAGCCTAGAGCGCACTCTCGGTGCGCGCTTCAGCCGACTCGCTGCGCGCGCGCCGCCAGGCAGCCGGTGACATCCCTGTTTCGCGCTTGAACGCGCGACTGAACGCCGCTTCCGATTCGTACCCGACGTGCACCCCGATCGCGGCGATCTTGGCCGAGCTGCGCGAAAGCTGCTCGGCGGCGAGCTGCAGACGCCACCGCGCGAGGTACAACATCGGCGGCACACCCACCAGTTGCGAAAACCGCTCGGCGAGAACCGTACGAGAGCTCGCGATCGTTCGTGCCAGCTCGGGTAGCGTCCACGGATGTGCGGGGCGTCCGTGCAGCGCAGAGAGTGCGGGGCCGACGACATCGTCCCGCAGACCCGCAAGCCATCCGGTATGCTGAAGCGGCAGCTCCTCGACATGCCGGCGGACCACTTCGACGAACATCAGCTCGGCCATGCGCGTGAGCATGGTGTCGCTCCCAACGCGTCCGGAGCGCGACTCTTTGACCACCTGCGCGGGAAACTGTTCGAGCCAACCGCCCGCAATCCCCGAGAAGTGCAGGCGGCGCGGCAGTGACGCGAGCAGCGGATTGTACGGCCGCGTGTCGCAGCCGAGAAATCCGCACACGAAGGACGTGTCACGTGCGACCGTTGGTCCCAGCAGAACGGTTTCGAGGTACCGTGCCGGTGTCGAGCCGTGGCGCGACGTGTCGTCGCGTCGCCCTTCGGCACTGGACATGAGATGCGCGTCGCCGTGCGGGAAGACGACGACATCGCCGGGCCTCATCTCCACCTGTCTCTCTCCGTCCACTCCAGCCCAGCAGCTTCCCGAAAGCAGGATGTGGTACGAAATGAGGTGCTCGACCTCCGGAAGGATGAGCGGGCCGAGCTCGCGCGCCGCCTTCGCGGACACCGACCATGGCGGCCCAGCCTCCACGAGATAGAAATACGCGCCGTTGAGCTTCACGGCTCGGAGCACATCGGACAGTGGGTCCATGCGTAATGCTCCGCGCCAAGGAGCGCGGAAGCAAGGGTGCGGACGCTGGGATGGCTGTTCCGGACGATCAGGCAAGTGTGCGCGCCCGTCGGGACGCGCGATCACAACATGCGGACGTTCAGTCATTCGAGCGAACCACTTGCCCCGCTAGTCTGTCTCACACGCTGCTCACCACAACAACGGCGGGAGGAGTTCATGGGCAACGATTTCACGACGTATGGGGTGACTCGCCTCGACTGCGGTGACGCAGTGGGTGACGTGGAAGCACGTCCCATTCACAGCGACATCGCTCCTGCGACGGATCCGGCGACCGACCGCTCGCTGCGCGTCTGGAGCGCTGGAGATTACGATCGGATATCAGCGGGATTTCGTCTGGAGGCAGAGGAGTTCGTCCGCCGTCTCTCCTTGACGAGGGGGGAGGAGGTACTCGACGCCGCGTGCGGATCCGGGAACCTCACGATTCCTGCAGCGCGCGCGGGCGCGAGGGTCACGGGGTTCGATCTGGTGCCCTCGCTGCTCGATCTCACCGCGAGCTGGGCATCGCGCGAAGGACTCGACATCCGTCTCGACCAGGGGACCGTCGAGAATCTCCCCTACGAGGACGCGTCGTTCGATTCCGTGCTCTCGATGTTCGGCGTGATGTTCGCCGCACGCCCGGATCGCGTGGCCTCGGAACTTGCGCGCGTTACGCGTGCCGGGGGCCGCGTCGCACTTGCCAACTGGACGAGAAGTGGATTCATCGGCCAACTGCTCGCGACGCACGTGGCGTACGTCACCCCACCGGCGGGCAGCGTGAGCCCGCTCTCGTGGGGCGATGAGTCGGTCGTGAGAGAGCGACTGGACGAACACGAGTGGGACGTCACCACCACGCGGCGGATGCTGACGTTCCGGTATCCATACACGCCAGCCGGCACGGCGGATCTGTTTCGCACGTGCTACGGGCCGACACTGCGGACACTCGAAGCGCTGGACAAGCAGCGCGCCAACCTGCTCTCGGCGGATCTCATCTATCACTGGGAGCGGAGCCAGCGGCCCGGCGCGCGAGGAACCGAAGTCGATTCGGAGTATCTCGAGGTGATCGCGATCCGGCGGTGACGAAATGCGGTGTCGGAGACGGAGCAGCACGAGAGACGCGCTCCAGTCATTCGGCCCGTGGTTGCAACACGATTGTGTGCAGCAAGCAGTACCAAAACCACATACAGGAGAAATCCCGTGCGTCGATACGTAATCGAGAGAGATCTCGAAGCAGTCGGAAGTCTTTCTGCCGAGGAGCTGAACAAGACGAGGAAGATCTCGAACGCCGCGTTGCTGGAGACGGGCCCCGGCATTCAGTGGGTCGAGAGTTTCATCACGGACAATCGCATCTACTGCCATTATCTCGCGGAAACTCCCGAGCAGGTGCAGGAGCATGCGAAGCGCGCCGGCCTTCCGGCGAACAAGGTGAGCGAGGTGCGGTCGGTGGTAAACTCGCTCACGGTGACACCTCAGAGCGAATAGCGGAGACGAGCGGGACACGGGGCGGCGGCAGGCGCGCTGCCCCGTATTTCGCGCGGCTCACGACATCCAGTTGCAGCCCGCCTTTAGTCGCGAATGCGGCGTGACATCCGCACAAGTGGCAGCGTAACTCCCTCTCCGACTCCAATCGCCACGCGCTCCACGGCTTCAAAACCGAGTGCGGCGTACAGCGGCTCGCCGGGAAGCGTCGCCATCAGCTCGAACATCGTGAAACCCGCGGCGAGCGCCGCGTCCGCGCATGCGGCGTACAGCTGCCGCGCGAGGCCGCGACGAGCCCACTTCGGATGCACGAAGAACGCGCGAATACGCGCGGCCTCTCTCGCAGGATCGAGCCGCAGGTCGAGCGAGTGCTTCATCTGATCTCCGCCGTAGAGCGTGCGACGAAAGCTCCAGCCTCCCGCCGCAGCCGGGCCGGAATCGGAATCGATCACAAAGTAGGTGCCATCCACGATGAGCTGCGTGTCGACGCCGAAGACCGCGGCGAGCGCAGCTTCGATCTGCGCTGCCGTGTAATAGCCCTGGCTGAGCTCGCGCACGGAACGAGCGATCAGCGCCTCCAGCTGGGGAACGTCCGCATTCGTGGCGACACGGGCAATCATGGCACGCGAGCGGTCAGGGCTTCGCGCAACCGATAGCGACCGGCCCGATCACGCCCGCACCGAAGCGCGAAGCGTGAACAACGGAATCTCCGGACGCACGTTGAAGCGCGCGCGAACGAGATGGCCGACACCTCTGCTGATGTACAGCGTGCGAGCTGCGTCGACCGTCACCTCGCCCGAGACGTAGCGGGGATTTTTCACGGGCAGGAGCGGTGGCGGCAGGAATGGCGGCCTGCACTGCCCTCCATGCGTGTGCCCCGAGAGCATCCAGCCGCGGTACTCCGGCCACCGCTGCTCGTCCGCCGCGTCGGGATTATGGACGAGCACCAGCGCAGCCGCGCTTTCGCGCGAACGCAACGCACCCTCCGAATCCCCGCGGCGGGCCCACAGGTCGTCCACGCCGACGATGTCGAGCCCACCAACGCTCTGCACCTCGTTCCGCAATATCCGGATGCCCGCACGCTCGGCCTCCGCCACCACTCTCGCCGCGACCGACCCCTCGCCCCAGGCGCGACCATAATCGTGGTTGCCCAGAATGCCGACGGTCGCCAGGCGTCCATGGGGAGCGTGGGCGAGGACGGCGCGAAGCTGTCGGAACTGTGCATCCCTCCTCGCTACCCGATGCGTGAGAAAGTCACCCGTGTACACGATCAGATCCGGAGCGAGGCTTTTCACTCGGTCGAAGGAGTGGATGAGATATTCGTCGCTCACCTGAGGGCCGACGTGCAGATCGCTGAGCTGCGCGAGGCGGGCACCCTCGAGCGCACGCGGGAGATGATCGATCGCGAGATCCCGCTCCACGATCTCGAGCCAGTGCGGCTCGATCTCGATCGTGTAGCCCACTACGCCCACCAGCGAACCGACGAGGGCGCCCGCGGTGCGCAGAACGAACTTTCGTCTATTCACGCTGGCTGCTCGGCCTCCAGTGCGCGCAGCTGTCCATTGTGGACGCGCGAAAGCAACAGCTGCGAGACGATCGCCCCCACGAACGCCGTGAACATGTCCCACTGCGTGTCCCACACGTCTCCCTGCGTACCGAGAAACGCGTCGGCAGACGAGCCGCCGATCACCGCTGTGCCCCATTCGATGAACTCGTAGCACGCACTGATCGCAAGGCAAATGCAGGTGACGAGGAAGAAGATCCACTTCCCGCTTCGCAGCGGCGTTCGCCGGAGCAGAATCTCGCGCGCGATAATCGCGGGCACGAATCCCTGAGCGAAATGGCCGATGCGGTCGTAGTTGTTACGCGCGAGATGCAACGCATGCTCCACCCAGAATCCCAGCGGAACCTTGGCGTATGTATAATGGCCGCCGACCATCAGGATCAGCGAGTGCACGAAGATCAGCCGATACGCGAGTGGCGTGAGCGGAAAGCGCGCTGCCGTGGCAATGAGAATCGGCACGGCGATGAAGATCGGAATGACCTCGAGCACCCACGTGCCAGGCTCGAGCGCACCAACGCGCGACACAATGAGGCAGCCGACTCCCACAGCGAGAAGCGCGAGTGGTTCTCTGTGATGCATGTCGCTCCGGTTCAATGGGATCGAGCCGTGACATTCATCATGGACGTCGCGCAAGAATGACGACCGGTCGTTCCTCCGCGCTACCCACTCTGCCGGGCTCGGACGCGACCCACTCGCTAGAACGCCTCGAGCAGGGCTGCCGTGCTGCGCACCGCAGCGGTCGCGCCGAGTCGCTCGAAGCTGACGGTCGCTGCCTGAAGCTCGAGCTCGGCGTCCTCCGTATTTCCGCACGCACGGTATGCCTGCCCCAGCGCGACCCGCGCGCGCGCGGCCTCGTACGGAAGATCGCAATCCTTCGAGAGTCTCCACGCGCGGCGAAGACTCGTCGAGGCCGGAATGGGCTTTCCCTCCGCAAGCTCCACGAGTCCCCGCGCGAAGGCTGCCCGCGCCACGAGCACGGGCGAGCCGTACGCCTCCGCTATCGAGGTGAGCTCCTTCGCCGCGGCACTCGCAACGTCCGTTTCGCCAGCGGCCACGGCGATCTCCACGTGCGCAGGAAGCAGTTTTGCGCGATCGAGCCGCGACGCGGATTGCTCCGAGAGCGCTCGTTCGAGCAGCGCACGCGCACTCTCGACACGCCCCTGCGCATGCCGCAGCAAGGCGAGTCCCGGCACGGGATCGCGTCCGAGCTCGTGTGCGCGCCGAAACATTGCGTCCGCCCCGCTCAGGTCACCCATCAGACGCCGCAGCTCGCCCAGCTCGTAGTACGCCTCGGACGCTACATCGCTCAGAAATCCTTCGAGCTCCACGGACGCGCGCTTCGCCTCAACCTCCGCCTCGGGCCACGCCCCGTTCAGCCGCAGAAGCTCGGCACGATGCACGCGGCAGATTCCGGGATAGCCCGAATCCGAGTGCGGCTCGCACCACTGGCGAACGGCGTCGTTCCACTCGCGCGCGCGGCGGTAGTCCGCAAGCCGCTCGCACGTGCTCATCATGTTGCAATAGATGCGGCCCGTCGTGCGCGCACCCAGCTGGCCACTCGCCGAAGCGGCCATCGCCTCGTCGATCGCCGCCATCCCTTCCGTGACGCGGCCCTGTGACACGAGCATGCGGCCACGATCCTGAAGCGCGAGCATCTGCAGATCGCGATCTCCGAGCCGGCGACCAACGTCGTGGGCCAAACCCGCCAGGTCCCACGCGCGCTCCAGGTCCTTCTCTTCCCCGAGCGCGATCACTGCCTTGCTGCGCGCGAGCCATCCGTGCTGGATCGACTCCGGAAGTCCCTCCAGATGCCGTTCGGCGCGTTGCAGCCATCCGTAAGCGACTGAGCGTGCGAGCTTGTGGTAGTAGTCCTCCGCAACCGCGATCGCGATGCCCGCCGCGCGATACGCGTCACCGCGCTCGACGAAGATCGCGTACACGCGCTCGCGCATCTTGATGCATTCGTCGCTCTTGCCGATCCACCACGCCGCCTCGGCGAGCCGCTCGAGATCGTCGACCGTGAGAGGATCCGTTGCTTCGGCAGCACTCAGCGCATTGAACGCCTCGTGCCAATCACTCCGCTCGAATGCCTGCAGTCCGGAATGGAGACTTGCGCGCATGCGTGACATCGCGGCCATGGCGGGGGCATCGATGGTGCGTTCGCTCGTAATTCTCGATCCGCCGCGTGTCGCGTGTGTCACCGCGACATCCTCGAGCGATGGGATCAGCTCTTCCACGCTCTGCCATCTGTCGCCCGGATCTTTCTCGAGGCATCGACTGATCAACTCTGCGAGCTGCGCCGGCGTGTCCGTGCGATAGCTCGTCACGGGCTCCGGAGTTTCCGTCATGTGCGCGACGATCACCTTTGCAGGTGAGCGTCCTGGAAACAAGGGATGACCGGAGAGCATCTCGTAGGCGACCACGCCCATGGCGTAGATGTCGGTGCGTGCATCGACATCCGGGTCTCCCGCGAGCTGCTCGGGCGACATGTATCCCGGCGTTCCGAGGCCGAGCCCCGTTCGTGTGAGGCGCTCGGTGGGCGTGCCGCGAGTCGCCTGCTCGACGGCGCGGGCGATGCCGAAGTCCGCGAGAATCGCGTGGCCGTGCTGTAAAAAAATATTGTCGGGCTTCAGGTCGCGATGCACCACCTCGCGCGCGTGCGCGAAGGCGAGCGCCTCAGCGACCTCTCGCAGCAGTCGAATGACTTCATCGATCGCCAGTACGCCCTCGGTTCTGATGCGGTTCCGCAGGGAATCTCCGGCGACGAACGGCGTCACGTAGTAGATCAGGCCGTCGCGCGCGCCCGCGGTGAGCACCGGCAGAATGTGCGCGTGCTGCAGCTTGGCGGTCACGAGCATCTCCCGCTGAAAGCGCTGCGCACTGTGCTCCGTAGCCAGCTCAGGTGGGAGCAGCTTGACTACCACCTTCCGATCCAGCGCCCGCTCGGTCGCCAGGAACAGACGGCTCATGCCACCCGGAGCAAGCTCGCGCTCTACTGTGTAGGCGTCGCCGAGGGTGAGTTGCAGCTGATTCTGTAGCTCTGTCGACACGCGAGCTCCGTCTGTGAGAACCCTAAGGTACGTACGGGCTTCTGTCGCTGCAGGTCAAGCACGCGAAGGATCGCGGGACGGGGCTGTACCGAGCTGGCGAGGCGCGACGATCGGTGCCGAAAAGTGATCACTTGGTGGGCGTCACGGAAGCGCACCAACGGCAGGCGGGCGTGCAGGCGCACCGCTTGCGACTCTCGCACGCTCCGTTGCCCTCCTCGCGCACGCAGATGCGAGAACACGTGTGACCTCTCGGCCGTACCATCTGCACACTGGATCACTGTTCAGCGCACTCGCGACACGGGCGACGGACGCGCTCGTACCGCGCTGGATCTTCCTGCGCGCACTCGGCGTCATCTTCTTTTCCGCCTTTTACTCGTTCGCGCGGCAGGTGCATGGTCTCATCGGCGAGCACGGCATACTGCCGGTAGGACCCTATCTGCAACAGGTCAGCGACGCGCTGCACGGCATTCAACGATTCTGGTACGCGCCGAGCGTGTTCTGGGCGTGGCCGACCGACGAGATGCTGACCGCTGCGGTGGTCGTAGGGATCGTCTGCTCCCTGCTTCTGGTAGCGAATGTGTGGCCGCGCGTCACGATCGCGATCTGCACACTCCTCTTTCTCTCCTTCGTCGCGACGCTGCAGGATTTCTCGTCCTACCAGTCGGATGGGATGCTGCTCGAGGCGGGATTCATCTCGATCTGGTTCGCTCCGCGCGGATTTCGGCCCGGACTCGGCGCACACGATCCACCGTCGCGTCTCAGCCTGTTCATGCTGCGATGGGAGTGGTTCCGGATCTACTTCGAGTCGGGGCTCGTGAAGCTCATGAGCGGCGATGTGCACTGGCGCGAGTTCACCGCCATGGACGAGTACTACCAGAACGGGCCGCTTCCGGCATGGCCCGGATGGTACGTGCAGCATTTCCCGCACTGGTTTCACGCAGCGACGGTAGCGATAACGCTGCTGATCGAGCTCCTCGTCGTGTGGTTGGTGTTCACGCCGCGGCCGGCTCGCCTTGCATGCTTCGCCATCGTCACTGCGCTGCAGGTGGGGATCATCGCGACGGCGAACTACGCATTTCTGAACTACCTCGTGCTGATGCTCGGTTTCCTGCTGCTCGACGATCGCGCGATCGACTGGATCCGGTCGAATCTGCGACGCCGCCGTGGTCCTACCGCGGAAGAGATTTCCCATAGCCGCGGATTGCGTTCCGAGTTGATCCGGGTGCCCGCTGCAGCACATCGCTCGCGCCCGCGAGTGCTCACCGAGTCGCTCGCGCTCGGCTCGATCTTTTACGCGACGTTCTGGGCATTCCTCGCTCCGGGCTCCACCGGCATTCTGGGCATGCCCGAGCGAATGCTCGCGCCATTTCGCATCGCGAATGCGTACGGCCTGTTCGCTACGATGACGGAGCAGCGTTACGAGATCGAGTTTCAGGGGAGCATCGACGGCGGCCGCACGTGGACCGCATACCCGTTTCGCTACAAGCCGCAGGATCCGATGGAGCGGCCCGGCGTCTATGCGCCGTATCAGCCACGCTTCGAGTGGAATCTCTGGTTCGCGTCGCTTGCGCCGTGGCAGTCCTCGTCGTGGGTAGTTGCAGCACAGGCGCAGCTCGTTGCCGGGAGCAGGGAGGTGATGTCGCTCTTTCGGAGCGATCCGTTCAACGGCCATCCACCTGCCATGGTTCGCACGGTTCGATGGCAATACTGGTTCACTAGCGCTGCAGCGAGGCGAAAAACGGGAGCGTGGTGGACGCGCGAATTCCTAGGTGAGTTCGCGGGTGTCGTATCGCGCGATGCGGAGGGGCGGGTGGTGTTCACGCCGGCTGGCGGAGAGGCCCTTCCGTAGCAATTTGCCAGGGGACGCGTACATTCTCGGTCAGCGCTGCGCACTTGCCCACCTGTCTCCAAGGGGCATCCAATGCTGCCTGAAGTAGAGGGCGCGACTCCCACTCAGGGTTCCTCGCCCTTCTTTGGAGAAATGACCGGGGATGGGCTTCCATTCACGCGCATCGGTCCGTACACGATCATTCGCGTTCTGGGACAGGGCGGCATGGGCGTCGTCTTCCTGGCCGAGCAGGACGAGCCTGTACGGCGGCAGGTGGCAATCAAGGTGCTGCGCGCCGG
>JBDTXN010000120.1:0-9287 GCA_040006175.1 Gemmatimonadota bacterium | reverse complement strand
GTCACGTTGTGCGTGAGCGTCATGTACCGCACGCCCAGGTCGTAGTACGCGCGCAGGACGCCGAGTGAATTCTCGATCGCGTGGCCGCCCTCCATGCCCAGGAACGATGCGACTTTGCCCTGAGCGAAGTCCTTTCGGATGTCCGACGCATGCGTCGCGAACGCGAAGCGCTCCGGGTACTTCGCGATGAAGCGTCGCGCGATCTCGATCTGCTCGAGCTGTACGCGCGCGTAGCCCGAATCCTTGATCTCGCCGGGGACGTACACGGACCAGAATTGCGCGCCCACCATTCCCTTCTGGAGGCGTGCGAGATCCGTGTGACCCGCTGTCGTCTTGCGCAGATCGTACGCCTCGACATCGCGGGGCGCGTGCTTGTCCTCCCGGATGCGCCACGCGAGATCGTTGTGCCCGTCGACCAATGGCGTGGTGCGCAGAATGCGCTTCGCGCGAGCGAGATTGGCGTCCGCATCTTGCGCGGACACGCGAGCGGGTACGAACAGGGCACACGCGAGGAGCGCTGCAATGGCGAGTCGAATCAGCATGAGTCGAGAATGAGGGGAGGAGAGATCACTCGCACAATGTTGCACCGGGTGTGCTGTTCTGCGAGGGCAGGGTGGCACGATTGCTTGCCTTCACCTGGATCGCCGAATAAGGTGCGGCATGCCGATTCTTCACACGCAGCGTCTGGCGCTCGAGTCGATGACGCCTTCGGATCTCGAGTGGTACGCCCAGTTGGCAGCTGACGCTGACGTGATGCGCTTCATCGGGGCTGCGGGCGCGCTCTCGCGCGAACAGGCGGCGGCGCGTCTCGCGCGCTACGTACACTGCTGGGAGGAGCACATGCTGGGATTTTTCAGCGTACGGTTGCGCGGCGAAGAAGTGCCGATCGGATGGGCGGGACTACAACCCCTGAACGGCACCGCCGACATCGAGGTGGGTTACGCGTTCGGAAAATCCGCGTGGGGGCGCGGCTTCGCGACTGAGGTTGCCAGTGCGCTCGTGCAATGGGGCTTCGAGGACCGCGGCCTCGACCGCATCGTCGCGGTCGCGAGTCCGGAGAATACCGGCTCGCGCCGCGTGATGGAGAAATTGGGAATGCGCTACGAAGGGATGCGGGACGTATACGGCGGCGGCAGCGTGTACTACTCGGTCACTCCGGCCGCGTTCGCGTCTGCCGCATCCCTCCGCGCGTTCGCGCCTTAGACCGCGCGCTCTGGCAGGCGCCAGACGACGCCGTCACAGCGGCGATCGCGGCACTTGAAATCAGGAGCTTTGGGGTTGCGCTTGTTCAGGCGGTTGTCCCACATGCGACCGCAGCACAGCGGGCACGCCGGAACATCCGGCAGCTCGGCGGCTCCGCGCTCGAGGGAGAGCGTGGGTGATTGTGGAAGCGAGAGCTGCGGCTCCGCCGCGTTCGGCTGTTCGCGACCGTCGATGCGCCGATCGTGGGCAGCCTGCGGATCTTCGACTGGGCGCGCCCCCTTCGCGCCGCTCTCGAGCTCCACCCAGTTCGTGCCGAGCTGATAGAGCTCGTGTGCGATGCCGAAGCGCACCGCCGCACGCTTGAACGCATCCGTGGACGCCTGCTTGTAATCCTTCCCGGAGCCGACATCCTCGCGGACGATGCCCAGGATTTGGAGCCGCGCCTTGAAGGCAAAGCGATTGGCGTCTCCGTTCTCCGCATCGTCCGTTGAGGCGACCGTGGGAAGAAGCTCGATCGTGAGATTCCACTCACCGGGCACGACGCTGTCCAGCCGCTCGCGAACGGTGTTTGCCTCGACGTACGCGACGAAGCGCGCGAAGAACTTCGTGTCGCGCTCAATGGCGCGGCCGTCCTGGCGCCACGCCACGGTGCCGGAGGGAAGGGGCGCGGACAGCGCGGCCCACGGATCGTTGGTCGTGCTCGTCTGCTCGAATGTTTCCTGTCGTGAGATCATGTCCAGTCCACCCTATGTATCCAAGGAATCCAGCCGTTGGTGCCGGCGAACCGCCGCGACAGCGGGACACTCCCGCCCGTGTTCGCAATACCAGCCGTGCCGGTCGTGAAAGACCATGTGCACGCGAGGCGAATCCTCCGGCAAATCATCCACTCTGTAGAGCTGCATTACGGTCGTACTTGCACCACACTTGCTGCGCGGATCGAGCTGGCGGATGCGCATGAGCACTGCCGGCTCTTTCGGAGCTCCGGGCTCTCGAACGGTACCACGGATCATCGCTGGAAGGCGATTGAAGTGAGCCATTGTAAGTCGTTGCCAGACAAGGGGTAACGCTCGGAAACGTTCTGTCGCCGATGAGGAACCCTGGCCGCCGTCTTTCGGGTACTGTTCGGTAGGTGGAAATTAGCGAAACAGTCGCTCACCGTCAATGGTTTTCTGCTCGTTGTTCCAACCGCGCAGACCGACTCTTGCGGCTCGTGGACACCCCGGACGCTGTCACCGTTTCACCGCCGCATATAGGTTGTGTCGATGACCGACGTCGTCGAGCTCGCCCACGCGCTCATCGCTCAGCCTTCGCTCACCGGCTCAGAAGCGCCGGCGGTCGAGCTTGCGGCATCGTGGCTCCGCGAGCACGGGTGGGCCGTTACGCGCCAGGAGCTCGCGCCCGGTCACGCGAACATCTGGGCCTCGCGGGGCCAAGGCGCCGTCACCTTTTCCACGCACCTCGATACCGTTCCGCCCTTCATCGGTCCCTCTCGTATCGGTTCGCGACTCGCCGGCCGCGGCGCCTGCGACGCGAAAGGGATCGCCGCCGCGATGATCGTCGCCGCCCAGTCTCTTGCAGACGAAGGCGAAGATCGCGTCGATCTGCTCTTCGTGGTCGGCGAAGAGAAAAGCTCCGACGGCGCGCGCGCAGCGAATCTGCTTCCCGCCACGAGCCGCTTTCTCGTGAACGGCGAGCCCACCGAGGGCCGGCTTGCCTCCGGCGCGAAGGGCTCGATGGCGGTCACGGTGCGCACGCATGGCCGCGCCGCGCACTCCGCCTACCCCGAGCTCGGCGCCTCCGCCATCACCCCGATGCTCGCGCTGCTCTCCACGCTCGAGGAGCTCGATCTTCCAGTGGATCCCGTGCTCGGGCGCACCACGATCAACGTCGGCTCCCTGAACGCAGGACTCGAGGCGAACATTGTTCCCGATGAAGCAGTGGCCCAGCTGATGGTGCGGCTCGTCGGCGATCCCGCGCAGGTGCGCCACATTCTCGAGCGCTGGAGCGTGGGCCGCGCGGAGCTCGAGTTCGCGCCGCACGTTCCACCACAGCACTTTGCCGCGTTGGCGGGCTTCGAACGCGCACCCGTCTCCTTCGCGAGCGACATCCCGCTGCTCGATCGATGGGGCACACCGTTCCTCTTCGGGCCAGGCTCCATCTCCGTTGCTCACACGGCCCACGAGTACATCGAGATCGGCGAGCTTCGCGATGCGGTCGACAGCTACAGGCGAATCGTGCGTACATTACTCGCCTCATGACAGCGACGAACGCACCCACCCGCAGGATCCCCGTCGGCGTGCTCGGTGCCACCGGCGCCGTAGGCCAGACCTTCATTCGTCTGCTTGCCGACCACCCGTGGTTCGAAGTCACTGCCGTCGCCGCGTCGGAGCGTTCCGCCGGCAAGCGCTATCGCGATGGCGCGCACTGGCTCGGCGGCGAGATGCCCAGGCGCGCCGCCGATCTCACGATCTCCGCATGCGACCCCGCCTCGGTGGACGCCCAGATCGTCTTCTCGGCACTCGACTCCGACGCGGCGCAGGACGTCGAGCCGGCGTTCGCGCGGGCAGGGAAAATCGTGTTGAGCAATGCCCGCAACTATCGAATGGATCCAGACGTGCCGCTGCTCATTCCCGAGGTCAACCCGGACCACCTCGAGCTGCTGCCCATTCAGCGCGCCGCGCGGGATTGGAGCGGCGCGATCATCACCAACTCGAATTGTTCGACGATGGTGATCGCGCTCGCGCTCGCGCCACTGCACCAGGCTTTCGGCGTCGAGCAGCTCTTCGTCACGACGCTGCAGGCGCTCTCGGGCGCCGGCTATCCCGGTGTGCCCGCGCTCGACATCCTCGGCAACATCATCCCCTTCATCGGCGGCGGCGAAGAGGAGAAGATCGAGAGCGAGCCGCTCAAGATTCTCGGCAGGCTCGAACGTGGTGCCGTGACTCCGGCGCGTATGCGCGTGAGCGCGCAAGTGAATCGCGTCGCCGTGGAGCACGGGCACACCGCTGCGATGGCGGTCAAGTTCGAATCGCGTGTCACGCCGGAGGCGGCGGTCGAGGCGTTGCGCTCGTGGAAGGGTGCGATCGTCGATTTGAAGTTGCCGAGTGCGCCTGCAAATCCGGTGATCGTCACGATGGAGCGCGATCGCCCGCAGCCGCGCCGCGATGTGAATGCGGGCAACGGGATGTCGGTGGTGGTCGGCCGCGTGCGCAGTGATCCGATCCTCGATGTTCGCCTCGTGGCGATGGGCCACAACACGGTACGCGGCGCGGCAGGCGCATCGATCCTGAACGCCGAGCTGATGTTCGCGCGCGGATTGCTCCCCGCCTGACGGTGATCGAGGAGCGCACGCGCGCCGATCGCGCGCCATCCGATCTCGAAGCGCTGCGCGCGGACATCGAGTTCGCTGCGGGAGCCATCGCGGAGAATCGTCCGTTCGATCGTGCAGACGCGGAGCGCAGGGTGGGCGAGCTGTTCGATGCGCTCGAACGCGGCGAGGTGCGTGCGGCCGAGCGCGATGCGAGTGGACGGTGGCATGCGGTCGAGTGGGTAAAGGCGGGGCTGCTGCTCGCGTTTCGCGTGAGCGACATCGTCGAGATGGGGCGCGTAGACGGCAGTGCCTTTCGATTCTTCGACAGGCGCCCGTTCACGCCGCGCGACTTCTCCGCCACCGACGGGATTCGCATCGTGCCGGGAGGGTCGATCATCCGGCGAGGATCCTATGTGTCTTCCGGAGTGATCTGCATGCCGCCGATGCTGATCAACGCGGGCGCCCACGTGGGCGCGAACACGACGATCGACTCGCACGCGCTCGTAGGTTCGTGCGCGCAGGTTGGCGAGCGCGTGCACCTGAGTGCCGGGGCGCAGCTCGGAGGAGTGCTCGAGCCGGCGAACGCAGCGCCCGTGATCGTCGAGGATGAGGCGTTCATCGGGGGCAATTGCGGAGTGTACGAAAGCACCGTCGTGCGCCGCCGCGCGGTGCTCGCGGCCGGAGTCATGCTCACGCGCGCAACGCCGGTGTACGATCTCGTGCGCGAGACGGTGCATCGGGCGGAAGATGGCGCACCGCTCGAGATCCCCGAGGGCGCCGTCGTCGTACCCGGCGCGCGTCCGATCTCATCGGGGTGGGGAGCGCAGCAACATCTCTCGCTGCAGACGCCGGTCATCGTGAAATACCGGGACGAGCACACCGACGCGGCGATCGCGCTCGAGCCGCGCCTGCGATGAAGCTTCCGAACGTCACGGTGGTCGGCCTCGGATGCATCGGCGGCTCATTGCTCAAGGCTCTCGCGAGCAATGGCGCGCACGTGCTCGGATTCAGCGCGTCCGCGGATGACCGCGCGTTGGCGCGCGAGCACGGGTACGAAGTGCCCGATGCGAATCTGGTGAGCGCGATGGAAGAGGCAGACGTCATCGTCATCGCGGTTCCGCTGCAGGCGATCGCCGAGGTGGCAACGACTGCAATTCGCGGTGCGCCGTCCGATGCGACGATATTTCACTGTGGAGGCGTGCAGTCGCGGATGGCACTGCGCCTCGACGAGGCGCGGTATGCGCGTGTGCTTGGCACGCATCCACTGGCAGGGTCGCACGAATCGGGGTTTCGCGCCGCACGCGCGGATCTGTTCGAGGGCTGTACGGTGAGTATCGAGTCGCGACAGAGCGAGCAGCAGCGGCGCTGGGCGAAGTGGCTCTGGGAGCGGGTAGGCGCGGCGCGTCTGGAATATCGGGCAGCCGAGGAGCACGACGCGATGATGGCATGGATCAGCCATCTGCCGCAGCTCGCATCGACGGCGCTCGCCGCAACCTTCGCCGCCGAGCATATCGATCCCTGCAGCGTGGGCCCGGGCGCGCGCGACACGACGCGCTTGGCTGCGAGCGGATTCGAACAGTGGTCGTCACTCGTGCAGGCGCAGCCCGCGCTTCTCGATGATGCGCTGTCGAAGCTCCAGCACACGGTCGCGAGTCTGCGCGACGCGCTCGCGCAGGGGGATCAGCGCGCGCTGCGCGAGATCTGGGAATCGGCGCGCGCGTGGCGGCGCGCGGCGGAGCCACCGGCGTGACCACGTCCGTCGAGATTCGCGTTCCCGGCGACAAGTCGCTCTCGCATCGCGCGCTGATATTCTCCGCGCTTGCCACTGGGCGATCGCGGGTTCGAGACGTGCTCCAGTCGGCAGACGTGCACAGTACCGCCGGAGTACTCCGCGCTCTTGGCGTGGCCGTGCCGCCGCTTGGCGACGACATCATTATCGATGCCCGCGGTGCGCGCGCAATGCTGGCGCCTACGCGTGATCTGGATTGCGGCAACAGCGGCACGACCACGCGTCTCATGGCGGGCGTAGCGGCCGGGTGCGACTTCCGCTCGCGCTTCATTGGAGACGCGAGCCTCAGTAAGCGGCCGATGCGTCGGGTCGCGAAGCCGCTCACCGCGATGGGTGCGCGCGTCGAGCTCGAGTCGGGCGACGGGCTGCCGATGGTCGTTCAGGGCGGCGCGCTGCAGTCGATCGTGTGGACCTCCGAGACTGCGAGCGCGCAGATCAAGAGTGCGATCCTTCTTGCCGGAGTCGTGGGCGGCGTGGCAATGGAGGTGTCCGAGCCGTCGCGCTCGCGCGATCACACCGAGCGCATGCTTCGATCGCTCGGCGCCGTCGTTGTCGTCGACGGCACGCGCGTGCGCGTCGAAGTGATCGACGTGCTCGCGCCGTTGGACGTGCGGGTGCCGGCGGATCCATCGTCGGCGGCGTTCCTTCTCGCCCTCGCGACGCTTTCTCACTCGGCGCCAGTCAGCACGCCGAACGTGTGTCTCAACCCCACGCGCACCGGATTCCTGGATGTGCTTCGCTCGATGGGGGCCCTCATACGGATCGACGAAGGTCCGGAGCAGGGCGGGGAGCCGACGGGAACTGTGCGCGCGTCGCACGCGGAGTTGAGTGCGGTGTCTGTCGAGGAATCGCAGGTTCCCTCGATGATCGATGAGCTCCCGCTGCTCGCGTGCGTGGGCGCACGTGCGCGCGGGACGACTGTGGTTCGCGGCGCCGCGGAGCTTCGCGTGAAGGAAAGCGATCGCATCGCCACCGTCGTGTCGAATCTGCGCTCGATCGGCGCCGACGCAGAGGAGCTTCCCGACGGACTCACCGTCACCGGGTCGACCGCACCATTGAGAGGACGTGTCATCACGCACGGCGATCACCGCATAGCGATGGCCTTCGGCGTGCTCGGCGCACTTCCGGGCAACGAAATCGAGGTCGATGACCCGGCGTGCGTCGTCGTTTCGTATCCGGCGTTCTGGACCGACCTCGCGCGCGTGACCCGCACCTTTCACGGTCGATGAGCGCGCCGACTCCTCCGTCATCGCCGCGCGTTCGTAGGCGGCGCGGCTCGCTCGTGGTCGCGATCGACGGGCCGGCGGCCTCGGGGAAATCGTCCACGGCGCAATGGGTCGCGCAGCGACTCGGTTTTCGCCACGTCGACTCCGGCGCACTCTATCGGGCTGCGACGGCTGTGACTCTCGCGCGCGCGGGCGAGACTTTCGACGAGGAGACGGTCCTGAGCTTCGTCGGTGAGATCTCGCTGCAACCATCGCAGCACTCGTTCGCGCCCCTCTGGAACCGCGAGAGCATGGAGGAGTTCATCCGCGCCCCTGAAGTCACTCGACTCGTTTCTCGCGTGGCACAGATGCGTGGGGTGCGTGAATGGGTGGACGGGCACGTGCGCCAGGCGGCGGAGGGGCGCGATGTCGTGGTCGATGGTCGCGATATCGGCACCGTCGTCTTCCCGGACGCCGATCTCAAGGTGTTTCTCATTGCCGATCCCTGGGAGCGCGCACGTCGGCGGCTCACGCAGCGACATGGCCGCGCGCCGACAGATGCGGAGACCGCGGAGGAGACCGAGCGGCTGGTGCAGCGCGATGCGAAGGACGCGACGCAGACCGTTCAGGCGAAGGATGCTGTGCTCATCGACACGACCTATTTGACGCAGGCCGAGCAGGTGGAGCGCATCGTGTCACTCGCCGGAGTGATCCGCGAAGGCGGTGCAGCGGGCGGGACTGGCGCGGGCGGCTGAGACGGCAACGACGTCGGTTGCGCTAACCGACGATCCTGTTTAGCTTTACCCCTTCGAATACAAACGTTCGAGCCCGGCTTCGTTCGCGCACCGCGATCGCGTTGCGCGCATACGTCGTCGGTATTTCTCATTCACACTTTCGACTCGTCGCGGCGAGCCTAAAAATCCCGCGGTTTAGGAGAATCGCAACCGTATGCCTGATCTAGAAGAAGAGACCACTCCAACAACGACGCTTTCACAGCGCGACCAACAGAAGGGACAGCTGCGTCTTCTTGCCCACGGCGACAATCGCTGGGACGAAGACGAGTACACGCCCGAGCAGGAAGCGGAGATGATCGAGCTGTACGCGGGCACGCTCGCGTCGATCGATGAAGGAGAGATCGTCAAGTCAAAGGTCCTGGAAATCCGGGACAACATGGTCATCCTCGACATCGGCTTCAAGTCCGAGGGCGCCGTTCCGCTCGAAGAGTTCAAGGATCATCCCGACCTCAAGCCAGGCGATGAGGTCGAGGTGCTGCTCGAGCATCTCGAGGACCAGGAAGGCTCCGTCGTACTTTCGAAGAAGAAAGCCGACTTCATGCGCGTGTGGGAGCGGATCCGGCAGGCGTACGAGACCGATCAGCCGGTCGAAGGCACGCTCGTCAAGAAGATCAAGGGTGGTGTCGTCGTCGACCTCATGGGCGTCGACGCGTTCCTCCCCGGCTCGCAGATCGCGCTGCGTCGCGTGCCGAACATCGACGAGCTGCTCGGCCAGAAGTACGAGTTCAAGATCATCAAGCTCAACAAGCGCCGCCGCAACATCGTCGTCTCGCGCCGCGTGATCCTCGAGGCCGAGCGCGCTGGCAAGCGCGAGAAGCTCATGAAGGAGTTGCAGAAGGACCAGGTGCGGAAGGGCGTGGTGAAGAACATCACGGACTTCGGCGCATTCATCGACCTGGGTGGCGTGGACGGATTGCTCCACATCACCGATATGTCGTACGGACGCATCCAGCATCCTTCCGAGATGGTTCAGATCGGACAGGAGC
>JBDTXN010000119.1:0-9303 GCA_040006175.1 Gemmatimonadota bacterium | reverse complement strand
ACGGAGATCGACGAGATCGTGGCGCGCAGCAACGCGATGGCGGCGAAGCGGCAGAGCACGACGATCTCACTTCCGGGAAAGGTGGGAAAGCAGAAGAGCGAGTTGCTGAATCTCGTGCTCGACAAGATCTCGGAGCGCGGGATCGAGAGTCTTTCGGGAGATGAGCGGCGGCTGCTCGAAGAGATGTCGAAGCAGCTTCGCAGCGACTGATCTCTGGCTCGGCGCGATCGGGTGGGAAGGGGTGGCCGTGGATGGCTGCCCTTTTTGGCATCCAAAGTAAAAGCCCCCCGGGATAGACCCGAGGGGCGTAGCCGCCACGCCGTTACCGCGGCGGCAGCGGTCAACCCAGAGAGGGCTGACACCTTCCAAACGTATAGACGAGGTTGGGGTTCGTCCAGTAAAAAGATCGACAATCAGGCAAAAGTCGAACAAAACCGTACTTAAGGCAGATTAATGCTCTTGAGACGCTATCTGGCGGACTGATCCAGCCAAAGATCCTGTGCTAATCCTCGCGGCTACTGTACGTGAATCTGCTTCACCATGCCGTGCGTGAAGTGCGGCTTGCCGTCCTTCGCATCCGGAATGAAGCACACCATCGCGTAGTCGCCCGGTGTGAAATCGGCAGTCATGTAGGCGGTGCCCCCCTTTGCCATGGCGGGAACGCCTCCGATCGGCTCGGCCGGCGGCGGTCCGACCATATGCTCGGCCCACGCGGGAACGTCCTCGGCCTTCTTCCCCGGAGCCAGCCGCGCGAGCAGCAGCTCGTGCGACTGTGAGCCGGCATTCTCGATCTTGATCGTGTGCCTTCCCGCGGTGATTGGCTTGGACGTCGCGAAGGTGTAGTCGCTGAGCGTCAACACGATGTCTTCCGTGGGGGCTGCGGCTGAGGCATCGGTGGAGGCAGTGACGGTGAGCGGCCGCACCATTCCTTTCGCGAAGTGCGGCGTGCCATCGGCTGACGGGATGAAGCAGAGCATCGCGTAGTTCCCCGGCTCGAGCATCTGCGTCGTCGTCGACATGCCACCGCCTGGATGCGACGGATTCACGCCTCCGTGATCGACCGCCCATGATGGCAACGGACCCTGGGTCTTCACCGCCTGCTCGACGTCGGCAACCGTCTTCCCGTCGTTCAGCTTGATGAAGGCGACGTGGTGCAGCTCCGAGCCGTTGTCGATGAGGTGGATCGTCATCATTCCCGATGGCACTTGATCGGGGGCGTCGAACTTGTAGTCAGTGGCGACGACCGTCATCTGGTGCGGTTTGGCGGCGACGGAGGACTGCTTGGTGGAATCGGATGCACTCGCGGTCTTCGAGGCGTCCTTCGTGGTGCACGCCGCAAGGAGGGCGACAAGCGGCAGGAGACACCGCGAATCGAAAAGCGACATTGGCAACCTCGGTATCGGTTGTGGGGTGGGGCTAATCTGCACTCCGCTCGCTTGCCCGTCCAGCGAGCCAGCGGGAATACGTACCGAGGACGCGCAGCGATTCAGTGGCGGTGCGCACCGTCTCGAGCGCGACGCGGAGCGCAGGATCCCCGGCCGGGTGGTCGAGCTCCAGAAAGAAGCGGTAGTGCCAGGGCTCGTCGGCGGGGCGCGATTCCAGCTTGCTCATGTTGATTCCGTTCGCGGCGAGCGGCTCGAGTACGCGAAGGAGCGCGCCGGGGACGTTCGGCGTGGTGACGAGCAGAGCGGTGCGGGCTGCCACTCCGTCCAGGGGCGCACATGCCGCACGCGTGACCATTAGAAAGCGCGTCTGATTATCGCTGCGATCCTCGATATCGGCAGCGAGAATCTGGAGGTCGTAGCGAGCCGCCGCTCCGCGTCCCGCGATCGCGGCCGCGCACGGATCACCCCGCTGCGCGATGTCGCGCGCGGCGCCTGCGGTATCGTATGCCGCGCGCGCGGTGAGTGACGGGCGCGCGCGCAGCCAACGCGTGCACTGCGCCAGCGCCACCGGGTGACTCTCGACGGTCGTGAGCCCCTCGAGCGACGCACCACGAGGCGCGAGCACGCAGTGATGAATCTCCACCACTGTCTCCGCCATCACGTGCAGCGATTCGCACGCCGTGAGCGCGTCGTAGCTGCCGACGACCGAACCCGCCAGCGTGTTCTCGATCGGCAGCATGCCCGCATCCACGGCGCCGCTCTCCACCGCCTGCGCGACATCGATGAACTCCCGGCAGGGCAGCGGTATCGCACGCGCATCGAGATTTCGAATCGCCTCCTCGCTGTATGCGCCGAGCTCTCCCTGAAATGCGATGCGGGCGGGAGTCGTCACGCGCGCTCGTGCAGCGGCTCGCGCATCGTGCGCCCTGCGGCTTCCGCGAATGGAGCGAGACGTGACATCACGTCGGCGAACGCTCCGAAGTCGAGCGACTGATCGCCGTCCGAGCGCGCGTCTTCCGGACGCGGATGCACTTCGATGATCAGCCCGTCCGCGCCGGCGGCGATTGCCGCGAACGCGAGCGGTGCGACGAGTGCGGCACGACCGCCCGCATGGCTCGGGTCCACGATCACCGGCAGATGCGTCTCTTCCTTGAGCACGGGAATCGCAGCGACGTCGAGCGTGTTTCGCGTGGCCGTCTCGAACGTACGGATGCCGCGCTCGCACAACACCACGTCCTGATTGCCGCTCGCCATCACGTACTCGGCCGCCATCAGCAACTCCTTGATGGTCGCGGACAATCCGCGCTTGAGGAGCACCGGCTTTTTCGTTCGGCCGACTTCGGCGAGAAGCGCAAAGTTCTGCATGTTGCGCGCACCGATCTGCAGCATGTCCGCGTAGCGGCACACGGTTTCGACCTGCCGCGTGTCCATCACTTCGGTGACGATGGGCAATCCGGTCTCTGCGCGCGTTGCGGCGAGCAGCTCGAGCGCGGCCTCGCCCATGCCCTGGAAGGCGTACGGTGACGTGCGCGGCTTGTATGCGCCGCCGCGCAGCATGGTTGCGCCCGCGTCTTTCACGGCGAGCGCTGTGTCGAGGAGCATCTCGCTTCCTTCGACGGAGCAGGGACCGGCGATCACCTGAATGGCGCGCCCGCCGAATGCGACGCCGGGCGCGATGCGGACGACGGTAGGCTCGTCCGGATGACCGAACTCGCGCGACGCGAGCTTGTAGGGACGAAGAATCGGCGTGACGCTCTCGACGCCGGGGAGGGCGAGGAGCGGGACTTCCGCCATCGCGTTGTCCTCGCCCACGCAGGCGATCACCACGCGGTGCGCGCCGCGCGTGATGTGTGTCTTGAGTCCGAGCGACTCGACGCGCTGTCGAATGTGTTGGAGCTCGGGTTCGGAGACGTTCGATTTGGTCACGATGATCATCGCTCTGGCCTCAAAACAAGAAGGCTCCCGGATTTCTCCGGGAGCCGAGGTGACGCACCGCCTGGTCGCTCACGACCGCTGGGTACGAGCTACCGGCTCCCGGGGGGATATCCCCAGAAGCTGGTAAACCAACCAAGGTAGCTCGTGGCGTGCGCGGTCATGCGCGCAATGTGTGATCGCTCGAGAAAACGCGCAAGAGCTTGTCGGTCAGGTGCGGTTCACTGCGTTGGAGGAGCAAGATTCCCGCATGCGATGACGGTGCCCATGTTCGAGGGCGAGGCGCGAATCTCGAGCGAATACTCGCCACTGGTCGGAAAGGATGTCGAGAGCGTCGCACTGGTCTGCGCTGTCCCGTCTTTGTCCACCTTCAGATTCGGATACGCCGACGCATCGCCGTACACCGGGTTATCGGCGTTGCCGCAGAGGCCTGTGCGAATCGACCAGGGATGCACGCCACCTGGCGTCGCGTTAGAAACGTGGATCACAGCCTTAGTTCCATTCGGATCACGCGCGAGGTAGCCGTTGCCATGTACCTGCACGGCTCCCTGCAGTCCGGATGGCGTCGCAAGCGAGGCGTTCCAGCGCTCCCCTACGGGAATGTCCTGGACCTTGATCTCGTTCGCAGTCTTGTGAAAAGGATTGCACGCCGTGGATGCAACGAGTGTTGCGATCGCGGCGATGGAGAGAACGTTGTGACGGAGCATTGATGCCTCGAAGGGGATGGTAGTCAACCACGGACCCTGCAATAGGCGTGCTCCGTGATAGTGTGTGAATACTAATGCGGACGCGTTACTCGTCGACGCTCGGCTCCGATCCTGCGAGAGATCCCAGCGCGGATGCAAGTGCATCTCGGTTCAGCGTCCAATAGGAGGTCTGTCCCTCCTTTCGCTTCGCGACCAATCCTGCTTCGACGAGAACACTGGAATGGTGGCAGAGCAGCGCGAGACTTACTCCCACATGGCTTGCGATCTCGGTGCCGGTGATCTCATCGGTTTGTGCACGCAGCAGCTCGATGATGCGAACTCGCGTGGGATCGCCGATCGCTTTGAAGACGAGCGCCCTCTCTTCGACGGAGGCGCCCATTCCGCCATTCACTTGATTGAACATGGGATGAAACTTCGGACTCGTTCCTTTCGGCATCAAGTAGTTGCATGGTTGTACCAGTACTTGATTTTTCCGCGTCAGGTTAGCGGCTCCAGTCGCAGGACGAGCCCACTCGCTATTGGACAGCGACTGGACAATTCAGTCGCTCTTGTTTGCTCTCGTAGTGAGACATTTCGGGGCGATGGGGCGTTTTTAAAGCTCGAACCCAGCCCGCTCCTGACCAGTCGATGACGCCAGCCGCACACACCCTCGCCCATTTATTCTCCGAACCCGCACCGGCGCGTAGGGTCAGCAGTAGAGTCGCGCGTTCAACAGAGCGCGCAACAGCAGTGTCCATGAGTGGCAGTCATCCGCAGGGCTCGCTACTATCGTACATGTCTTTGCCGCGCGATCCGGTATCGGACGAGCTGGAGACGCTCGTCACGCGCTTCGCGCGCTATGCAGGGCGAATCGCGTACGATCGCGGGTTGCACCAGGATGACCTCGACGAGCTGCTGCAGGAGCTCCGCGTCCGGTTCTGGCGTGCGCGGAAGGACGGTCCTCGCGCTCTCTCCGCCGGCTACGTTCGCCGCACCGCCATCTCCGCCGCGCTCGACATCATCCGCCGCCGCCGCGTAGACCGCAACGTGTCGATCGACGACGACCAGAGGGGCGCGCCTTCGCTCGCAGCGCTCGGTGCAGGGCCCGCGGAGCTCCTCGACCAGGGCGAGCTCGCGCAGCGAGTCGCGCGTGCCGTGGACGGTCTCGCTCCCCCGCGCCGCGCCGCGGTTCGAATGTATCTCGATGGATACCGCCGCGAAGAGATCGCGCGGCTGTTACGCTGGTCCGACGCGAAGACGCGCAATCTGCTCTATCGCGGACTGGCCGACCTCCGTGCGGTGCTGCTCGCACAAGGGATCGGAGCTACGGAGAACGTGCAATGAACGACGAAGAGCTTCGACGCGAATATCAACGCTCGCCGAAGGTCGCACCGGCGACCGCTCATCCGCAGCCCGAACAGCTCGAACGAATCGTAAACGGCGAGGGATCCGAAGACGAGCGCCTCCTGCTTCTCGAGCACGTGCTGCAATGTCCAACGTGTGGGCCCGAGCTCGATCTGCTTCGCACGGCCAGTGAAGGTGCCTGTGTGGCCGAGCGTCCCGTCATGGGCGCGCGATGGCTCGCGCTGGCTGCTGCCGCGCTACTGTTGATCGGCATCGATACGCTCGCGCTGCACGACCGGCGCGGCGCCCCTCCGGCGGACGTCCTGCGGGGAAGCTCGCAATCGGTCTCGTTCATCGAGCCGTCCGCAGGCGCGAGCATCGCGCGGCCACTGCGACTCGCCTGGCATCGACTCGATGGTGCGACCAGCTACCGGGTGGAGCTCCTCTCGACCGCAGGAGAGTTGATCGGTAGCTGGAACACCGCAGACACGACGATGGCGATTCCGGATTCCCTACACGTGAGCGCGAACACGCCGCTCGATGTATGGGTTCGCGCGACGCTTGCCGATCGCACCGAGGTGAGTTCGCCGATCGTGCGCTTCACCGTGAAGAAGTAGCCGCGGCACCCACCCGCACGAATCCGTCGCCCGTGAGCACGAACGCGGTCCAGTCGCGCGGCGGCACTCCTCGCCGCATCGCATCGAGCTGTGCAAGACGCAGGGCGTCCGTTGCGGCGACACCGCTCGCGAGAAATCCGTAAAACCGTTTCACGAACTCGGCGCTCGCCAAATCGTTCACTGGCCAGAGCGTCGCTACCACCGAGTGCGCACCCGCCTGCAGCAGCGGACCGGTGAGCCCCAGAATCCCCTCGCCGCCGACGATCAATCCGAGCGCCGTACTGCACCCGGATAGCATCACGACATCGGCCTCGAGGTGCAGCGATCCGAGATCTGCACTCGTGACATACCCATCATCTCCGCCTCCCGCCGCGAGCGCGATGGCCGAGCGGCCCGGAGCGCGCTCATCCACCTGCGCATGCGTCGCGAAGTGCACGAGCCGGTACTGCTCGATCCGAACACTCTTCAGATTCGATTCGCTCGCGTCAGCGCCGAGAAGCGCCTGCGATCGCGGCCAGTGACGAACCGCCTCCCGCGCTTCGGTAGCAGAGCCCGTGAGGCGAGCCAATCTGCCGTTCGATGCGAACGCCGCGAAGTGGGCACGAGTGCTCGGCGGATCGCGCACATCATCGAGTGGGAAGCGCGCATCGCCAAACGCCAGCATCCTCGCGGGGCCTGGTGGCGGACGTGCGCTCCACAGCGAGAGCGCGATCGATGCAGATGGCGCGACGTGCACCGCGTACCGCTCGACCACGCGATGTCCGCCCGTTATCAGCGCAGCGAACGGCAGGCGGTGCAGCGCGTCCTCCGGCACGAGCACGAGATCCGTGATGCCCGGCGGAATCCGGCGCAGCACCTTGCCGAGCACCTCCTCGCCGATTCGCGATGCCATCGAGCTGTCCGAGCGCCCGCTCTGGATAACGGCGAGGTAGCGGGCGATGTCGTTGCGCATGCTGTCGACCGGCGCGACCGACACCGCAAACTCACCGCCTTTCGTGATGACGATCGCCGTCGTCGGCTGTCCGCCGCGACCTGCGACGAGCTCGATCAGCGCCGCTCTCGATGGAAGCGCCCGCATCATCGCCTCGAGCGTCACGCGCGATGCGTCGAGCTCGAATGCATCGTGCGGCTTTCCGTGCGCCGTCTTCCCGTTTCGCGCACGCAGGAGTCCGTCGCGCAGCATCCGTGCTCGCCTGCGCTCCGCCAGCTCGAACGCCGCCGCGACACGTCCCGAAGCCGCGATCGCGCCGAGCACCGATGCGGTACCGAGCTCGGGGCCGCCGAATCTGTCGGATAGCTGGAAGGCGAGTACGCGCAGCGTGCTGTCGCTCAGATTGTTGCGCCAGGAGTCCAGCTCGTTGGTGGCAGTGGTCAGCCAGCGTTCCGCGCCTGCGGTGTCTCCCTGCGCGAGACGCGCCGCGGCGAGTCTGCCCTGAGAGAGATAGCGCGACACATGCTCCCCGCTGTCCGCCTGTGCGAGGGCGAGCCGAAAGAGGCGCTCGGCGTCCGCGGGCGAGCTTCTCCAGAGCGCGACGACGCCATGCTCGTAGGGCAGCGCCGCCGTTTTCACGGGACGCCCCGAACGGTGAAGCACGATCCCCGCGCTGTCGAGCATCGCGGACGCTCGCGTCCATTCGCGCCGCCGGGCCGCGATTGCGGCGAGGTAGATGTCGGCCTGTGTCTCGAGCGGCGCGTCCGCCGCACGAGTCGCATGGTCTTTCAGCTCAGCGAACAACGTCGCGGCGCGATCCACATCTCCTGACGTGAGCGCAAGCTCTGCAACGAAGCCCAACGCCTGCGTCGTTCCCCATGCGTCGCCCAACTGTCGCATGAGCGTGAGCGCGCGGGTCATGTGCGCCTCGGCGGAGATGGGATCATCGAGCGCGATCGACACCTCGGCGAGATTGAGCGCGGACCACGCGAGTGGAGAGATACTTCCCGCGGCCTCGCCCTCGACGATCGCTTCGCCGAGGAGCCGCTGGGCGGAGTCGAGCTGTTGGCGCTCGAAGGCCGCATAGCCGCGCCACTGCAGGATCGTCGCGAGCTCGCGGCGATCGCCGAGCGTGCGCGCGAGTGTGGCGGCGGTGTCGAGAAGACGATCGGCAGCGTACAGCCGTCCGAGTCGCTCGTAGCCACTGGCCTCGACGTGCAGACAGTTCGCGAGCACGCGTGACGCGCCGGCATGTCGAGCGAGGCGTGCCCCTGCCATCGCTTCGGTGACTGCATCTGCGTTGGCAGTGCGGACGAGAACGGATGCGCGGCCGCAGCGGACGCGCGCGCGCAGCTCGAGGTCTCGCGCAGGAAGCACGTGCATGGCGGAGTCGAAGGTCGCAAGCGCCACCTCGGGCGACGATTTGCGCAGACGCAGGATTCCGAGATTCACGAGCGCGAGTACCTGCGCGCTGCTGTCGCGCGAGCCGCGTGCGATGCCGAGTGCGGAACCCGATGCCGCTCCCGCATCTGCTTCGCGCGCCAGAATAAAATACATCTCGGCCTCGCCGAGTGCGGAGAAGGCGCGAAAGCGACCGCCGTCCGGTGCGGAGAGGGCGCGAAGGCGGTCGTAGTCGCGGCTCGCCTCCTGATATCGATAGGTCAATCGCTCGATCGTGGCTTGCGCGAAGAGAGCGGCCGGATCGCGGGGGTGGTGCTCGAGCGTCGTTCCCCATCGCGCAGCCAGTGCGGGTACGCTCCGGGCTTCGACCGCACGCTCGGCCTCACGCACGATGGCGCGCGGATCGTCGCTGACGGAAGCGAGGGAGGGACCGGCGGGTGCGTGGAGGAGCGCCAGCAAGGTGAGCGTGCGCAACGACATGCGTCCAACGTGGGTCGCTTTCGGCTGGAGCGCAAATGCCTGTGGGCCGGTCGGGTGAGAATGCCGTGAGAATCCTGGGCGATGGCGTCGTTCCTTCCTCTGCGGGCACCGACCCGAGGGTCGAGCGGCATTCCACATGTCCGCAATCCGCCCGCACGCCACTCACGTTGAAGGAGCAGTCCGATGAAAACCCACTCTCATGCCGTCGTGCTCGCGTTCGTGATGGTCGGACAGGTCGTGACGACTTCGGCTCGAGCGCAGGCGGCGGACAGCCTCACGAAGGTCAAATCAGAAGGTGCAATCGCTGTGGACACCGCGCCGAAGAAGAAGGGGGGCATGTTCGGGAAGCTGAAGGGCATCGCGCACAACAAGACCGTCCAGAACATCACGAAGGCTGCGGTGTGTCAGGCGCTCCCGGGCGGGCAGTACATGGTGGGCGCGGCGGAAGCGGCGAAGAACAAGACGTCGATCGCATCCGGTGTGGCGAGCTCGGGGTCGTGCATTCCGGGAATGGGCGGGGGCGCGGG
>JBDTXN010000118.1:0-9411 GCA_040006175.1 Gemmatimonadota bacterium | reverse complement strand
TCATACGATGCCGCGTCGAGCGCCGCTGCCTGCGGCATGCCCGCCTGCGGCATGCTCATGCCCGGCACCTCGATGACGAACCGCGCCCCGCCCTCGGGCGCGTCCTCGACCCATGCGCGGCCGTGATATCGCTCCACGAGATGCCGAACGACGGACAGCCCGATCCCGCTCCCTGTCGAGGACGAGCTCACCTCCCGCGGCAGCCGCACGTACGGCTCCCAAATGCGCTGGCGGTCGGCCATGGGCACACCGGTACCCTGGTCGTCGACGTAGATGCGTACCTGCTCCCAGTGGCGAACCGCGCTGACGGTGATCACCGACGACGCCGGCGCATACTTTGCCGCGTTGTCGAGCAGATTGAGCAGCGCATGGCGCAGCACGGGCGCGCTGATCGACGCGGCGAGGCTCTCATCGAGCTCCTCGCGAATCGAAATTCCCTGCCGACGCGCGAGCGGCGCGAACGTGCGCACGAGCTCGTGCACGAGCGGCGCGAGCGGAAGCGGATACGCAGGCGGCGCCGTCGGCTTCTCCCGCGAGGCGCGTGAGAAGAGCAGCACATTGTCGATGAGATGTGTGAGATGCCGAGCCTCTCGCACGATGACCGCTATCGCGTGCGAGCGCTCGCCGGGAGCGTTTACTCGACCGAGCTGCAGCATCTCCGCGTACACCATGATTTCGGCGAGCGGCGTCCGCAACTCGTGCGACACGCTGGACGTGAAGTCATCGCGAATGGCGGCGAGATCCTGCGCGCGACGCGTGAGAATGTACGCGCTCAACAGGAGCGCGCAGGTGAGCACGCAGAGCGCGAGCAGCAGCGGCGCCCGCGTTTCGGGCATCCCGCCGATGAGCAGCTTCGACGCCACCGCCGGCATGATCGATACCTGCACGATCGACTTGCTCTTCATCCCTTCGCCCCACAGCGACGCATACGCGGCGTACACCGTGTCCTTTGCGTATCGCGACTCGAACACCAGGCGGCTGCTATCCCATACCTTCACGGAGAAGAGACTGTCGTTTTTCACCCCCTTCGTGAGCGACGGCGGGAGCAGCGGCATCGTCATGATCGCGCGGAAGGTCCGTGGAGCGAACGAGGACATCGGCGAAGCGAATCCGTAGATCGCGTCGGGAGCACCGCGAACGCCGTGCAGTGCGGTGAGCAGCACGAGCTGCTCACCCACGATCGTGTCCTGAAACGCCATGATGTAGAAGGCGCCGCGCAACACGTTGGGCGACGCGAAGATCTTGTCCTTCGGGTCGCCGCGAACGGAATCGCGTAGCACCCCCTGCTCCATCGCGGTCGGCGTGTGCGGGCCGACCGTGATCAGCTCGTTGGTGGATGGGACGAAGCGGAAGAAGTACAGCGGCTTGGGATCCCACATGCATTGGCATTTGCGAACATCGGCGGCGGCGTCCTCCAACACCTTGAGGTCGAACAGGCTATCGGCTTCCAGCCGGCTGCTCTTTCCGCCAAGCCACGAGAAGATCGCACGCGCGCTCTGACGCAGTGCGAGCTGCGTGTCCATGGCGTAATTGTTTGCGGCAAACCGCGCGTAGTCGCGTACGGCCTCTTCGGCCGCGAGCCGCTGCGCACGCGAGGCGATCCACGCCTGCGCGGTGAGCGCGATCGTCGCCAGTAGGGCGAGCGCGAGAACGGCGAGCAACCCCTTCGCCCGAACGTGCGGAGAACGTCCGGAAGGAGTGGGCTGACCGCGGCGGAACAACCGGGGAAGGAGCGACACCCCCATCATCTATAGGTCCGCGCGAAGGCGGGCAATAGCACCGCTGTGCGACCTCCCGGACAATGTCAGCGTCTCGTCAAATCCCCTCTGACGGACGCGTCCCGGTCAGCGCGGCCGTTCGCGATCCGGATAGAACCGCGTCCCCGAAGACGCCATCTCCCGAAGGATTCCCGCCGGCCTGAATCGCGGTGAAAACCGGCCGTCGAGGACCTCGAGCGCGCGGATCACCGTCGGGATTCCCAGCGTGTCCAGATATCGAAACGGGCCGCCCCGAAAGGGGGGAAAGCCGATTCCGAACACGGCGCCAACATCCCCATCACGGGGGCTCGCGATGATCCCTTCCTCGAGACAGCGCGCAGCCTCGTTCAACATCGCGAACACACATCGCTCGACGATGTCGCGGGCGCCGATCAGCATGCGCTGACCATTGCTCGAGAAGAGCGGATACACGGTCTCGTCGACGCCCTTCTTCTTGCCGTCTTCATATTTATAGAAGCCCTTCCCGCCCTTCCGCCCTGTACGCCCCGCCTCAATCACTTTCGCGAGCGATGTCGCCGCCACCATTCGGTCGCCGAACGCGCCGAGCATCACCGCGCTGGACTTCCCGGCAATGTCCAGCCCGACCTCGTCGACGAGCGTGATCGGACCCACCGGGAAACCGAACTCCACGAGCGCCTTGTCCACCGCATCGATCGCCACTCCCTCATCCAGCAGCAGACCGGCCTCGTTCACATACGGCGCGAGAATTCTGTTCGCGTAGAAGCCCGGCGCATCCTTCACGACGATCACCGTCTTCCCCAGCCTCTTGCCATACGCGACCGCCGTCGCGAGCGACTCGTCGTTGGTCGCCTTCGAGCGAATCACCTCGAGCAGTGGCATCTTCTGCACGGGGGAAAAGAAGTGCATCCCGAGCACGCGCTCCGGATGCTTCGCCTCCGCCGCGATCCGCTCGATGGGAATCGTGCTCGTGTTCGACGCGAAGATCGCGCTCGGCGCCGCAACCTCGGCTTCCGCGAGCACCGTCTGCTTCACCTTGAGGTCCTCGAACACGGCCTCGAGCACGATGCCTGCGCCCCCGAAGCCGGAGTAGTCGATCGTGCCTCCTACGAGCGCGAGCTGATCCTCGAGCTGGCGTCGCGTGATTCGCTTGCGCTTGAACTGGTCGCGAAGAATCGAGCTCGCTTCCTTCAGCCCCTTCCCCACTCGCGCATGCTCCGCATCCTTGAGCCGCACCACAGTGCCCTGCATCGCCGCGATCGCCGCGATCCCCGCGCCCATGAAGCCGGCGCCCAGGATGCCGATCTTCTCGATCGGCTTCGGCGTCACCGCCGCTTCGCCCACCCCGGAATCCTTCTTGAGCGCCGCACCGGCGAAGAACAGAAAGATCAGCTGGCGGCTCACATCGGTCACCGCCATCTCGCCGAAGAGCCGCGCCTCTGTCGCGAATCCCTTGGGACGATCGCCGAGGTACGATTGCTCGATGGCATCGATCGCCGCGAGCGGCGCCGGATAGTTTCCCTTCGTCGCCTCGCGCGTTTTCTCGCGCGCCTTGCGAAACACCACCGAGCGGCCGAGCGCGTTGTCCTCGAGCATCACGTCGCCGAGTCCGTGCGTCGCGCGCGGGCGCTCGCGCGCGATCTTCCCCTCGCCGAGCTTCGCAGCCCTGTCGAGCGCCACGTCGAGCAGGATGGACGGATGCACGAGCTCGTCGATCAGCCCGATCTGCAGCGCTTTCTTCGCGCGCACGTTCTTTCCCTGCAGGATCATCTCGAGCGACTGCCTGAGCCCCACGCGGTGCGGCAGTCGCTGCGTTCCACCGGCGCCGGGAATCAATCCGAGCTGCACCTCGGGGAGCGCGAGCACGGTCTTCGGATGATCGGTCGCGATCCGGTACGCCGACGCGAGCGCCGCCTCGAGACCGCCACCCAGACAGGCGCCGTGAATCGCACACACCACCGGCGCGCGCAGCCGTTCGAGGCGGTTCATCATCTCCTGCCCCTCTCGGCTCAGCGCCTCCGCCTCGGCGGCCGTGCGCAGCTCGAGAAAGCCATCGATGTCGGCGCCGGCGATGAAGAGATCGGGCTTCCCCGACACGAGCACCACGGCGCGCACGGAGCTATCGGATTCGACGCGATCGACCAACGCGCGGAATTCCTCCACTACCCCGCGCGTGAGCTTGTTGACGGCCTCCCCCTGCAGATCGAAGGAGACGAGCGCGACGCCTCCCTCGCGCATGGTCGTCGTGAGCGCGGCCGTCACGATGCGTTCTCCAGCACCATCGCGAAGCCCATTCCGCCGGCCGCGCACAGCGTCATCAGCCCGAACCGGTTTCCGCGGCGCTTCATCTCGTTGGCGAGCGTCGTCGTGATGCGCGCGCCCGTCGCGCCGAAGGGATGGCCGATCGATATCGACCCGCCCATCACGTTGAGGCGTGAGCGATCCACTTCGCCGACCGGCTTCGTGAGTCCCGCGCGTTCCGCCCACAGCTGGCTCTCGAAGCCGCGAAGATTGCTCAGCACCTGCGCCGCGAACGCCTCGTGCATCTCCACGAGATCGATGTCACCCAGCGTGAGCCCCGCGCGCGCGAGCGCGAGCGGGGCGGCGAGCACCGGTGCCTGCAGCAGCTGCTCGCCGGGGTCGAGGGCGGCATACGCGTACGACTTGATGTATGCGAGCGGCGTGAAGCCGAGCGACCGCGCCCGCTCCTCGCTCATCAGAATCACTGCCGCCGCGCCATCGGTGAGCGGCGACGAGTTGCCCGCAGTCACGGTGCCGTAGCGCTTGTCGAACACTGGCTTGAGCGCCGCGAGCTGTTCCGGAGTCGAGTCGGCACGGATGCCGTTGTCGCTGGTCGCGACCTCGGCGTATTGGGGCGGCACGTAGTACGGCATGATCTCCGACGTGAGACGGCCGTCCTGCGTTCCCGCGGCCGCCAGCCGGTGCGAGCGCAGCGCGAACTGATCCTGCTCATCGCGCGGAATGTGATTGATCTTCGCCATCTTCTCCGCGCTCTGCCCCATGGTCTCCCCGGTACTCGGCTCCGCGATCGCCGGCGTGATCGGGACGAGATCGCGCGGACGGATGCGCGCGAGTGCGCCGACACGACTCGACATCGTCTTGGCCTTGGATGCGGAGACGAGTGCGTTCGCGAAGCCGCGGGAGTGCAGGATCGGCACGTTGGACAGCGACTCCGCGCCGCCCGCGACCGCGACGTTCGCGTGGCCGAGCGCGATCTGGTCGGCGGCGTCGGTGATCGCCTGGTTCGCGGACGTGCACGCGCGGCTCACCGTCACTGCGGGAATTCCTTTCGGGAGCATCGGCAGGAGCGCGAGCTCGCGCGCGATGTTCGGCGCGAGCACGCTTGGCACTACCGTGCCGAACACCAGCGTGTCCACTTCCTTGCCGTCGAGCCCCGCGCGCGCGACGAGCTCCGCGACGACTGCGCGTCCGAGATCCTGCGATGAGAGTGACTTGAACAGGGTGCCCGAGCGCTCGAACGGCGTACGCAGTCCTGCGACGATCGCCACGCGGCGGCCGTTTCCGAAGGTTGGCATGAGCGAAAGCTACACAATTCGGTGTCCCGCCAAGAGCGCCCAAGCCGTTGACCCGCAAGCGCCTCCCCCGGTAGCGTTCGGCGATGCCCGACACCCCAAAACACGAAGTAGCGCTGACGCCACCCGGGCAAGTGGCGCCGGCTCTGCGCGCGGACGCTGTCGCGCGTCTTGGCGAACAGCCCTTCGATGTGTTGGTGATCGGTGGGGGCATCACCGGTGCGGGCGTAGCCCGGGACGCGGCGATGCGAGGGCTCAAGGTGGCTCTCGTCGAGGCGGCAGATTTCGCGAGCGGCACCTCCAGTCGCTCCTCGCGCCTCATCCACGGCGGCGTGCGGTATCTGGAGCACGGGCAGCTCCACCTCGTGTTCGAGGCGTGTCGCGAGCGCAGAATCCTCGCGTCGATCGCGCCGCACCTCGTGCGCCCGCTGCAATTCATGTGGCCGGTGTACGAAAAGGCGCGCATCCGGCTCTGGAAGCTGCGCGCGGGGCTCTTCCTCTACGATGCGCTCGCGCTGGGACGGAATCTCGGACGGCATCGCACGCTCACGACGCACGTCGTCACCGCGCTCGAGCCGGAGCTGCGGCACATGGGGCTCATGGGAGGCGCATCGTACTTCGATGCCGCCACCGACGACATCCGGCTCACCATCGCCACGGTGCTGAGCGCCCGCGATGCGGGAGCGACCGTCGTGAATCACGCCTCCGTGCACGACCTGCTCATGACCACCGACGGTGTGTGCGGCGCGCGCGCCGTAGACCTGCGAACGGGTCTAGACGTGGAGATCCGCGCGCGTGTGGTGGTGAACGCAGCGGGCCCGTGGAGCGATGCGATCCGCCGCATGGCGGAACCGCAGGCGAGGCGCGCCGTGCGCGCGACCAAGGGCGTGCACGTGGCGGTACCGCATGACCGCATTCGCAACAACGGAGCGCTCACGCTGCTCTCGCCGATCGATGGCCGCGTGATGTTCGTGATTCCCACGGACGCATTCAGCATCATCGGCACGACGGACACCGAGTACGACGGCCGCCCCGAGCGCGTGCGCGCCACCACCGCCGACATCACCTACCTCCTTCGCTCTGCCAACGCGTTCTTCCCCGGCGCGCATCTCACGCCGGCGGACGTGGTTGCTGCGTGGGCGGGGATCCGCCCGCTCGTCGCGTCCGACGACAAGAATCCCGACGCTGCATCTCGCGAGCACGCAATAACGTGGACGGTGCCGGGGCTGCTCTCGGTATCGGGGGGCAAGCTCACGACGTATCGCGCGATGGCTGCGGACGTGATGGACACGGTGGCGCGCAGGCTTCGCACGGGTCACCGACGCGCGGCCACCCACAAGCGACCGCTTCCGGGCGGCGACTTCGCGAGTCTCGAGGATGAGAGCGCGATGGCGCGCGCGACGATCGGCGCGCCGGACATCGCCGAGCATCTGGTGCACGCGTACGGCACGCGATGGCGCGAGCTCTGGCAGATGGCGAGCCTCGATCGCACACTGGCGGAACGGCTCACCCCCGAGCTGCCCTACATCGCCGCCGAGCTCGAGTGGGGCGTGCGCCACGAGATGGCACGCACGCTCGGCGATCTCCTCATCCGCAGGCTACACGTCGCCTACGAGACGCGCGACCACGGCCTGTCGATCGCGCCGGCGGTAGTCGATCGCGTGGGGGCGATGCTCGCGTGGAACAAGAACGACGAGCTGCAGTCCTATCGCCGCGAGGTCGAGGATCTGTTCGGCATTGCGGAGAGTTAGTGCGGTTGGCTGGTGGGAGTAACAGCGGGGATTAGCTAACCGATTGTACAGCTCAGTTGACTGTACTCTAATTGTCTACGCCGCCGGCACGTGGATGGTTTTGAGATCGATGATCTCGAGACGGCGTGTGACGTGCGGGAGCCTGAGGAGCACGAGCTCGCCCACCGCCTTGCCGACGAGCGCGCGCCCGATCGGCGAGGACATCGTCACCTGTCCTTCCTCGAATTCCACGGAGTCGCCGAACACCAGGTGATAGCTCTCCTCGACACCGGTCGTGCTGTCCTTCACGATGACGCGAGAGCCGAGTCCGATCTTGTCGTGCGGTATCTGCGTGACGTCGATCTGGGCGAGCTTGCTCAGTCGCTGGCGCAGCTGTCCCAGGCGCGCCTGCACGAACTGCTGCCGCTCCAGCGCGGCCTTGTACTCGCTGTTCTCGCGCAGATCGCCGAGCTCCACGGCTTTGCGGATCTCGTTGGGAAGCGTGACGTTCAACTCGAATTGGAGCTTGTTGGCTTCCAGCTCCAGCTTTTCCTTCAGCTCTTCGATCATTGTCCCACAGCACAGCGTAAAATGTGAGCGCCCGACTGGAGAGCCGGGCGCGAACGTGCTTGATCATTGTAGATACAAGTCCCTGCGCTGTCCAGCCTGCAGAGCGCTATCGCCGACGCGCGAGCGTCTCGCTCGTCTGCTCCGCGGCAAGCGGCTCGCCGCCTGCGCTCTCGAACTCGCTGCGGAGCCGCGCCATGTTCGCCTCACGTGAATCGAGGAGGCGCTTCAATTTACGAGGTTTTCGCTTCGCGAGGGCGTACGAGGTGAGCAACGGAAGCGCGATCGTCGAATCGACGTAGCACACCACTGCGTCCGGCAGCTTGTCGGGATCGATCTTCCCCCAGCTCACCGCCTCCGCCGGCGTCGCGCCCGAGAGCCCGCCAGTGTCCGGGCGTGCGTCCGTGATTTGTAGAAAGAAGTCGTGCCCCTTCTCGTCGATGCCGAGCACTTCCTGGATCTGCGGCTCCGTCTGCAGCATGAAGTTCTTTGGGCTGCCGCCCCCCAGAATCAACACCGCGCTGCGTCCGTTGCCGCGCTTGGCCGCGAGCACGATCGACGCCGTCTCGTTCACATCCTGATTCGGATCGATCAGCAGCTCGTTCCCCTCGAGGGCGAGGGCAGCCACGTTCATCCCGATCGATGAATCACCCGGCGACGATGTATAGATGGGTACGCCCGCCGCGTACGCGGCGGAGAGGAGCGAGCGCTGTCCGATGTCGAGCGCATTCTCGCGCTCGCGTACGTACTTGCCGCAGAGCGCGTGGAATTCCGCGCTCGACATGGCGCGCTGGAACTCGGGCGCGCGCATGATCTGGCGGAAGAACGCATCGGTTGAAAGCAGCACGTCGTAATCGAAGAAGATGTCGTAGATGCGAACGACGCCCTCCTCGCGGAGCACGATGTCGGACTCGGTCGCATTGCCGCGGTGCATCGCGAGCCCGAGACCGAAGTGCGTATCGTGATAGAGATTGGCTCCGGTGGAGATGATCCAGTCGACGAAGCCAGCCTCGATGAGCGGAATGAGCGCCGCCATCCCGAGCCCCGCTGGCGTCAGCGCGCCGGTGAGCGTGAGTCCCACGGTGACGTCGGGCTCGAGCATCTTTTCGGTGAAGAGCTGCGCAGCCTCGCGCAGCCGCGCAGCGTTGTAGGCGAGGAAGGTCCCCTCGATCAGATCGACGACAGTCTCCTTCCCGTCTATGCGCCGCGGATCGATGCGCTGGCCGCGCAGAAAGCGGCTCTTCTCGTGCGACGTATGCGCCGCACCGGCGCGCTCGCGCTCCTCGGCCGCCTGCTTCTGCTGCGCCTTGGGACCCGCCGCGGATGATCGTGACGGCGCTCCGTGGCGCGACGCCTTGAACCCGCCGCGCTCGCGCGACTCACCGTTCGGAGGCGCAGAAGACTTCGAGGAGCTCGAGCTCTTCGAAGGTTTTCCGCGCTTCTTGCCGTTCTTTTTGGCCGCCATCGCTAATCCCTTAGCACTGAGATAATATCATCATTCTGCGCCGCGCGCGTAATCGCTCGCGCGCCGCTGGGTCGGCCGAGGCGTCGCCGCATGCGCCGCAATCACGGCGTTCGCCGCCTCCGCCGGATCGTCGGTCACCAAAATCAGATCGAGATCGCCCGGCGATATCTTCTTCTCCACGAGCACGCGCGACTTGAGCCAGCGCAGGAGTCCCGCCCAATAATGGCGCCCGAAGAGAATTACCGGAAACTCGTAGATCTTTCCCGTCTGGATGAGCGTCAGTGCCTCGAACGCTTCATCCAGTGTGCCGAAGCCGCCGGGAAAGATGATGAATGCGGACGAGTACTTCACGAACATCA
>JBDTXN010000117.1:0-9419 GCA_040006175.1 Gemmatimonadota bacterium | reverse complement strand
GACACGCCGGCCGCGATGCGCGCGCGGCAGCGGAAGCGGCTGCCCACTGCTCTCGTCACCACGCCCGAAAGTCTTTCGCTCCTGCTCACGCGCGACGACGTGCGCGAGATCTTCGCCGACGTACGCGCTGTGGTCGTGGACGAGTGGCACGAGCTGCTCGGTACCAAGCGAGGCGTGCAGGTGGAGCTCGCCCTGGCGCGCGTGCGCTCGCTCGCGCCGCGTGCGCGCGTGTGGGGACTTTCGGCCACCATCGGCAATCTCGAGGAGGCGCGCGACTCCCTGCTCGGGGCGCGCAGCGTGCTGACCACCTCGCGCATCGTGCGCGGTGTCGAGCCGAAGCAGGTGATCGTCGATTCGCTGATCCCGCCGGTGATCGAGCGCTTCCCCTGGGCGGGCCATCTCGGCACGCAGATGGTTCCGCAGGTCGTCGCCGCCATCGAGGAGGGCGAAAGTGCGATCGTGTTCACGAATACGCGCTCGCAAACCGAGATCTGGTATCAGGCGATCCTCGCGGCGCGTCCCGAGTGGGCGGGAACGATTGCGCTCCACCATGGCTCGCTCGATCGCCGCAAGCGCGACTGGGTGGAGGACGGATTGCGCCGGGGCTCTCTTCGATGTGTGGTCGCCACATCCTCGCTCGATCTCGGCGTCGACTTCTCGCCCGTGGATCGTGTAGTACAAATCGGAAGTCCCAAGGGGATCGCGCGGCTGTTGCAGCGCGCGGGGCGCAGTGGCCATCGCCCGGGCGCGATCAGTCGCATCACGTGCGTGCCCACGAACACCCTCGAGCTGATCGAGGTCGCGGCCGTGCGGGATGGCATGCGCGCGGGCGCGATCGAAGCGCGGCAGCAGGTCGAGCGGCCCCTCGATGTTCTCGCGCAGCACGTCGTCACCGTCGCGTTGGGTGGCGGATTCGAGCCGGCGGAGCTCCTTGCCGAGGTGCGTGGCACGAGATCGTACGCCGCGCTAACCGATGACGAGTGGGAGTGGACGCTCTCCTTCGTCAGCAGCGGTGGTGCCGCGCTCACCGCGTATCCCGACTACTCGAAGCTCGTCGCGGCTGGCTCGCGCCTCGTGGTGCAGGATCCGGAGATTGCCCGGCGGCACAAGATGGCGATCGGCACGATCGTCGGCGACGCACACATCGCCGTGAGCTATCTCCGGGGCGGCACGCTCGGCTCCGTCGAGGAGTCGTTCATCGCGCGTCTATCGCCGGGTGACCGGTTCATATTCGCGGGGACAGCGCTCGAGTTCGTTCGTGTACGAGACATGAAGGCCTGGGTGCGACGCGCATCGAGCGTGAAGGGTGCGATTCCGAGATGGGCAGGAAGCCGCATGCCTCTCTCGGGTGAGTTGGCCGAGATGCTTCGCGGCCGTCTCGGAGAAGCGTCGCGCGGAGACTTTCGCGATCCCGAGATGGAGGCGGTGCGGCCGCTGCTGGAGGTCCAGCGCAAGTGGTCCGCGATACCGAGCCCAAACGAGCTGCTGATCGAGCGCGTGAAGTCGCGAGAAGGTTGGCATCTGTACTTCTTCCCGTTCGAGGGCCGGCTCGTGCACGAAGGGCTCGCTGCGCTGCTTGCGTACCGCATATCTCGTCTTCGCCCGATCACATTCTCGATGTCGTCCAACGATTACGGCTTCGAGCTGCTGTCGGCAGTGGAGCCGCCACTCGACGATGCGCTCGCAGCGGATCTGCTCTCGCCCGACAATCTCGTCGCTGACATTCCGGCGTCGCTGAATGCGACGGAGATGGCGAAGCGTCAGTTCCGCGAGATCGCGCGCGTGGCGGGGCTGGTGTTTCCCGGTTTTCCACGTGCCGGAAAGTCGGCGCGTCAGCTGCAGGCGACGAGCGGGTTGTTCTTCGATGTCTTTCGGCAGTACGACCCGTCGAACCTGCTGCTGACGCAGGCACATCGCGAAGTCCTCGAGCGACAGCTCGAGCGAAGCCGGCTCGGTCGCACCCTGCAACGCATCGCAGACGCGCGCGTCCTCGTGACGGCGCCGCCGAAGATCTCGCCGCTCGCCTTTCCGCTCTGGGTCGATCGCAATCGGGAGCGCGTGTCGTCGGAGAAGCTCGCTGACCGGATCAGGCGCATGCAGCTCTCGCTCGAGCGTGCGGCGGGATGAGCGCGTGAGAGGTGTACCCGCGGGCTCCATAGCAGCGAGCGTAAAGGGTGAGGAGCTGATCCTGCTGCCCGATCGTGCGGTGTATTGGCCTGCCTTATCGACGCTTCTCATCGCCGACCCGCATTTCGGGAAAGCCGCGACATTCCGCGCGGCGGGGATCCGTGTGCCCGAAGCCACCACCGCCACGACGCTCACGCGCCTGGATGTACTGATCGCGTCGACGAGCGCGCGTCGTCTCGTTTTTCTCGGCGACTTTCTGCACGCCCGTGAGGGCAGGCATCCCGCGACGCTCGACGCACTGGCGGGGTGGCGCACGGCGCACGAATCACTCGACATGGTGCTGGTGCGCGGAAATCACGATCGCCGAGCGGGCGATCCGCCCCCGGCGTTGCGTATGGCGTGCGTCGATGCTCCGCATGTCGAAGGTCCGTTCGCATTCGCGCATCATCCGGCGACCGTACGCGGCGCGTACGTGCTCGCCGGCCATGTGCATCCGGGCGCGCGGCTGCACGGCATCGCCCACGAGCGGGTGAGGTTGCCGTGCTTCTGGTTCGGCGCAGATTCTGCGGTGCTTCCTGCCTTCGGAGAGTTTACCGGACTCGCCGACGTGCAGCCGAAAATCGAGGATAAGATCTGGGTAACCACGGGACACGAGATCATCGCGGTGAGCGCGTCGAGCTCGGGTCGGCACGCGCGCGCAGACTGAGCCCTGCCGCCCCACCGGGAAGAAAACGTTCCACTTCCTGCGCGTTCGCGCACGGATTGCCGAAAGCACTTCGCCACGCGATACATGCGCGTCGCCTCACCATGCCTGCCCTTCGACGCGAAAGGGTAGTGACATCCGACCGATCAGTCGAGTATGCGCCAGTTCGCGTGACCGAGCTCGATTGCACTCACTCTCCCACGGACGGTATACCATGCTTCGACTACGTTCGATCGCTCGAGTGTTCCTCCCTGCCTGCGCCCTGGGTGTGAGCTCCATCGTCACGGCTTGCGGCAGCGATGCAAACGGTCCCGGAAACGGCGGCAACGCCAATCTCTCGATTGCCGTCGCGACGATTCCTACAGGAAGCGCCGGCCGCACAGTCGGCGCGGCCGCGCCTGGCGCTTCGTTCGAGCGCCACGTCACGAGCCCGGGCGGCACGCACACGCTTGTCATCACGAGCGCCGCGGTCTCGCTCGCCCGCCTCGAGCTCGCGACCGTCGACTCGGCTGGATGCGCCGAGGATGATCACTCGGACCACGATGATGACCGGTGTCACCAGCTCCAAACCGCCCCGCTGCTGGTCGATCTTCCGACCGACAACTCCGTCGTGTCCATGCTCTCGCTCGACCTGCCCGCCGGCACCTATCAGGCGCTCGAGGCGAAGATTCGTGCGGTTCGATCGGATGACAACGGCGGCGCTGCATTCCTCACCGCTCACCCCGAATTTGCGAACGCGAGCGTGCGCGTCACCGGCACGTTCGATGGAACGCCCTTCACCTACACGGGTTCTCCGAACGCCTCGCTGGAGCTCGTATTCGATCCGCCGATTACCGTCGGCAGCAGCGCGACGACGGTCACTGTGCACGTGAGCATCGATCGGTGGTTCACCGATCGCAGCGGCAACCTGATCGATCCCGCGAGCGCCAACGCCAACGGCGCGAACGAACAGGTCGTGAACGACAACATACGCCGCTCATTTCACGCGTTCGAGGACAACGAGCACCAGGGCGATGATGGCCACGGCGACGATGGCTTTGAGGGCGGCGACGACAACGGAGGCGACGACCACGGAGGCGATGGCAGCGTCGTCCACTAGCTGCTGTCAGCGGTGCTTGCGGCGGCTGTTCGTCACACGATGGGCAGCCGCAGCAGCGCCTCGCACCCTTCCCTGTCCGCGCGATTCTCGAGCGTGAGCGAGCCCCCATGTGCCTCGGCGATTTGCCTGCTCAGCGCCAGCCCGATCCCCGAGCCGTCGGGCTTCGTGGTGAAAAAGGGTACGAACAGGTTGGAGCTGTCCGCGATTCCGTACCCTTCGTCTCGCACCCAGAGATGCAGCCACGCGCCGCATTGCTCCCATCCCACAGCGACACCTCCGTCAGTCTCGATCGAAGCGTCCGCCGCATTGCGCACGAGATTGATGAGCAGCTGGTCCAGCTGGTCACTGTCGCCGACAATGCTGATCTGCTGTGCCTCCTGCACATCCACGTGAAGCCGCGTCTCGAGCTTCGCGGTGCGCCGCACCCAGCTCGTCACGTCGACAGTCGCGTGTCGCGGGCCGGGCAGTCGGGCGAGCACGGCGTACGAGGTCATGAAGCGGCTGAGCGAGCCGGCGCGATTCGAGATCACGGCCAGTCCCTGCCGCACGTCGTCCTCCGACTCCGCGTCCCGCCGTGGAGCATCCATCAGCGACTGCAGGCTCTCGGCAATCGACTTGATCGGCGCGAGCGAGTTGTTGATCTCGTGGCCAAGCACGCGGATGATGCGCTGCCACGCCAGGCGCTCTTCGTCGCGGAGTGCCTTGCTCAGATCCGACAGCACCACCAGCTGATGCGGCTGGCCGCTCTGGCGGAAGGTCGTGCGTCGCAGCTGCCATCGTCCGGCGCCGCCGGGAAACATCGTGTCGACCGTGCGGGTCGCGTCCCCGCTCAGGCACTCCTCGAGGCCGACCTCGGCGCCTGTGCGACCGAGCAGGCGCTCTCCCGGCTGTGCGAGCAGGCGCTCTCCCGCGCGGTTGAGCAATCGCAAGCGGTGGGATCCATCGAAGGTGAAGATCGCGACATCGATCTCCTCCATCACCGTACGCAGCAGCGACGTCGCCTCGAGGGAGCTCAGTCGCTGCGAGCGAAGCGTGGCAGCGAGCATGTTCACTTCGAGCAGCGCGAGGCCGAGCGCATCGCTGTCGCGCGCACCACGCGCCCGCGTGGAGAAGTCGCCTTCGCGAAGAGCAGCCAGCATGTTCGAGATCGTCTGCAGTGGGCGAACCACGCGCTCGCGCGCCGCGAGAGCGAATGCGAGCCAGCACAACACGACGAACATCGTCAGCGTCCAGCGAATCTTCTCGTCGTAGTCGCCGAACCAGAGGAGCAGGAGCGCCGTACCACTTCCCGCACCGCCGGCGGCGAGGGCGAGAACAAAGACGCGTGACTCGTGGGTGAGTCGCTTGCGGTGCCGCCGCTCGTCAGAGCCCATGTGCGGCCAGGCGGCGATACAGCGCGCTGCGGCTGATCCCGAGCGCCTTCGCGGCGTGACTCACATTACCGTCGTATCGCGAGAGCGCCTTCTGAATCAGCACGCGCTCCGCTTCCTCGAGCGTCACTTCCTCGGCCCGCGCGTTGGATGTCGCGCCCGCGCGGAGCGCAAGATCGATCGCGCGTACCTGTTCTCCCTGCGCGAGCAACACGGCGCGCTCGACGACGTGATCGAGCTCGCGAATGTTTCCGGGCCAGGAATGCTCGAGCAGCGCCTGCATCGCCGCGTTATCGAATGAAGCGAGTGGTTTTCCATAGCGCTGCGCATGCTTGCGCAGAAAGTAGTTCGCGAGTGGCGCCACGTCGTCGCGGCGCTCGCGCAGCGGCGGGAGCTGGATCTCGATCGTGTTGAGACGAAAGAGCAGATCCTCACGAAAGCGCCCCGCCTCCACCTCGGCGTGCAAGTCCACATTCGTCGCCGCGAGCACGCGCACGTTCACCTGCCGCGGCCGCGAGTCGCCCACGCGCTCCACCTCTCCCGCCTGGAGCACGCGCAGGAGCTTCGACTGCTGGTGCAGCGGCAGATTTCCGATCTCATCGAGGAAGAGTGTGCCGCGATCGGCGAGCTCGAAGCGCCCCATGCGGTCGCTCTTCGCGTCCGTGAAGGAACCCTTCACGTGGCCGAAGAGCTCACTCTCGAACACGCCCTCGGACAGTCCGCCCATGTTCACGGCGACGAACGCGTGGTTCCGGCGCGGCGAGATCGCGTGCAGCCATCGCGCGGCGAGCTCCTTCCCCGTTCCGTGCTCACCGCCGATCAGCACATTCGCGTCCGACGGTCCCACGCGCGACATGAGCTCGAGCACCGGCCGCATGCGCGGGGAGTCCGCGATGATCTCGGGCGCGCCCTCGCCGCGCAAGACCTCGTTCTCACCCTCGAGCCGCTGCGAGCGCCGGAGCGCGCGCGAGAGCTCGAGCTGCGAGTTCACCGTGGTGAGAAGCCGTGAGTTGTCCCAGGGCTTTTCGATATAGTCCCACGCGCCGCGCCGCATCGCCTCCACGGCGCTATCGACGCTTCCCCACGCGGTCATCACGATCACGGCCATGGTGTGGTCCGCGGCCTGAAGTCGCGGCAGGATGTCCAGACCCTCCATTCCCGACGTCGTGTCGCGCGAGTAGTTGAGGTCCATCAGAACCGCGTCCAGCGCGCGCGTCTCCACCGCGGTCAGAATCTCCGCGACGGAGCGCGCGACGACGATTTCGAAGCCGCGCCCCTTCAGCATGAGGCGCAGCGCCTCGAGCACGTCGGACTGGTCGTCCGCAATGAGGATGCGGGACGGACGATCCTTTCCGCCATCGCCGTTGATTGCGATCACGAAGCATCTCTCCCTGAAATCCGGAAGGGCAAGCGCAACACGCGACTACTCCTCTCGCAACGTGATGATCGGGTCCAGCCGTGTCGCACGCCGCGCAGGAATGTAGCACGCGAGGAGCGCAACGGCCGCGAGAAGCATCGAGACGCTGAACAGCGTGAAGGGATCCGTCGCCGCGACATTGTACAGCATCCCTGCCACGACACGGGACAGTGCAAAGGCGCCGAACAAGCCGATGGCGATGCCGATGCCCGCCAGCGTGGCGCCGTGGGAGAGCACGAGCTGGAGCACCTTGCGCGGATGCGCGCCAAGCGCGAGCCGTACGGCGAGCTCCCGGGTGCGCTGCGTCACCATCGCGCTCATCACCCCGAAGATTCCGACGGCCGAAAGCGCGAGCGCGATCATCGCGAAAATACCGAGCAGCGATGCGCTGAAGCGCTGAGGCGCCAGCGAGGTCTCGACCACTTTCTGCATCGGCCGGATCTTGCCGAGCGTCTGGTCCGGGTCGAGTGCCGCGAGATCGCGCGTCAATGCGGCCGGGACGTTCGTCGCGTTGTCGCGCGTGCGCACGAGCAGCGTCAGCGCGTTGAACGCCGCCTGGCGGTGCGGCAGGTACATCGCGGGCGCGGCGTCCTGGTCGAGCGCCGAGCGATGCACATCGCCGACGACTCCGACGAGCACACGCAGCGAGTCACTGTTGTAGCCGATCGACGCGCGCTTGCCGATGGGGTTCTGCCCCGGCCAGTACTTCCTGGCGAACGCCTCGTTGACGATGAACACCAACGGCACCGAATCCTCATTCGCGACGAACAGACGCCCGCTCTTCAGCGGGATTTTCATCGTCGAGAAGAAATCGGATGTGACGACATCGAGCATCTCGCCGTGTGCGGGCGGAACGCCATTGCCGCGCGGCTCGTCCTCGAGAGAGAAGCCGATCATCATGTTGTTCCCGCTGAGCGGGAGGATGCTCACGCCGGCGACGGAGAGGACTCCCGGAATGCTGCGAATCTTGTCCAGCATCAGATCATAGAACGCAATCTCCTGCGCATCCGTCTTGTACTTGGATTCAGGCAGCGACGTCTCGGCCGTCAGCACGTTCGCGGAATCGAAGCCAGGATCCACTTTCTGCAGTCGCAGCAAGGTTGCGCTCAACAGGCCCGCGCCGGCCAGCAGGATCAGTGATAGCGCTACCTCGGCGATGACGAGCGCGGATCGCGTGCGGTTCGCGCTGCCCGCGCCCGTAACGGATCGTCCGCCTTCCTTCAGCGTTCCGTTGAGGTCGGCCGAGCTGAGTTGAATCGCGGGCATGAGTCCGAAGAGCAGCCCGGTAGCGATAGTCACGAACGCCGTGAACGCCAGCACTCGCCAATCGAGCCCGATCTCGTGGACGCGCGGAAGCGCGCGAGGCGCCAGCGCGAGCAGCAGATCGGTGCCCCACACCGCGAGCAGCAGGCCGGCAATTCCGCCTATCGCCGCCAGCAGTACGCTCTCCGTCAACACCTGGCGAAGGATGACGGTGCGGCTCGCGCCGATCGCCGTGCGCACCGCTACTTCCTTGGAGCGCAGCGATGCGCGTGCGAGCATCAGGTTCGCGACGTTGGCGCAGGCAATGAGGAGAAGGCAGCAAACGGCGCCGGCAAGCACCAGCAGTGAGGTGCGGGAGCCGGTGACGATGCTCTCCTGCAGCCCCTTCAGCATGACGTTCCGATCGTGATTGGTGGCCGGGTACAACGCCGCCAGTCTGTTGGCAATCATTTGGAGCTCCGATGTCGCTGCAGCGATCGTCACCCCTGACTTGAGCTTTGCGACTCCACTCAGGAAGTGCGCGCCGCGCTGCTCGGCAAAGGTCGAATCGCCGGCGAGCGTGAGCGGCACCCAGGCATCCACGTCGACGGCGCGAAGGGGAAAGGTGAATCCCTTCGGCATGACGCCGATCACGGCGTAGTCGGAAGCGTTGAGACGTACCGAACGGCCGACGACCTTCGGATCTCCGTTGAACAGCCGCTGCCACGCGCCGTAGCTGATCACCACCTCGTGATCACGTTTCGGCAGCTCCTCTTCCGGCGAGAGGCTCCGCCCCATCATCGGGTCCACCCCGAGCACGCGAAAGAGGTTCGAGGAGATGCGTGCTCCATTCAGCGGAACGGCCGCATCGGTATTGCGCAGGCTGAAGGACTCGTCGGTGTACACTGCCAGATCCGCCTTGCTCGCCCCCGCTCGCATGTCCACGAAATCGGGTGCGGAGAGGGATCCGATGGTGACCTTGCCGCGGCTGGAGCCGTAGGCAATGAGCCGATCCGCGTTCGGATATGGCAAGGGCTCGAGCAGCACTCCGTTCACGACGCTGAAGATCGCCGCACTCGCGCCGATGCCGAGCGCGAGGCACACGACCGCGAGCACGGTGAAAGCGGGACGCGAGATCAACATGCGCAGCGCGAAGCGCAGATCGCGAACGAAGGCTTCCATGGGTCAGCTCACCTCGAAGCCCGACTCGCGCAGCTGAGCCTCGTCGCGCGCCGCCTGCTCCTGGTTCAGATCCTCGACGATCAACCCATCGAACAGATGAATCGAACGGTCCGCGTGCCGCGCATACCGCGGGTCGTGTGTGACCATGATGATCGTGGCGCCCTGGCGGTGGAGGTCGCGCAGCAGCTCCATCACGGCCTCGCCGTTCGTCGAGTCGAGGTTTCCGGTCGGCTCATCGGCAAGCAGAATGAGCGGCTCGCCCGCGACGGCGCGTGCCAC
>JBDTXN010000116.1:0-9489 GCA_040006175.1 Gemmatimonadota bacterium | reverse complement strand
CCAACACCGCGCTCAATCTGCCCATTCTCGTGGAGTTCTACGCCAACTTCGGGATTGCGGGAGTCATTGCAGGGATGTTTCTGGTGGGATTGATCTACTTCGTTCTCGAACGAGCTGTCAACAATCCCGGACAGGACTCACTGCATTCGCTCGTTGGTGTCGTCATCCTCATCCCTCTCGCCAACATCGAGTCCGATTTTTCGCTGGGTTTCGGCGGGTTGATTCTGAATGGTGCGGCGCTCTGGTTCGTGCTGCGAACGATACGGCGTTCGGGGATGGCGAACACGCGCACTGGCCCTCCTCTCGCCGGCAGGCTTCGCACATTCGCGTCGCACCCACGCACGAATTGATCGCGCAGTGCTAGAAGGGATCGGACGCCCGTCGCTCGCCGTGATCACGCGCAAGCAGGGCGGCGATGGTGTCGCGTTCGCGGGACTGTTGCTCGAGCGAGCGCTCAGCGCGATCACGCGCGCCTCGCTCGACATTCTGGAGCTCGCGCCTGCGGTCACTGGTCACCCCTCGGGGGTGGAGCAGCTTCGCTTTGCACTCAGCCTCGGCCTCGCGCAGCTGCTCGATCGCGGCGGATGGTGGATGTTCAATCACGTCGGCATCGCACGCGCCCAGAACGCGGTGCCGCGCTCACTGCGTCGACCATATGCGGTGCTCCTGTGCGGAATCGAGGCGTGGGATCCTGCGCTCACCGAAGATCGCAAGCGCACGCTTCGTTCTGCCACGCTGCGCCTCGCAATTTCCGAATACACGGCATCGCGCGTGCGCGCGACTCACCCCGACATCGGATCAATCGTCGCCTGCCCGCTCGCACTGCTTCCCGATGTGCCCGTCCCTACATCGCTCGAGCAAGCGATGCTCGATCAAATACGGGAGCAGAGCGTACTCGTTGTCGGCCGCATGAGCAGCGCCGAGCGGTACAAGGGTCACGACGAGCTGCTCGAGTGCTGGAGCACGATAGTCGCCCAGATTCCGGGCGCGCAGCTCGTGATTGCCGGACAGGGCGACGATCTCACGCGACTGCGCCAGAAAGCGCAGTCGCTCGGCGTGTCTGGCAGCGTGCTCTTTCTGGGCTTCGTTCCAGAAGGCACGCTGGCAGCCCTTCGTGAGCGCGTCGCGCTCTTCGCACTGCCGAGCCGCGGAGAGGGATTTGGTCTCGTCTACCTCGAGGCGATGCGGGCCGGATTGCCGTGTGTGGGCGGCACGACCGACGCGGCCACCGATGTCATAGTGAATGGGGCAACGGGGCTGCTCGTGGATCCGCGCGATGGAAGCGCGCTTTCGGAGGCGATCATCTCGCTCCTTCGCTCGCCGGAGCTGCGTGCCGGCTTCGGTGCGGCGGGCGCGGTGCTGTTCGAGCGCGAGTTCACCTTCGATCGATACTGCGAGCGGCTCGCGCCGATTCTCTCCGCCTCCTTTTCGTGAAGGTGCTGCACGTGGCACCGAGCATCGCTCGTGCGTACGGCGGACCCACGTATTCGCTCGCAGGGTACGCGCGCGCCGCGATCGGCGAAGGCGCGGAGATCGCGATCGCCGCGCCAGCGCCGACAGCCGGCGACAAATGGCTCACCGAGATGCTGCCGGAAGCCCGCGTATATTCATTTCGCACGTACGGGCGTGGTGCCTTCCTCGCGTCCACCGATCTCCAGTCATGGCTCAGGCGAAACGGCGCGGGCTTCGACGTGGTGCATATTCATGGTCTTCTCAATCCCGTGAGCTCGCTCGCGGCTCGCACGTGCGTACATTCGGGATGGCCCGTCGTGATCCGCCCGTTCGGCACGCTCTCGCGCTACACCTATGCGCACCGCCGGGGCACGCTCAAGCAGCTCTATCGATGGCTGCTCGATCGTCCCAATCTCGAGCGCGTGTCCGCAGTTCACTTCACGACGGACGTCGAGCGCGCGGAGTCGGCATGGCAGAATATCGACTGGGGCACCCGTGCCTGTGTCATTCCTCCGCCGTGGCTCGACAGCTCGACGAACGGGAGCCCCCGTCCTGCGTCGAGTGATACCCAGAGGGTGCTCTTTCTCTCTCGCCTGCATCCCGTGAAGCGTGTGGAGATGCTGCTCGATGCGTGGCCCGCGATTCGGCTGAGACGTCCGAACGCACGGCTCGTGATCGCTGGCGACGGCGAGCCGTCGTACGTGGGCAAGCTGCGAGCGCGAGCAGAACAGCTCGGAGACTCGGTGACCTTCGCCGGATACGTCGACGGTGATGCCAAACAGTCGCTGCTCCAGAGTGCGCGCGTGTTCGTACTGCCATCGCAGCACGAGAATTTCGGCGTCGCCGTGCTCGAGGCGCTCGCCTGCGGCGTTCCCGTCGTGATCTCACCCGAGGTGCAGCTCTCTGCCTTCGTGAGCGAGCACTCGCTCGGAATAGTCAGCGACCCCTCGCCGTCGGCGCTTGCCGACTCGGTCGTCGCCGCGCTCGACGATCGTGTCTTGCGCGAGCGGTGCCGAAAGCAGGGGCAAGCGCTCGTCTCCCGATACTTTTCACCGCATGCGATCGGCACGCAGCTTCTCGACATGTATCGCTACGCCAGCTCGCATCCTCCCGCCTGAGTAGAGCAAAAGAGCATGTACGTTCTCGGCATCAACGCCTACCATGGCGACGTCTCGGCCGTCCTCCTGAAGGACGGGCAGCTTCTCACTGCGATCGAGGAAGAGCGATTCCGGCGCATCAAGCACTGGGCCGGCTTTCCGACACTCTCGATTCAACGCTGTCTCGAGATGGCGGGGATCTCCGGACGCGAGATCGATCACATCGCGATCAGCCGGGATCCAAAGGCGAATCTCGCGCGCAAGGCGCTGTTCACGATCACGAAGCGGCCAAACCTCGCGATCGTTCGCGACCGTCTGCGCAACGCCGGCAAGCTGCGTGATGTCCGTGCGCCGCTCGCCGAGGCGCTCGAGCTGCCGGTCGAAAAGCTACCGCGACTGCATTTCGTCGAGCATCATCCATCACATCTCGCGAGCGCGTTCTTCGTGTCGCCGTTCGAGGACGCGGCGATCTGCGCCATCGATGGCTTCGGTGATTTCGTCAGCACCTCCATGGCGGTGGGCAAGGGCAATCACTTCGACGTGCTGGAGCGGGTGTATTTTCCGCATTCGCTCGGGATGCTCTACACCGCCGTCACGCAGTACCTCGGCTTCATGGGGTACGGCGACGAGTTCAAGATCATGGGGCTCGCACCGTATGGGGAACCGGAGCTCGTCGCCGAGCTGCGAAAGCTCGTGAAGCTGAAGTCGGGCGGCTCCTTCGAGCTCTCGCTCGACTACTTCCGGCACTGGAACGAAGGCGTCGACATGGAGTGGAGCGATGGCTATCCCACCCTCGGCCGCGTGTACTCGCCGAAGCTCGAGCAGCTCCTCGGCCCGGCGCGCCAGAAGGACGAGCCGCTCACGAAGCGCCACGAGAATCTCGCGCGGTCACTCCAGGCGGTGTACGAGGAGTGCGCCTTCCATGTGTTGAACGCGCTGTGGGAGCGGACGAAGAATCCACGCTTGTGCATGGCCGGCGGGTGCGCGATGAACAGCGTTGCGAACGGGAAGGTGCGTGCGAACACGCCGTTCACGGAGCTCTACATTCAGCCAGCGTCGGGCGACAACGGCACCGCCCTCGGCGCGGCGTACTACGTGTGGAATCAGGTGCTGGAGCAGCCGCGCGGATTCGTCATGGAGCACGGCTACTGGGGAACGTTCTATCCAGCGGCCGATGTCTCGCCCATTGTCGACGCGCGTGACGATGCGGATTGGACGTACGATCAGGAGACCTTCGATGATGAGGGTGACGTCTGCCGGCGCGCGGCGGAGCTGATCGCCGAGGGGAACGTGGTCGGCTGGTTTCAGGGGCGCATGGAGTGGGGGGCGCGGGCGCTCGGAAATCGCAGCATTTTGGCGGACCCCAGGCGTCCGGACATGCGGGATCTCATCAACACGAAGATCAAGTTTCGCGAAAAATTTCGCCCGTTCGCCCCATCGATCCTCGAGGAAGCGCTGCACGAGTATTTCGTGGATGCGGCCCCTGATCCATTCATGCAGCAGGTCTACGCGGTTCAGCCGTCGAAGCGGGCGGTGCTCCCGGCGATCACGCACGCGGATGGGAGCGGCCGGCTCCAGACCGTGAGCGAACGCACAAACCCACGGTACTATCGATTGATCAGCGAGTTTGCGAAGATCTCGGGAGTGCCGGTGGTGCTCAACACGAGCTTCAATGAGAACGAGCCTATCGTCGACACGCCCGAGCAGGCCCTCGACTGTTTCCTTCGTACGAGGATGGATGTCATAGTAGTGGGAAATACTCTCATTCGTCGACAACCGGCGGGCGTCGCAGTAACGTTACCCTGACGCGACGTCGCTTATCTCGCCCAGTAGCTGACACTTAGACACAACCAGATGTCCGAGCTCATTCCTTCCGGCGGCACTACCCCCTCGAGCGCGCTCACCGGCCCGGGATCGTGGCCGCGTGTGCTGACTACACCGGATCCAACGCATCCGGCTGGCACGGGCGACATGGGCGATCTCAAGGAAATCCTTGCCATCGTACGGCGCCGGCGCTGGCTCGTACTGCTCATTGCTGCGGCGGGTGCGGGAATCGCCGGGTACTTTGCGTATACCGCGAAGCCGGTGTACCTCGCTTCAGCATCCGTCCGCATCGCCGACTCGCGCAACGCGATCAGCGGCGGCATTGCGGACGCGCCGCGTGACAACATCGGAAGCAGCTACACTGTGGATCCGGTGCTCTCGCAGATCCAGGTGCTCAAGAGCCGAGAGGTTGCAGCGGAAGCCGTTCGGCGCCAGCCGCTCGGGCTCATCCTCTACCCCGAGGGCTTCTCGGCCGGCGACATCGGCAATGTGAGCGTCGATAGTACGCTCCTTCGGCCTACCGCGCTCACGCTGGACTTCGAGCCAAAGAGCTACACGGTGAGTGAAGGGGGGCACGATCTCACGGTCACCTATGGCCAGCCGGTGTCAGTGGCCGGAGTGAGCTTCGCGGTGCTGAGCCGGCCGGAGCATCACCGAGCGATCATCGGCATTCTTTCGAAGTACAACGCGGCGGGAATGCTCCTCGATGGCGTGGATGCACGTCCTCGAAAGAGCACGGACGTCGTGGATGTCACCTTTCGCGCAAATGATCCCTTCGTTGCGCAGCAGGTCGCGAATTCGATTGTGGGATCCTACAAGGCCGTGAACGCGGACATGGCGCAGCAGCAGTCACGCCGTCGCCGCGAGTTCATCCAGGAGCAGCTCAAGCAGACCGATTCGCTCTTCGCCGATGCTACGATGGCGCTGAGCAACTATCGGAGCGAGGTGCAGGTGTATGGCTCGGATGCGCGCGTCGCGGCGGAGCAAACAGGATTGATGTCGCTCGACGTCACCCGCGAGCAGCTCTCGGCGGACCGCAACACGCTGCAGACGCTCCTGGACAAGCTGCAGAATGGCGCAATAGACACGCACAACCAGAAGATCGACGCGCTGCTCGCGTCACCGGGCATCGCACAGAACACAGTCGTCGGCACGTTGTTTGGTCAATACATCCAGTTTCGCGTGCGTCGCGATTCGCTCACGACGGGCGCGTTCTCGTCGGCGAAAAGCAACCCGGATGTGATGAAGCTCGACACGCTGATCAACGCCACACAGGCGAGCCTTCTCTCCGCCGTGCGCAGCAACGTCGACGCGCTCGATGCCCGTCTCGCATCGCTCGATGCGCTGCGCTCACGCAACTCGGCGCAGATGCAGAAGCTCCCGGCCGTGCAGGCGGTCGAAGCGCGGCTGCTCCAGCGTGTGGAAACGGCGCGCAAGATGGCTGATCAGTTACGCGAGGAATATCAGCGCGCGCGAATTTCCGAGGCCGTGGAAGTCGGCCAGGTAGAGATCGTGGACTTCGCGACGCAGCCAGAGGCTCCCGTTGGTCGCGGAGCGTTGTTCCGGATTTTGACGGGGCTGATCATCGGCCTGATTCTCGGAGGCGGCGCCGCCGTGCTCGTCGAGCGTCTCAACACGACGATTCGCAAGCGTGACGACATTGAGACGATGCTGCACGTCCCCGGTCTCGCCGTCATTCCACAGATCGCCGCAAACAATGGCAGGGGTGGCCTTCTCGGCCGGGGGCTCAGGTTGCCCGGCATAACGGCGCGTCGCGACCGGGCCGGAAACGATTCGCTGATCACCGTTACGGACTTTGGATCGATCGGAGCGGAGGCATATCGCACCCTGCGCACGAACTTGATCTTCTCGCAGGCGATCCAGACGCTGCGCACGATCGTCATCACCAGCCCGTCCCCGAAGGATGGAAAGACCACCACTGCTGCGAATCTCGCAGTGACGTTTGCACAGCAGGGCATGCGCGTGCTGATCATCGATTGCGACCTGCGAAAGGCGCGAGTGCACAACTTGTTCGCCGTGTCGCGCGAGCCCGGCTTCTCGCAGCTTCTGGCGAGGCAGGCAACGGTGGAGCAGGTGGTGCAACAGACCGCAATCGAGAATCTCTGGGTCATCTCGGCCGGACTTCTTCCCGCGAATCCGTCGGAGCTGCTCGGAAGCGCGATCGCTCGAACCACGATCGACTCGCTGGCGGGGCAGTACGACATCGTCATTCTTGACACGCCCCCCGTGCACGTCGCGGCTGACGCGCTGATTCTCGGCAGCATGGCCAACGGTGTTCTACTCGTGTTGCGCGCTGGATACTCCGAGCGCGAGGCAGCGCAGGAAGCGTTGCAGCGACTGCTCAACGTCGGAGCGCACGTCGTCGGTGCGGTGTTGAACGATCCCGACCACAAGGTGCCCGAGTACGGCAGCTATTATTACTACTACGACTACCACGACGAAAAGGTCGAAGCGTAGCCGGCGCGTGCGCTCGAGATGAGCCACGCGCAGGTGCGGCCGGAGATCTCGCTGCTGTTGCAGTGCGCTGCGGGCGATGATACGGGCGGGGCTGCCGAGCGGTTGACGCGTGCGGCGCGCGAAGTGGGGGACTGGCCGGAGCTCATCGCGCTTGCCGCCCGGCATGCGCTCGTACCGCTGGTCGCGCAGGAGCTGGCGCTCGGAGCATCCGGCGTCGTGCCGGCGACTGCTCTCGCGGAGCTCCGCACGAGATCACAGCAGGGCGTCATGCGGAGCCTGCAGCTCTCCGGGGAGCTGGTGGGCGCCGTGCATGTCCTGATCGCGTTCGGCGCCGACCCCATGCCCTTCAAGGGTCCCACGCTCGCGGTACTCGTGTATGGGAGCCTTTCGCTGAGGCAATATGAAGACCTCGACATTCTGGTCCACCGGGATAAGGTGGAGGGAGCGCGCAGGGCGCTGCTCTCGCTGGGTTACGCGCCGGTGAGTGCGTACAACGAGGGACAGCGAGCCTCGGCGCGGCTGTCGGGACACCACGAGCAGCTCGTGAATGCGGCAACCGGAGCGACCATCGAGCTGCACTGGTCGCTGAACAATCGGTCGCTCACGCACGACGCGTTCGAGCGGCACTGGTGGCAGGATCGCCAGCGCGTGAGTATCGGCGGCGTGGCGATGCACACGCTGGGCGTCGAGCAGATGCTGCTGTACCTGTGCATGCATGGCGGCAAGCACTCCTGGGGGCGACTGAGCTGGCTGTGCGACTTCCAGCGCGCGCTCCGTGTATTTCCGGGCGCGAACTGGGAGCGGGTGTGGACCCTCGCACGGGAGAACGGAGCCGCGCGGATGGTCGAGATCGGGCTCCTGCTGGTGGAGTCGTTGCTGGACGGCGGCGCGCTGACCGCGCCAGCATCTCGGGGGAGAAGTCCCGACCCGGAGGCCGCCGCGCTCAGTGACTTGTTCGCGCGGCGCTTGCGGGGCGAGGCGGGGGACGAGCCGGCCCTCGACTTCCGCGTGCAGCTTCGCGCGCGCGAACGCCAGCGCGACCGGATTCGCTATACTTGGCACGTCCTCGCGACACCACATCCCGCCGACATAGCTTTGCTGGGATTGCCCCGTGCCCTGCACGGGGTCTACTACATCTTTCGTCCCGTTCGTCTCCTGCTCAAGCATCTGTCGCGGCGCGTACGTCCTGCACGGGCCACGTGATGTCCGGTTGCCGGACTGCACATCATCCGATGCGCGAGCCAGCTTTCGAATTCTCCAACCGACGAGCATGACTTCCACTCGCATGGTCCGTGGGTCGCTGATCGCGCTCTCGCTCGCGATGGCCGCATGTCTTCCTCCGAAGCGCACGAACGATGTGATTCCGGACAATACGCCGGCGATGCTGCGGCCGGGCGACTCCGTGAAGGTGGCGGTGTGGCGGAACCCGGAGCTGAGCGGCGGCTTCCTCGTAGCCGACGATGGGACGATTCAGCACCCGCTCTATCAGGCGCTCCATGTGGCGCAGATTCCGCTCGACTCGGTCACCGCGCGCATCGGCGCCTTTCTGACGCAGTACACGACCACTCCGCAGTTCGTGGTGCAGCCGGAATTTCGCGTGGTGGTCCGCGGCGAGGTGCGCACTCCGGCACTGTATACCGTGCCGCGCGAGCTCACGCTGGGAGGGGCCATCGCCGCGGCGGGGGGCCCGACGCAGGAGGCGCAGCTGCGGAAGGTGACGCTGGTGAGAGACCAGCACACCTATCATCTCGATCTCTCGGATCCGGCGGCTCCCTGGACCGCATCCCCGATTCGGTCGGGGGATCAGATCATCATTGGCCGCAAGAGCAATCTGTTTTTCGGTACGATTCTGCCGCTGGTCACCGCGTCGGCGGCCGTCGCCTCTCTCATCAGCGTCCTTCGACGCTACTGACATATGTTCGAGGCGCTCCCAATTATGCGGGAGGAATATCTGGTTGCGCGTCCACGTAGGTGAGGACAACTTTGGCGACAGCGCTGGGTGCGTCCGCAATCGTACAGAGAATCGTCATCGATTGAACAGGGGGACTGGAGGGATGGACGTGAAGAAGAAAATGCGGCTGTTCTCATCTTCGCGTACTCGGATGCTCGGAAACGGCCTGCTCTTTGCAAAACGTTACAGCCAGCAGGGTTTGCACGAACACGATTGAGGAGAATGAACGCTTTTCTCTTCTAATGCGTACGCAGTGGGTGTTGCCACCGTTCCCTATCACGTTGGAGATTTGCAGGATGCCGAACAACACGGAAGGCCAAAGCCGAAGCAACCGCGGTTTCGCCGCGATGGACGCCGACCAGCAGCGTGAGATCGCCAGCAAGGGCGGTCGCGCCGCGCACGAGCAGGGAACTGCTCATGAATTTTCTCCTGACGAAGCTCGCGCCGCAGGACGCAAGGGCGGAGTATCGGTCAGCCGCAATCGTCAGCACATGTCGGAGATTGGTCGCAAAGGCGGCGAGGCTCGTGGCCGCAAGCAGGGTCGCGGGAATGGAAGCGCCGCACGCGAGAACGGCTCGAACGGCGACTCGAACGCTAGCGAAAGCAATGGCTCCATGAATGCGTCGAATTCAGGCGACGGATCCAGCAACAGCTGATCGCTCGCGCGTGACCAAATGAAAGCGGGGC
>JBDTXN010000115.1:0-9527 GCA_040006175.1 Gemmatimonadota bacterium | reverse complement strand
GCGAGAGAAGGCCGGGAGATAGCGTGAGACGGGCGCGTCGAGCTCGATGCGATGCTCGTCGTAGAGCACCATTACCGCGGATGTGGTCGCGACAACCTTCGTGAGCGAGGCGAGATCGTACAGCGTGCGCTCGGGAGAGACGGAGGCACTGTGCGCTGGCCAATCGAGCGTGCCGTAGCCGCGCGAGAGCACCGTTGCATCGCCGCGACCGATGACGACAGCGGCACCTGGAAATCCGGCGGCCTCCACGCCGCGCTCGACCACGCGATCGACAGCCTCGAGGCGCGCGGCGGACATGCCGATGCTGTCGCCCGAAACGACGGGGCGAACGCAGGGCACGCCGACAGTGCAGAGGAGTGCGAGGAAGGGCAGCATCATCATCGGTGACGAGCGCGCGATCGGGCGCGCAACCAGCGCTAAGATTCGTTACGGCTTAGTGTTATAACGTCTTGTCAGGGCTTCTTGTAGAGCACTCCGCCCTTCATCACGAGCGCCACCTGGCGCAGCGCATGAATGTCCCGCGTCGGATCTCCCGCGACTGCCACCAGATCGGCGAGCATCCCTGCCTTGACCGTGCCGAGCTTCTTGTCGAGGTGAAGTACCTTTGCGTCCACGCTGGTGGCCGCTCGTAGCGCCGCGATGGGGGTCATGCCGTAGTCGACGAGGAGCTCGAGCTCGCGCGCGTTGTCGCCGTGCGTGAACACGCCGACGTCGCTTCCGTTGCAGATGGTGACGCCGGATGCGAGCGCGAGCGCAAACGTCGCGCGACGATGCTTGATCATCTCGGGCTCGGGGTCCACACCCTTCTTCCAGCCTCGATATTGCGCGACGGCATCGCCCGCGGCGAGCGTGGGGCAGAGGGCGACGCCGCGCTCGCGCATGAGCTGCAGCGTGGCCGCGGATGCATCGTCGGCGTGTTCCACGGTCTCTACGCCGGCGAGCACCGCGCGCCGAATCGCGGTATCACTGTACGCGTGCACCGCGACCGCGCGGCCGCTCGCGCGCGCCGTTTGCACGACGAGATTCACCTCATCCTGCGAAAACGTCGGGCGCGTCTCGCCATTCGGACCCCAGCGGTAGTCGCCGTAGATCTTGATCCAGTCCGCGCCCTTCGAGATCTGGCTGCGGACCGCATGGATCAATGCGTCCACGCCGTCGGCTTCCTCCGCGCCCTGCGGAACAGACCACCGTGGGTCGAATCCCTTCGGGCCGTACGCGCCCGTGGCGACGATCGCGCGCGTGACGACGAGCATGCGCGGGCCCGGAATTATCCCCTGCTCGATGGCCTGCTTGAGCCCGACGTCCGCTTCCGCGGCACCCTCGGTGCCAAGATCGCGAATGGTCGTGAAGCCCGCGAACAGGGTGTTGCGCACGTGATTCGTCGCGCGCGCAACACGCAGCGCGAGCGGCTCGTGGAGCACCTGGTCATCCCACGGAGTCTCGTTGTAGGGATGCAGGAAAACGTGCGAGTGCGCATCGATGAGCCCCGGCAGCAGCGTCGTACCCGCGAGATCGATGCGGATGACGTTCGTGGGCGCGCGTACCGACGACGCCGGACCCGCTGCGACGATCGTGTCGCCCTGCACGAGCACGACCCACCCCTCGTGCACGACGGTGCCGTCGAACACCCGCTGCGGGGTGAGCAGCGTCGAGCCCTGCGCGCGCAGCGCGAAGGGAGCAAGCAACAGAAGCAGCAGCAGACGCGCGAGGCGCATGGAATGTCGGGAAGAAGGAACCACCATGTTATCCTGTGCGCGCGCGGCGAGCCACCCGTTCGCTTTGCAATCCGCACGCTCTATGTACATTCCTTCCGTGACCGACGCCGCCATTCGCACTCAGGGACTTCGCAAGGTGTACACGACCGCGCCGCCGAAGGCAGGACGCGGCGCGCCACCGATTGCGTCGGACGCGTCCCGCAGCCCCGCGGACAGGCGCGCTGGAGTGGAGGTCGTCGCGCTCGAATCCCTCGACCTCGAGGTGCAATCCGGCGAATTCTTCGGACTGCTCGGCCCCAACGGCGCCGGCAAGACCACGACGATCGGCATTTGCACCACGCGCGTGCTTCCCACGTCCGGAACGGCGATCATCGAGGGCGCCGACGTCCGTACCCAGTCGACACTGGTGCGTCAGCGCATCGGCGTCGTTCCGCAGCGGCCGAACCCCGACAGCGGCCTGAACGTACGCGAGAATCTCGTCTTTCACGCCGCGTACTTCGGCATTCGCCGCTCGGTCGCGGACGTGCGCGCGCGCGACCTGCTCGCAAAGCTGGGGATCGCGGAAAAGGCCGAGGCGAAGGTGAATCAGCTCTCGGGCGGGCAGCAGCAGCGCCTCATGATCGCGCGCGCACTCATCCACGAGCCTCGCGTGATCTTTCTCGACGAGCCGACCGTGGGGCTCGACCCGCAGGCGCGATTGGACCTGTGGACGATTCTTCGCGAGCTGCATGCGCAGGGGCGCACCATCGTCATGACCACGCATTACATGGAAGAGGCGGACAAGCTGTGCGACCGCGTCGCAATCGTCGACCAGGGGAGGCTCCTCGCCATCGACACGCCCGCGGCACTCAAGGCGCGGGCTCCGGGCGGTACGATGATCGAGCTCGTGCTCGACGGCGGCAGCGACTCGCTCGACTCGGCCGCGCGCGCGATTCCGGGCGTGTCGAGCGTCGAGGCGCGCGGCAACAATCTCCGCGTATACAGCGATCGAGGCGGCGAAGTCATCGCCGCGCTGGTCACGATCGCGAGCGACCGCGGGCGCGGCGTTCGCGACATCCATCTCGCGCCGCCCAGCCTCGAGACGCTGTTCATCTCACTCACCGGACGCCAGCTCACATGACCGCCGCCGTCACCGACGTCGCCCAGCGCGCCACGGCCGGGAGAATATTCCTCGCCTTGCTCCGTCGCGACATCAGCGTGGCGCGTCGCGAGCTACCGTACTTTCTGCTGCGTACTACGCTGCAGCCGCTCCTGTTCATCATCGTGTTTGGGCTCCTCCTGCCGCGCATGGGCTACATGAGCGCCGCGTACAAGGCGGCGCTCCTCCCCGGCGTGCTCGCGGTGAGCCTGGCATTCTCGAGCGTGCAGTCGGTGGCGCTCCCCATGGTCGCGGACTTCGGCTGGACGCGTGAGATCGAAGATCGCCTGCTCGCGCCCATCTCGATCCAGCTCATCGCGCTGGAAAAGATCGTCGCCGGCGTGGTGCAGGGGCTGATAGCTGCGCTCTTCGTGCTCCCGATCGCGCGGCTCATCATGGGACCAATCGAGGGGCTCACCGCGACGCACTTTGCCCTGGTCATTTTCATCGTCCTGCTCGGCGCTACCGCTTTTTCGGTGCTCGGGCTGCTCATGGGATCACTCGTCAGTCCGCAACAGATCGGACTGATGTTCAGCGTGATCGTCGCGCCGATGATTTTCTTCGGGTGTGCGTACTACCCGTGGCAGAATCTGTCCGTGTTCCCGGCGATGAAGTACGCGGTGCTCATCAACCCGCTCGTGTACGTGGCGGAAGGGATGCGCGGCGTACTCACGCCCGGTATGCCTCACATGGATCTGCGAGCGGTGAGCGGCGCCCTGATCGTGATCATCGCGATCTTCTGGACGCTCGGCATGCGCAGCTTCTCCAAGCGCGCGATGGGCTGAGCGACGGCGACTCAGCCCGCGCGACGAGTCGCCTCGATCGCGTCCCAGCCGCCGGGCACATTCACCGCTTCGATTCCCGCCGCGGAGAGCAGGCTCGAGGCCACGGCGGCGCGCGTGCCGTGCTGGCAGTACACCGCGATGGGCCGATCGCGCGGCAACGTCGCGAGCGCGCGCGGAAGGTCTCCCAACGGGATGTGCTCCGCTGCGCGATGATGTCCGGCGTTCCACTCCGCCTTGGTACGCACGTCGAGCACCATCACCGCCTTCGACTCGGCCTGCTCGAGGAAGAGCTCCGGCGTGAACTGGCGAATGCGGCCGAGCGCGCGTCCTCCGTCGAGCCACGCGATGCATGCGTCCTCGTTGAAGATGCCCGCAACGCGATCGAGTCCGATGAGCGTGAGCGCGCGCGCTGCAGACAACGCATGGGCGTGATCATCGGCGAGCAGATAGAGGTCGTGGTCGTACGGCAGCAGTGATCCGGCGAGCGTCGTGAACGACCCGCTCCAGGGAATGTTCAGCGTTCCGGGCACGTGCGCGCGTGCGAAGCGCTCGGGAGCGCGCACATCGACCACGAGCGCACCCGCGAGCCCCAGCTCGGCGAGCGAGTCCGGCGGCGGAGACGGCGGATCCGCCCGGCGACCCAACACCGGCGGACCGTCTCTGTTCATCCGCTTCATTACGCCGAAGTATGCCGGAGGCTCGGGTTGTCCATCGAGCACGCGCTCGACGAAGGCGTCCACGTCGCGCTCGCCGAGGGCCCAGTTCGACATGCGCTCGTAGCCGACGGTGGACGAGGGCATGTCGCCAAGTGCCTTCCCGCACGCGCTGCCGGCGCCGTGTCCGGGCCAGATCTGCAGGTAATCGGGAAGCTTGCGAATGCGGCTCAGTGACGTGAAGAGCTGTCGAGCGCTGGCCTCCTTCGTGCCCGCCTCGTTGGCCGCCCGCTCGAGCAGGTCGGGTCGACCGACGTCGCTCACGAACACGAAGTCGCCCGTCAGGACGGCGACCGGCTCGTCGGCCGTCGCCACATCCTTCACCAGAAAGGAAAGGTGCTCCGGCGTATGTCCCGGTGTATGGCGCGCCGTGAGCCGAATGCGGCCGACGTCGAACATGTCGCCGTCGCGAAGGATCGTCGCCCCGTCGCTCTCGGCGAACAGGTAGCGCCACTCGGGCGGCCCTTCACCCGAGAGCAGCAGCTGTGCGCCGGTGCGCGAGACGAGCTCACGCGCGCCGGAGACGAAGTCCGCGTGGATGTGCGTCTCCGTCACGTGCGTGATCGTGAGCCGTGCCGCGGCCGCCGCAGCGACGTACATGTCCGCATCGCGGATCGGATCGATCACGATCGCGTTTCGCGTGGCGCTGCATCCGATGAGATAGCTCATCTGAGCGAGCTGCTGGTCGTGAAATCGGCGCAGGATCATCGATCAGTCATCCAGGGAGGCGTGGCGTCGAACGTAGTCGAGCGCGAGCGCCGCGTAGTCCGGCGAGCGAAGCCCGATGACATTTGCCATCTGTTGTGCCGTGTCGAGCGGGATGTGCTCGTCGAGCCTGAGATATGGAAGCATGAGCGCTCCGACGCGATTGGCGGATTGGCAGTGCACGAGCGCGGGGCGGTTTCCCGGATCTCGAAGAAATTCGCGAAGTGCATCGAACTGTCGATCGCCGAGCGACTCGTGACTGACGGGCAGGAGAATGTACGTGAGGCCGGCGCGCGCGATCGCTCCCGGCTCGTCATGACCGCGCGACTCGCTGGCTTCACGGAGATCGATCACGGACTTGAATCCGGCTTTCGCCAGCTCGCCCCACGCAGCGGCATCCGGCTGCCCCGCGGTTGCAACATCCGCCAGCGGACATCCGCCGTAGGGCAATAGTTCGACGATCTTCCGCATCTGCGCGTCATCCATGCGACCGCCTCCCGATGGCATCTCATGAAGATGCTACAAAGTCACGCCCATGTGAACCGCATCGTTGTTCGATCGCCGGCAGTCGCTCATCTTGGCGCCATGAATCGCGTCGCGACCCGTTTCGTTCTGCTATGCTCGATCGTCTGTGCGGCCGCCTTCGCCGCCCCAGGAGTGGAGGCGCAGGAAACGACATTGCCCCATCTGTCCTGGCGAACGCTCGACACGCGCTACTTTCGCTTCTTCTTCACCGACGATGTGCAGAGCTGGACGCGCGACGTCGCCTCTCGCATCGACGCTGCGCACGATGCGGTTGCGGCGCTGGTGGGTAGCGCGCCATCGGAGCGAGTGGCGGTGATCGTCGAGGATCCGAACAACGTGTCCAACGGATTCGCGCTGCCGCTCCTCGATCATCCGCTGATCTTTCTTTGGCCCACGCCACCCGATCCCGCTTCGTCGCTCGGCAACGGCTCGTGGGGCGATCAGCTCTCGATCCACGAGTTTGCACACATCGCGCATCTCACGCGCGAGTCGCGCAATCCTGCGGTGCGCCGCCTCACCCGTCTACTCCCGATCAAGTTCGGCCCGGTGGCACTGCGGGCGCCGCGCTGGGTAACTGAAGGCTACGCGACATTCGTCGAGGGTCGTGTCGTGCGCGGCATCGGCCGGCCGCACGGGACGATGCGATCGGCCGTGCTGCGCCAGTGGGCCATCGAGGGACAACTTCCCACCTACGCGGCGCTCGACGGCTCTCCGCGCTTCGAGGGGGGCGACATGGCGTACCTCGCCGGATCTGCGTTTCTCGAATGGCTCGCTGCGCGGAACGGCGTCTCGAGTGTCGTGCATCTCTGGCGTCGAATGTCTGCACGCGTGCCGCGTAGCTTCAACGAGGCGTTCGTCGGCGTCTACGGAGCTCCGCCGGATGAGCTGTACGGGCGATTTGCCGCGGGGCTGACGCACGATGCGTTGGACGCGAGCACCGGCGGGCCGCAGCCGGCCCTGCTCGCGTCGGGCGCGGACACGATGGCGCGCGCGGGACAGGGCACGCTCGTCCAGCGAATGCACTGGGCCACCGGTGCGCCCGCCATCTCGCCGGGCGATTCCCTCCTCGCGTTCGTGGTGAGCGATCGCGAGCGCGCGCCGCGCGTGGTGATTCTCGATCTTCAGCGGCGCATCGACGACAGCGCTGCGCGCGCACGGGCCCGCGCGTACGCGCGCGATCCCGAGGACGTTGCGGCCGTGCCTCCGCGCGCGCCGCCGCTCGAGGTGATTGCGCGACTTGGGCCGCGCGGCGGCATGTCGTTCGCGGAGCCGCGCTTCTTTCCGGACGGCGAGCGCGTGCTCGTGAGCGGGCTCGCTGCACGCGGAGACGGCATCTATCGGCGTGACTTGTACGTGTGGCAGTGGAGAACAGGAGCAGTGCGGCGCCTCACGCACGGCGCCGGTATCCGCCATGCTGACGTGTCGCACGACGGATCCATCGTGGCCGACCGATGCGAGGGCGGGCGATGCGATCTCGTGCGCGTGGAGCTCGCGACGGGTGCGCTCACCTCGCTCACCGCGCATGCGCCGGGCGAACGCTACGACCGTCCACGCTTCTCGCGCGACGCCCGCGCGATCGCATTCGCGGTGCAAATGCGAAATCGTTGGCGCGTGGGCATCATGCCGGCAGAAGGCGGGCCGATCTCGCTCGTCGGCGACGAACGCGCGAGTGAGTACACGCCAGTATTTGCGCCCGGTGACTCGGAGCTCGTCGTCACGAGCGAAGCCGGTGGCGCGGCGAACCTCGTGCGCATCGATCTCTCGACCGGCGGGCGCTCGGCGCTCACGAACGTCACGGGCGCCGCGCTGTACCCCGACGTGGGCGCGAACGGATCGATCTACTTCCTCCGATTGCACGCGCGCGGGCTCGACATCGCGCGCGTCGCGCTCGATTCGACGCTCGCGCGCGAGGAGGTCTCGCGCACGGACTCCGCACGCGCGCGATATCCGTGGGTGGCGCTGCAGCCTCCAGGCGGATCCCTCGACTCGCTCGATGTCGCTGCCATAGCGCGTGATCACGGCTACGGGCTCGGACCGCGCGAGCAGCGCGTTCTCGCCTCCGCGAGCTGGGCGAACGAAGGGGAAGCGGCCGGGCTCGCGATTGCGGGCACCGATCCCGTGGGGAAGCTCACGTGGCTGCTGCAGGGCCAATGGGGCACCGGCTCGAGCTGGCGCGGCGCATCGCTCGGCGCCGCGTTTCGTGGAAGCCGCCCGATGTTCGGCGTCGAGGCATTTGCCACGGACAACCGCCCGTCGAGAGATCGCACCGTCAGCGCGCCCGCATCACTCGACGCCCGCTATCGCGGCGCCACGCTATGGTCGGAGCTGAGCACGGATCGCGGCTCGCACGCGCTCGACCTTCACGCGCTCACGTCGTACGGTACGATCGATCCGGTGTTCGAGTCCGCCATGCACCGCGCTCTCGTCCAGTTGGGCGCTCGGGGCTCGCTGCGTCAGACGCCGGGCGACTGGAAGCTGTTCGAAAGAGCGGGTGCCTCGCTCTCGGAAGGGAGTCTCGGTGGCGAGGGCTTCACGCGTGTGATGCTCGACGCCACCGTCTCGGTGCGCGGCCTGGGACACGAGATCGCGGTCGATGGAATGTATGGACGGATCTCGAAAGACATCCCGTATGAGGACTTTGCGATCGGCGGACTCACGCCGCCGCTCGTAAATCCTGCGCTGCTCGAACAGCGCGTCAGCATGCCGGTGCTCCCGATCGCCACTGTGACGGGGCGCAGCGCGGCGGCGTTGCGCGTCTCGCTCGCCGAACCCGTGTGGCGACCGTACTACTGGATCGGGAACGCCGGCGCGCTCGGGGGCGCACCGAGTCAGGTGATCGGCATCGAGGGGAGCTGGCAGACGCCGGGCGTGTGGATGGTGCGCGTGCCTGGCGTGCGGCTGCTCGGCGGCATCGGATACGCGCTCACGGGACCGGTCCGGCATCACACCCAGGCGTATCTCTCCATCGGGTTCCGGCCGTGAGTAGCGTGTACATGCTTCACTTCATCTGCGCGAAACCGACCGTATTTCCGCCCGGCTCCTTCACGTAGATCTCGGTGCTGCCGTAAAAGGTGTCGTGACGAGGCTTGACGATGGGCGCTCCCTCAAGTCTGCGCTCCACGTCGTCGAGCGAGCGCACCGTGATGAACAGCGTTATCGAGTGTCCGTCCAGCTCCGCGTGCGTGATGGTGCCGTCCTCGATCACGCTCGCCTTGCTCTGATACATCACCTCGATGCCGTCGCGCTCGACGATGGCGAAGATCTTCGAGCCATCCGGGGAAGGGACGTGGTTCGTCATCTCGAATCCAAGACGCTCGGTCCAGAAGGGGAGACAGTCGTTCACCGAGTCGACCACGAGTACGGGCGTCAGGCGTTGGAGAGCAGGGAAGGCCGCCGCCGACGAGGGAGAGCTGGATGAGGGCATAAGAGACGCTCGGCAGAAGTGAGGAGCCGAAGATATAGACCCGAAGAAAAACCGCAAGCGGCTCATCGTGTCGGCTCGTTCATGCCCGGATCTTGCCGTGCTCATCCGGTTACAGCGGCCGCCCCTCCGCGTCTTATCGGAGGAGGCAGAATGAACGACACAATCGAGACGCGCTGGGAACAAGAGAACGAGGCGGGACGGCTTTCTTTCACCGACGGCGACTTCGCCCGGGCGGAGCAGTCGTTCCTCGCGGCAATTCGCGAGGCGACGAAGCTCGGCGCGGACAACGTTCGTCTGGCATCGAGTCTCAGTAACCTCGGGCAGCTCAAGTACAAGCAGAAGGATTTCGCGCAGGCAGAGGCGCTCTTTCACCGTGCGCTGGCCATTCGCGAGCGCGTGCTTGGTCCCGAGCACTTCGGTCTGGTTCAGAACATCAACAACCTCGCGGCGCTTCACTACGCGCGAAACGAGCTCGATCAGGCGGAGCCGCTCTTCCAGCGCGCGCTCGGCATCAGCCAGCAG